>CAIRTN010000115.1 GCA_903881515.1 uncultured Rhodospirillales bacterium | reverse complement strand
CGGGTTTTCGCTTTCACGCCCTCATCGACGAAGAAGGTCTGGGCGACCGGGGCGGGATTGGCCAGGCCGGTGGTCTCGATAATGATCCCGTCGAACTTGTCGCGGCGCTTCATCAGGCCGTTGACGATGCGGATGAGGTCGCCGCGCACGGTGCAGCAGATGCAGCCGTTGTTCATTTCGAACACTTCCTCGTCGGTATCGACCACGAGGTCGTTGTCCACACCGAGTTCGCCGAATTCGTTGATCACGACGGCGTATTTCTTGCCGTGATTCTCGGTGAGGATGCGGTTGTGTAGCGTGGTCTTGCCGGCGCCGAGATAGCCGGTGAGGACGGTGACGGGAACTTGGGTAATGTCCGACATGGTGGGTTTCCGCGATCTGGAGCAGGTTTGAACGCTATATAGGGCGCGATGTCCGGCGCGGCCATGTGCTCAGCACATCGGCCCGCAGCGCCGAAAGCGTGGCCCCGGCGATCGACACGTCGAACAAGGCCGCGCGTGCCCGTCCGGCCGCCTCGTAGTTTGCCCGTAGTGAGGCATCGCTGCCGACGCGGACCATCGCTTCGGCCATCCCGGACGGGTCCTCGGCGGAGACCGGCACTGCCGCGTCGCCGCAGACCTCGGGCAGCCCGCCGGTCTGGCTGCACAGCAGGGTGGCGCCGGCGGCCAGTGCCTCCAGCGCCGTCAACCCGAACGGCTCCGGCCAGCGGCTGGGCACCACCACCACCGCCGCGCGGCTCATTGCCGCCAGAACCTGGTCGTGCGGGCGGTAGCCGAGCATGGCCACACCGGCCGCGGCGGCGCGGGGGCGCAGGGCGCGGGTGAAATCGGTTTCCGGGCTGTCGGCGCGGAACCGGTCGCCGCCGATGATCTCCGCCCGCCAGCCGGGCAGGCGCGGCAGTGCGATGCCGGCGGCTTCGACAAAGGCATCGACTCCCTTGTCGGCGACGACGCGGCCGGCGAACAGGATGACCTTGTCGCGCTCGGAGGGGGAGCTGGGAACTGTGCGCAAGTCGAGGCAGTTGGGAAATACCACGGCACTGCCTTGGCTGACGCCTTCCAGCAGCCGCCGGCGCAGCCAGTCGGTCGAATTCGCGACCAGCGCCAGGGTGGCGAACAGCGCCGTGCGCTCGGCGGGGGTGCGGGCGGCGCGCATGCCCTGGGGATCGTTGTTCAGCACCAGGCAGACCGGGGTGGACGGCAGGCGCTGTGCCAGGAACAATGCCACATCTGGTCGGTTATGCACCTCGATGATTGCGGGCTTCAGCCGGCGCATTTCGGCCAGGACGCCGCCCGCGTAACGCCGCCATTGCTGCGCCGGCAGCCAGGATAATTTCGCCTGCCGGTAGTCAACATGACCGAAGCCGCTCGGTTCCATGCCGATGACCGTGTTATGCCAGCCCGGCATGGCGCCGGCGAGGCGTTCGAGCAGCAGGCCGATGGCCCCTGTCCCGCCCGGCGCGAAGCCTTCGCGTGGCGGCAGGACCATGGCAGCGTTCTGAGTGTGCATGGCGCGAGATTACCGGGGGGGACGGGTTTGCGACAAGGCGTGACGATCCTGCGGCGAGCCATTTGGTTCGCGATCGCGATAAGCAGCGCGCTGGCGCTGTTCTGGTTGATGGCCAGCACGCTGGCCACCGGGGGCTGGACGCTGCCCAAGACGTTGATCCTCGTCTGTTTCGCTCCCGCCGCCCCGTGGCTTGGCATCTGCGTTGGCAACGCGCTGACCGGCTTTGCGTTGCTGGTGTTCGCTCGCGACCCGCCGGCCGCGGCATTTCCGGTCCCCGGCGATTTTGAACATGGCGGTATCACGGCGAAGACCGCGCTGCTGGTGACCGTGCGCAACGAGGATATGGCGGTCGTTATCCCGCCACTCCAGGGCCTGCTGTCGGCGTTGTCGCCTTATGGCGGGTTCGTGGCCTGGGTCATTTCGGACACGATGGACCCCGGACTGGCGGCGGCGGAAGAGGCGGCCATGGTTGACACCGGGCTGTTCTACCGCCGCCGCAGCGAAAATACCGGATTCAAGGCCGGCAATGTGATGGAGTTCCTTGAGCATCATGCCGCGGGGGTGGACCTGGCGATCATGCTCGACGCCGATTCGGTGATGTCGCCGGCGGCAGTGCTGCGGCTGGTGCGGATGATGCAGGCGGAACCGCATCTGGCGATTGTGCAACACCTCACCGTCGGGCTGCCGGCGACCTCGGCGTTTCCGCGCCTGTTTCAGTTCGGCATGCGCGCGGGCATGCGGGTCTGGGCCACCGGGCAAAGCTGGTGGCAGGGGATGGAGGGGCCGTATTGGGGGCATAACGCGGTGCTGCGCGTCGATGCCTTTCGCGCCCACGGCAGGCTGTCGCCGCTGCCCGATGGCAGTACCATCCTGTCGCATGATCAGGTGGAGGCGGCGTTGCTGTGTGCGGCGGGTTACGGCGTGGCGGTGTGGGCCGGTGAGGATGGCTCGCAGGAGGCCAACCCGCCCGCTTTGCCCGAGTTTCTGCACCGCGATTCCCGCTGGCTGGCCGGCAATCTGCAATATCGCTGGCTGCTGCGGCTGCCGGGGCTGAGGCCGGTGGGGCGTTGGCAGCTGGTGCAGGCGGTGCTGCTGTTTGCCGGAGCGCCGTTCTATACCGCGATCCTGGCGCTGGCGGCGTGGAGTGCTGCGGCGGGCGATCCGTGCGGGGAGGTGGCGCCGATCGCCTGGGCCTGGGCGCTGGCGTTGTACAGCCCGAAACTGCTCGGCTATGTCGAAGTATTTGTGTTCGCCGCGCGGCGTGGCGCTTATGGCGGCGGCACGCGTTTTGCTGGCGGGGCGCTGGCAGAGGTTGGGTTTACCCTGCTGCTGGATGCCATTGCGCAGCCGAACAAGACGCTGGCGATGCTGCGCCTAGCGCTCGGCCGCCGCGCCGGCTGGCTGCCGCAAAACCGCACCGACCGCGGCGTAACCTGGGCCGAGGCGGCACGCCTCTTCTGGCCGCACTCGCTGTTCGGCATCGCGGTGTTCGCGGGGTTCGCCGCCGCCGGTTGGACGGCGGTGCTGTGGGCGGCGCCGTTCGCCATCGGCCTGCCGCTGGCAATCCCGTTCTGCGTGCTGACGGCCTCGCCCTCGGTCTCGGCCTGGCTACGCCGGCACGCGATCGCCGCGATCCCCGAGGAACTCAGCCGAACGCCGGATTGACCCCGCCGGACGCCGCCACTTCGGCCGCAGCAGCGACGATTTCGGCCGGCACCTCCAGCCCGAACACCTCGGCAAACACCTGTCCCATCTCAGCGGCGCCGCTCACCGTCCGCCGCTGCGGGGCCGCACCGAGCGGGCGGAAGGTCAGCGTCTGGTTGAACAGCGCATACCGCCCACCCGGCACCGGGCGGGTCAGGATCACATTGTGCCGGAACAGCGCCTGGGGCCGGGTGGCGGTGTACCAGTTCTGCTGCACGTAGTCGGGGTTGAAATGCGGCGCGAGGTCAAACTGATACAGGTCGGCCCACTCGCCGCCGATATGCGCCTGCACCCGGTATTCCCCGGCGGCATCGACGATCCGCATAGTCTCGTGCGGCGTCTGCTGCGGCTCATCCAGCCGCAGCACCAGCGGCGCGGTCAGGGTCAGCCCGCCAAACCCGGAATCGGCCAGGAACCGGCCTTCGGCGCACTCCACCAGCAGGGTCATATGGCCGCGCGCCATGACGTAATCCGCCGGCATGCGGAACCGCACCCGTGCGGCCAACCCGGTGACGGTGAAGCCCAACGCCTCCAGCACCGCCTGCAGCAGCGTGTTCTGCTCATAGCAGTAGCCGCCACGCCTGGCCTGCAGCAGCTTCGCCGCGATGGTGTCGAGATCGATCTCCGGCACGCCGCCGGCGGTGACATCCAGGTTCTCGAAGGCGATTGCCTGCGGCTGCCGCGCGCAGATCTCCCGCAGCACCGCCAGCGTCGGCACGCGCGGCCCGGTGTAGCCGATGCGGGCGAAATAGGCGTCCAGATCCAGGCTCATGCCACGAACCGGATAGCCACGCCTGAAGCGTGCGCGATCTGCCCGGCGAGATCGGGGGCACGGACCACGATGCCGCCGACGAAGGGCAGCCTGGGGGCCGTCAGCCCGGGAAACACGGTTGCAATATCGCTCACCACCCGGACCTCCCCCGTTTTCATCCGCAACGCATAGCCACCGGCGGGATCGGGCACCACCGGCACACCGGCGGCCAAAGAAAGCGCCGCCGCTGCCACCGCCGGTTCGGCTGATGTCATCACCACGGCCAACAGTTCGCTTGCGCCGTTCGGGTGCAGCAGCAGATCGGGCTGCCACACCAGCTCCGGCGTGATCTGCTCGATCAACTGCACCCTTGGCTCCATCTCGCTCAGCACGACGCGGGCAAAGCGCGCGACCCCGCCCGCGGTCTCCCGCTCCGAGCGCACGACCTCGCGGTTCAACCGCTGCCCGGCCGCCGCCGCGTCGGTGGTGGCCAGCGACAGCACATGCACCCCCTCGTAGCGGCCCAGGAAACGCTCCAGCGTGGCGCTGTGCCCGCCCAGCATGCCCAGCAATTCGACATAGCCGTGGCGGAACATCACGCAGCGATTGCCGGTGATGCCGCCGGGCAGATGCGGCGCCACCGCGGTGACCTGAAAGCCCAGAGCCGCCCAAGCATCGCCGGCAGCCGCGAGGTCGCGCACCGCGACCCCGGCATGGTCGAGCCCAGTGGCGATCACGCCGGCGCGCTCTCGTATTTCTCCAGGTACCAGCCCACCGGCTCGCCGGCCGCCTCGTCGTACCAGCGTGCGACCAGCGGATGCGAACGCACCGCCGCGCAATAGGCCGCCGACGCAGGCGAAAGTTCCGGCTTGTAGGTCAGCAACCGGGCGACCACCGGGGCGTACATCGCGTCGGCATTGGTGAAGCTGGCGCCGAACAGATACGGCCCGCCGCCGAAGCGCTGCATCGTGTCGGCCCACAGCGCCTCGATCCGCGCGATATCGGCCAATGCCCCCGGGGTCCGGCAGGTGCCGGCGGCCGGACGGAACAGCGCCATCGGCATCGCCATGCGCAACTCGCGGAAACCGGCATGCATCTCACCGCTGATGGCCCGGGCATGCGCCCGTGCCGCCCGGTCAGCCGGCCACAAGGCGGGCGCGATCTCGGCGCAATACTCGGCGATCGCTAGGCTTTCCCAAATCGCGACGCCCTTGTGCTCGAGGTAAGGCACAGTGCCGCCGGGCGAGACCGCCTTCACCCCCGGTGTGCTGCCGCCGGCCAGCGGGATCACCACTTCCTGCACGTCGAGCCCCGCCAACAGCACCGGCAGCCAGCCGCGCAACGACCATGACGAGTAGCGCTTGGTGCCGATATAAAGTGTGCCGTCGGACATCTGGGGGTTCCTGTTTCTGCCTCGCGTGAACGACAGGCTAGCCTTTCGCCGGCTTTCGGGCTAGGCAACGGGGCAGCACGGCTTGCACGGGACCGGCGTCACGACCATGTCCCCGGCAGGCCCACTTGGAGGACGCCATGGGTTCACTCAGCATCTGGCATTGGCTTATCGTGCTGCTCGTTGTGCTGCTGCTGTTCGGCAGCGGCAAGGTCAGCAACCTGATGGGCGATTTTGCCAAGGGCATCAAATCGTTCAAGAAGAACATGGCCGAGGAGAACGACGCCTCGATGGAAGCCACCGCCGAAAAGCCGGCCGGCAACATCCAGGGGCCGGGCGCCACCCCGGCGTCGAAGTCCTCCGAAAAGGTCGGCTGACTCCGCCTTGTCGACCCTCAGGCCCGTCGCCGTCGTCACCAATATCGAGGGGACGGCGACGCCTATCGGCTATGTGCGCGGGGTGCTGTTTCCCTATGCCAGGGCCCGGCTGGCCGATTTCGTTGGCCGGGACGATGACGATGTGCGGCAGGCTTTGGCCGAGACCGCGCGGGCGGTGCCCGGCCAGGCGCCGCTGACCACGCTGCTGCACTGGATGGACCAGGACGCCAAGGCCGCGCCGCTGAAAACGCTGCAGGGTCTGATCTGGCGCGAGGGCTTTGCCGACGGCACCCTGGCCAGCGTGCTCTACCCCGACGTGCCCGCCTGCCTGCAACGCTGGTCACAGCGCGGCGTGCGGCTTTACGGCTATTCCTCCGGCTCGGTGGAGGCACAGCGCCTGCTGTTCGCCCACGCCCCGGGCGGCGACCTGTCCGGCCTGTTCGCCGCCTATTTCGATACCCGAATCGGCCGCAAAAGCGACCCCGACAGCTTCAGCCGCCTGGCCATCGGCATCGGTGTGCCGACGCTGGAAGTCGCCTTCCTGTCCGACATCGAAGCCGAACTCGACGCCGCCACCGTCGCCGGCATGCGCACCTGCCAGATCCTTCGCGCGGATGGCGACGTCACGGCCTCCGACCGCCACCCGGTGGCGGCCGATTTCGTCGAGGCCGCACGGTTGTTGGATCTGGCGGTTTAGCGGTTGAAAAGGAAGGCCAGGGCAGAGCCCTGGCCTTGCCTTCCCACTATCGGAAAAGCACCGCCGCCTTCTGCAGCGTGATCCACACCCCCAGGCCATCGGCAGCGCCACCGGTGCCCAGGCGACAATCGCCGTCAGATCGAAGCCGCCCTTGCCGATGCCGTAGCTGCCCTGCACCACCGCGGTGCTGCGCCCGGCCGCCTGCAAGGCGGCGACATCCTCTTTTTTCATGAACCAGTGCGCCGATAGCGGGCGGATCATGAGGTTGGCGATCAGCCCCAGCACCAGCATGCCGGCCAGGATGTAGAGCGTGCCGTCATAGATCCGGTCGCGCGGCACGCCGGCGGCGATCTGCGCTTCGCGGATATAGTTCACCACGGTCGGCCCGATGATGCCGGCGGTGGACCATGCGGTCAGCAGGCGGCCATGAATGGCGCCGACGAACTGGGTGCCGAAGATGTCGGCCAGGTAGGCCGGAATGGTGGCGAAGCCGCCGCCGTACATCGACAGGATGACGCAGAAGAACGCCACGAACAGCGCCTGGCTGCCGCTGCGCGCCGCCCAGGGCGAGGCGGCGTACAGAGCGATGCCGAGCAGGAAGAACGTCATATACGTCGCCTTGCGCCCGATCCGGTCGGACAGCGAGGCCCAGAAGACCCGCCCGCCGATGTTGAACAGCGAGAGCAGCCCGGTGAACCCGGCCGCGATCGCCGCGATCGCCTGGCGCTGCCCGGCGTCGAGCGCGGTGTAGCCGATCTGTGGCTTGCCGATCAGGGCGCCGCCGAACATCTCCTGCAGCATCGGCGAGGCCATGCCGAGCACGCCGATGCCGGCGCTGACGTTCAGGCACAGCACCGCCCAGATCAGCCAGAACTGCTTGGTGCGATGCGCGGCCTTCAGGTGGACATGGCCCTCGGCGATCATCGCGTCGCGATGCTCGGCCGGCACCCAGCCTTCGGGCACCCAGCCGGTGGGCGGCACCCGGTAGCCCAGGGCGCCGGAGATCATGAACACGAAATAGATCGCCGCCATCGCCACGAAGGTCTGCCAGACGCCGACGGAGGTGGGCGAGGCGAAGGCGTTCATCAGCAGGTCGGCCATCGGCGCACCGATCATCGCGCCGCCGCCGAAGCCCATGATCGCCATGCCGGTGGCCATGCCGCGGTGGTCGGGGAACCATTTGATCAGGGTGGAAACCGGCGAGATGTAGCCCAGCCCCAGCCCGATGCCGCCGATTACGCCGGAGCCCAGCCACAGCAACCACAACTGATGCAGCCAGACGCCGAGTGCCGAGATCAGCAGCCCGCCGCACCAGCACAACGCGGAGGCAATGCCCGCCTTGCGCGGCCCCTTGGTCTCGACAAAATAGCCGAACACCGCGGCCGAGCAGCCGAGGAAGACGAAGAACAGGGTGAACATCCAGCCGAGGTCGGACACCCGCCAATCGCACTGCGTGTCGAACAAGGCCTGGAATGTGCCGATATTGGGGCAGGCGATCGGCTTGCTGATGCCCAGCGCGCGCGACAGCGGCAGCCAGAACACCGAGAACCCGTAGGCCATGCCGATACAGAGATGGATCGCCAGCGCGGCCGGCGGAAGCAGCCAGCGGTTGAATCCCGGCTGGGCGATGGTGCGAGTGCGATCAAGGAATCCGGCCTGTGCGGCTTCGGCTTGTGGCATGGGTTGCCTCCCTGGTTGCGCCAACGCATACCGGGGTGCCCGAGTCCGTGCAACGATTGGCCAAGCCGGCGGAATCCAGGTCAAATGCGCGCGGCATCTGCGGGAGGCGGCAATGGATAACGCGATGACGGCAATCGGCGTCTGGCCGCGCTGGGCCAGCCCGGAGGCTGCGGGCTGGTCGTCGGCGGGGTTGGAGCAGGCGCGCGCCCATGCCGAGGCCGCCGGCAGTGCGGCGGTGATGCTGGTGTGTGGCGGACGGGTGGTCTCGGCCTGGGGGCATGTGGACCGGCGCTACAACGTGCATTCGATCCGCAAGAGCCTGCTGTCGGCGCTGATCGGCATTCACGAGCAGGCCGGGCGCATCGATCTCGGCGCCACGCTCGCCACGTTGGGGATCGACGACAAGCTTGGGCTGACCGAGCGGGAAAAGCTCGCCACCGTGCTGAACCTGCTGACCGCACGGTCGGGCATCTACCATCCCAGCGGCTATGAATCGCCGTGGATGATCTCGATCAAGCCGGCGCGGTTCTCGGCCGGGCCGGGGACGACGTGGTGCTACAACAACTGGGATTTCAACGCGCTGGGCACGATCTTCCGCAGGCTGACCGGCTGCGATATCCACGCCGAATTCGCCAGCCGGATCGCTGGGCCCTGCGGCATGGAGGATTTCCGGCCGGAGACCGATGGGCAGTATGTGGCGCTCAGCGAGTCCGATCACCCGGCCTATCCGTTTCGGATGACGGCGCGCGATCTGGCGCGGTTCGGCGAATTGTTCCTGCGCCAGGGCCGCGCCGGTGGCGCGCAGGTGGTGCCGGCGCACTGGGTGCGGATGAGCGTGCTGCCGTATTCCGATGCCGGCACCGGCGGGGCGTATGGCTTTATGTGGTGGGTGGGGCGCGAGGGCATTCTGTTCCCGCAGGCGATCGTGCCGCCGGGCTCCCATGCCGCGCTGGGGGCGGGCGGGCATGTGGTGCTGGTGCTGCCGGCGCTGGATGCGGTGCTGGTGCATCGGGTGGATACCGATCAGCGTGGCCGCGAGGTGACCGGCCAGCAGGTCGGCCGGCTGGTGCGGCTGATCCTGGACGCGAAGGAATAGAACGATGTTCGTGACGGTGAACGGGGCGCGGCTGTTTTTCGATGTCGATGGCGCCAAGCTTGTGCCCGACGGCAAGACGATGCGCGACCGGCCGACCTTGCTGTTGCTGCATGGCGGGCCGGGGGGGCGACCATGCCACGTTCAAGCCGCGCTTCGATGCGCTGCGCGAGGTGGCGCAACTGGTCTATCTCGATCACCGCGGCAACGGGCGTAGTTTCTACGGTGATAAGGCGGACTGGAACCTGGAGCAGTGGGCGGACGACATTGTCGGCTTCTGCGAGGCGCTGGGGATCGTGAAGCCGGTGGTGCTCGGCTATTCCTTCGGCGGCATCGTGGCGCAGGCCTATGCCACACGCCATGTCGGCCATGCCGGCAAGCTGATCCTGTATTCGACTACGCCGAAGGTCGATCGCGCCGAGACCTTCGCGGTGTTCGGCCGGCTGGGCGGGGCGCGGGCGCGGGCTGTGGCGGAGAAGCATCTGACCAATCCCGATGCGCAGAGCCGGCTGGACTACACCGAGATCTGCGGCCCGCTGTACAACTGGCGTGGCGCAAAGGACCCGGACGCGCCCGAGCGCGTGCGGCGCAACAATGCGGTGTCGGACCACTGGTTCGGGCCGGGCGGCGAGTCGACGAGGTTCGATTTCCGCGAGGGGCTGGGGCGGGTGCATTGTCCGACTTTGGTGATGGCCGGCGAAGACGATCCGATCACGCCGATTTCGCGCAGCGAGTTGATCGCACGCTGCCTGCCGCCGCATCTGGTGCGTTTCGAACGCTTCGCCAATGCCGGGCACGGCGTGCATATCGATGATCCCGAGGGCGCGATGGCGGTGCTGCGCGATTTCATCGTGAACGGCTGAACCGATGCGGGCGGCCGGCTGGGCGGTGGCCGCACTGCTGCTGGGCTACGGGCTGCTGAGCATACACGGGCCGGCGGTGCTGGGCGGGTTCGATCTTGTGCCCGGCGATGCCGGCGATACGCGGATCATGGCGTTCCTGCTGGAATCAGGCTGGCGGGCGATGGGGGGCGAGGGCGATTTCCGCTCGCCGCCGATGTTCTTTCCCACTGCCGGCACGCGGGCATTCACCGACGCGCATCTGCTGTGGCTGCCGCTGTATGGCGGGCTGCGGGTTCTGGGCCTGGACATGCTCCAGAGCCTGTCGGCGCTGCTGGTGCTGCTGCTGGCGGGCGGCTATCTCGCGGCGCTGTGGCTGTTCCGCGCGGCGCTGGGGCTTGGTCCGGCTTCGGCCGGCATTGGCGCGTTCCTCTTCGTCTTTGGCAATGCGCTGACCCAGAAGCTGAATCACGGGCAGTTGGCCGGAGTCGCGGTGCTGCCGGTGATCCTGCTGCTGCTGCATGCGGCGTGGCGGCATGATCGGACGTGGCTGGCGGTGGTGGCCGGGGCGCTGACGGGGTTGCTGGCGGCGACGAGTTTCGTTGTCGCCTGGTTCTTCCTGTTCATCGCTGGGTTGGCCTGGGGCGTGGGACTGCTGCGGGAGCGCGCGGTGCGCAGGTACTGGCGGCTGCCTGTCGCGTTTGTCGGCGGCCTGGTGCTGGGGCTGGGACCGTTCTTCTGGATCTACGGTGCGCAGATCCTGCACGGCCCGCGCTGGGGGCTGGGGATGGCGTATCACTATCGGCCGGTGCTGTCCGACCTTCTCAATCTCGGGCCGGAGCATCCGGTGTGGGGCGGGGTGCTCTTGTGGTTCGGCGTGCCGGCGCTGCGCGAGGACAGCCTGGGCGAGCGGATGATGGGCTTCTCGCCGCCGGTCTGGGTGCTGGCGGGGCTTGGTTTCTGGCTGCTGCGGGGCAGGCGCCGGGCCGAGCTTCGGGCGCTGGCCTGGGCGGCGGTGGCGGCGGTGGCGGTGATCCTGCTGCAGTTCGATTACGGGCTGCATGCCTATGCCTGGCGCGTGGCGGCGATGCTGCCCGGGGGCGGGGCGATCCGCACCAGCTTCCGCTCGATGCTGGTGATCCTTTTGCCGGTTGCGGCATTGGTGGCAATCGCGTTGCAAGGCATGCGGCGCACATGGCTGCTGCTGGCCTGCGCGGTGCTGCTGGACTCCGGGTTGGTGCATCCGCCCTATGGCGTCGGCGCGCGGGCGGAGCGGCTGGCCATGGCCGAAGCGCCCGCCCTGCCGCAGGGCTGCGCCGCCTTTGCCCTGGCGCCGGGGCCAGAGGCCGGCCGGGTGGCGTGGATGCTCGAATCGGACGCACTGATGCTGGTGCTGCATTGGCGGGTGCCGACCTTGAACGGCAACAGCTCCTGGGCGCCGGATGGCTGGGCGCTGCTTGACCCATCGGAGCCCGGCTACGCCCGGGCGCTGGCGGCCTGGGTGCGGGCGAACGGGCTGACAGGGGTGTGCCTGTATGACCCGTTGGAGCAGCGCTTTCTGCCGGCGGCCGAGACCTGGGCGCTGCTGACGCTTTAGAGGGATAGCCGATCTGATAGACGATCGGCTATCCCTCTAGCTCTTTGTTTTGGCGAGCTTCTTTATCCGACGGGTGATCCCGTCAGGTCGGATGATGCTCTAATCCGGCAGGTCGATGCCGAGCCAGCCGCGCGGATCGGGCCGCGCGACATCGCCCGTGCGCAGCAGGATCGTGGTGGTCTCGGACTCGATCAGCGCGGGGCCGGTGATCGGACGGTCGAGCGCGTCCAGCCGGTGCACCGCCACCTCCTGCCAGTCGCCGAGATACACATTACGCCGCCCGACCGGCGCGGGGGTTGGCAGGTTGCTCGTTGCCGGCACCGGCGGCATCCCGCCGGTGACCGTTACCCGAATATTGACCAGCACTGGCATCCGATCAGGCAACGCGTAGGTGTAGAGCGCTGCATGGCGGTCGTGGAACGCGGCGGCGAGCCGCTCGGCGCCGTCGGGCGCGGTGAGCCAGGCGGGATCGACCGCGACCTGGATATCGCTGACCTGTTCGCCGTAGCGCATGTCGGCGGTGATCGCGCTCCGCAGTTCGCCGTCGAACCAGCGCAGCCTTGCGTTGCCCTCCGCCTGCATCGCCTGCACGGCGTCTGCGGCTTGGGCGATGTCGGGCGCGCCGGATTGGCTGAGGCTGCGCACCAGTTCCACCCGCAGATCGGTGTTCAGCATGCCCCAGGCCGACAGCACCGCCGCCTGTACCGGCACCACCACGCGGCGCATGCCCAAAGCGGCGGCCACCGCGGTGGCATGCAGCCCGGCGGCGCCGCCGAAGCCCAGCAGGGCGAAGCGGCGCGGGTCGATGCCGCGGCGCACCGTGGCGACGCGGATGCCGTCGGCCATGCGCGCATTGACCAGACGGTGAATACCCGCGGCGGTCTCGACCGGGTTCAGGCCGAGCGTCGTGCCCAGGCGGTGCAGGGCTGCCTGCGCCGCCCCGACGTCGAGATGGCGGCGGCCGCCGAGGAAGTTGGCGGGGTCGAGATAGCCCAGCGCCAGGTTGGCGTCGGTGACCGTGGGTTCGCTGCCGTCGGTGCCGTAGCAGGCCGGGCCGGGGGCGGCGCCGGCGCTGCGCGGGCCGACATGCAGCATCCCGTCGGCGCCGAGATGGGCGATCGAGCCGCCGCCGGCGCCCAGCGTGGTGATGTCCAGGCTGGGCAGCGCGATGCGCGCCTCGCCGACGCCGCGCGCCGAGGACAGGAACGCCGCCCCCGCGCGGATCAGCGCGATATCGGTCGAGGTGCCGCCCATGTCGAAGCCGACGAGGTAGGCCCCCGCGCCCTGTCGCGCCAGCGCGGTCAGCGCCGCGACGCCGCCGGCGGGGCCGGAGAGCGCGGTGCCGGCGGCGAGCAGCCCGGCTTCGGCGACCGTGGCCACGCCGCCATGCGACAGCATGATGAACAGCGGCCCGGCGTAGCCGGCAGCGGCCAGCCGGGTCTCCAGCCGGCCGAGATAGGTCTGCACGATCGGGCCGACCAGCGCGTTGGCCACCGTGGTGGAAAACCGCTCGTATTCCTTGATCTGCGGCAGCACGTCCGACGAGGTGGTAACGAAAACGCCCGGCAGGCGGGCGCGGGCGGCGGCGGCGGCAAGCTGCTCATGCGCCGGATTGCGCCAGGCATGCAGGAAGCAGATCGCCACCCCCTGCACGCCGTCGGCCGCCAGCAGGTCGAGTGCCGCGTCCAGCGAGGCGGGGTCGAGCGCGATTTCGACGCTGCCATCGGCGCGCAGCCGCTCGCGCACGCCTATGCGCAGGCCGCGCGGCACCAGGGCGGGGGAGGGGGGCAGGCGGAGATTGTAGCGCTCGGGCTTCAGCCCCTCGCGCATCTCGATGATGTCGCGGTGCCCCTCGGTGGTGAGCATGCCGACGCGGGCGCCCTTGCCCTCCAGCAGCGCGTTGGTGGCCACCGTGGTGCCATGCACGATCCGGCTGGTGGCCGCGAGCAGGCCGGGCAGGTCGAGCCCAAGGCCCTGCGCCAGCAGGCTGAGGCCCTCCAGCACGCCATCCGACGGGTCGTGCGGCGTACTTGCCGCCTTGGCGATGCTGGTGCGGCCGGCTTCGTCGATGCCGGCGAGATCGGTGAAGGTGCCGCCGACATCGATGCCGATGGTCAGCATCAGCGGCGTCCCCAGCCGCCGCCGCCGCCGGCCAGGATGTGCAGCCGGCTGCCATCGGGCACGTCGATGCCGACTTCCTTGCTGCCGAGGGGGCGTTCGGAGCCGTCGGGCCTGTGCAGCGTGTAGCGGTGCACTTTGCCGTCGGCCCCGCCCAGCATGCCGCGGGCGCCGTAGCGCAGGCCGTCGCCGGCGGTGTTGGCGGTGGCCGGCGCTTCGACGCGCAGCCACATCGCCCCGCCATCGCCGCCGCGATGCCGCCCGGCGCCGCCGGAGCCGGGGTTGAACTCGTGATGCTCGAAATGCAGCGGGAAGCGCGCCTCGGCGACCTCGATGCTGCCGAATTTGAGCCCACCGACGGTGTGCCACTCCCCGGCATTCGGCCAGCCATCGCCGTTGGCCGAGGCGCCGCCACCGGGGCGGGCATGGAACATGTGCCAGATGAAGCGGCGCTGGGTGCGCGGGTCGGTGCCCTCGATCGCCACCCGCAGGCGGCGGCCCCAGCCGCCCATCGCGCGCTCCGGACAGGCATTGGCCAGGGCGACGATGATCGCCTCGACGATCTCGTCGGCGCAATGGCTGGTGCACATCGTCACCGGTGCGCCCTCGCGGGCCCAGACCACGGTGCCCTCGCGCGCGATCACCGTCAGCGGCCGGAATGCGCCCGCGTTGCGCGCCACCTCGGGGTCGAGCAGGTAGGCGAAGGCCATCGCCACCGCGCTTTGCATGTTGGCATGCGACGAGTTGATGAAGCCCTTCACTTGCGGATCGCTGGCGGAGAGATCGACGGTGACGTTGCTGTCCGCCACCGTGACGGTGGCGCGCACGGTGACGTCTTGGGTGCCGTGCCCGTCATCGTCCAGCCGGGCCTCGCCGGTCCATGTGCCCTCGGCCCAGGTGGCGACGATAGCCCGCGCATGGCGTTCGGCGCCGTCCAGCATGGCATCGACGGCGGCCAGCACGGTCTCGGCGCCGAACTCGGCCAGCGCCTCCAGCATGCGCCGTTCGCCCAGGCGCGCGGCGCCGATCATTGCGGCCAGGTCGCCACGAAAATCGGCGGGGTGACGCACATTGGCGGCCAGCATGCGCACGAGGTCGTCGCGGATCACGCCGTTATCGGTGATCCGGATCGGCGGCACGCGCACGCCCTCCTGCCAGATCTCGGTGGCGCCGGGGTTGTAGCCGCCCATGGTGGCGCCGCCGATATCGCTCTGATGCGCGCGCACCATCGACCAGAACACCAGCCGGCCGCCAGCGAACACCGGCACGAATGCGGTGAGATCGGGCAGGTGGCTGCCGCCGGCGTAGGGGTCGTTCAGCAGGTAGACATCGCCCGCCGCCGGGCTGGCGAACGCGTCGGCGACTGCACGCACCGCCCAGGGCAAGGCGCCGACATGGATCGGGATATGATCGGCCTGCGCCACCAGCCGGCAGGCGGCATCGACGATGCCGATCGAGAAATCCCGCGACGAGTTCAGGATCTGCGAGTAGCTGGTGTGCAGCATCGCTTCTCCCATCTCCTCGGCCACCGCGTTCAGGCGGTTCTGCAGCACCGAGATCGTCACCGGGTCGGACACAGGCTCAGGCGCGTTTGGCGATGAAGAACACCCGGCGGAACGGCAGTAGCGTGGTGCCATCGGCGCGGCGCGGATAATGCGGGCGCATCGCCGCGCTGTAGGCGGCGAGATATTGCGCGCGCAGGTCAGGCGTCAGCGCGTCCAGGATCGGCTTCAGGCTGGTGCCGGTGGCCCATTGCACGGCGGCGTCATCGCCTTGCAGGGCGTGCATGTAGGTCGTCTCCCACATGTCCAGATCGGCGCAGAGCGGGCGCAGCATGTCCCAGTATTCGCCGGGTTCCAGGATGGCGCGCGCGGTGCTTACGTTCTTCAGCGTCTCCGCCCACGGCCCTTCCTTGGCCACGTCGTAGATCAGCGTGCGCAGCTTGGCGTTGTGCATGCCGGGCATCTGCACCGCCAGCGTGCCGCCGGGGGCCAGCAGGCCGAGCAGGCGGGGCATCAGCGTCTCGTGCTCGCCCAGCCAGTGTAGGGCTGCGTTGGAGTAGATCACATCGGGGGCTGCTGCCGGCACCCAGGTGCCGAAATCGGCCAGTTCAAAGGTGCAGTCCGGGGCCGCCTTGTGGGCGCGCTCCAGCATCTCCGCCGAGCCGTCGATGCCGGACACATCGGCGCCGGGCCAGCGCTGCTTCATGATGGTGGTGACGTTGCCCGCGCCGCAGCCGACATCGACCACGCGCGCCGGGTTCTGCGCATCGATGCGGCCGAGCAGGTCGATCGCCGGGCGCAGGCGCTCGCCGGAATAGCGGAGATATTGTGTCGGATCCCATTGCATGGCGGCTTCCTTCAGGCTTGGTGCATCTCGGTTGGATGCGGCAGGGCGATGCGGAACACTGTGCCGGACGCCCCGGTGCTGACCAGGGCGATTTCCCCGCCATGCGCGCGGATCAGATCCTGCGCGATTGCCATGCCCAGGCCGGTGCCGCCGCGCCGGCCGCCGGCGACGAAAGGTTTGAACAGATGGGCCTGCACCTGCACCGGCAGGCCCGGTCCGTTATCGCTGAGCGTGATGACGATCACCTCCGCGGCGGATTCGGCAGTGAGTTGCAGGCTGGATGCCCCCGCTTCGGCAGCGTTGCGCATCAGATTGCCGAAAATGCGCAGCAGGTGCAGCCGGTCGGCCTGCACGGTCATCGCCGGCGGAATTCGGTTGTTGAAGGCGATCGTCGGGCGCACCGCACGAGCCTGCTCGACTGCTTCGTCGGCCGCATCGTTCAGCCGGACACTTTCGCGCAGCGGCGCCGACGGATCCTGGCGGGCAAAGTCCAAAGTGCGCTTCACCAGGTCGGTGGCACGTTCGACGGCGCGGGCGATGGCGTCACCGCTGTTGCGGATCTTGTCGTCGGGGTGAAGCTGCAAGCGCTCGGCGGCCAGCAGCGCGGTGGACAGGATTCCGCGCAGATCATGGCTCACCTTCGTCACCGCGGTGCCGATCGCGGCGAGGCGGGCATTGCGCCAAAGCGCGGTGCGCAATTCGCGCTGCATCGCCGCGAGTTCGGCCGCCGCGGTCGCGATCTCGTCGCCGCCTTCGCCGGTTGGGGATTCCAACGGCGGGGTGCGCTCGGGGTCGGCGCGGAAAGCCTGGATACTGTCGGTCAGCCGGCGCATAGGACGCACCAGCAGCAGCACCAGCGTCCAGTAGATCAACCCGCCGGTGACAACCGCGATCGCCAGCCCCTGCAGCGCAATGCGCACTGCC
This sequence comes from uncultured Rhodospirillales bacterium, assembly GCA_903881515.1. GTDB lineage: Bacteria > Pseudomonadota > Alphaproteobacteria > Acetobacterales > Acetobacteraceae > CAIRTN01. The sequence goes on along the minus strand of CAIRTN010000115.1, from coordinate 8,258 downwards.
GAGGCCCGCAATTCGCCGGTCATCGGCCCGGCATCCAGCACCACCGACAGCAACGCGCCGACCCGTTGCGTGCTCGGGCTGACCACCAGCAGCGGGGCCACAGGCCGGAACAACAGAGCATCGATCGTGGCGCCGATGGCATCGAAGATGGTCTCGCTGCGCAGATCGGCTACATCGCTGGCGATGATCTGGCCATTCTCGGCGAGCTGCAGGAACGGATGTCCCGGCTCCTGCAGCCGCGCCGACATCACGCCGGCCAGCCGCAGCACTTCGCGACGTTCGATCTGGCTGTTCTGCCCGGTATGAGCCGCCAGCACCGCGAGTTCGCCCGTGGCCACATGCGCCTCCAACCAGCGGTGGCGCACGTCGGCCAAACCCGGCAGGAAAACTAGCACCTCGGTCACCAGCATCACGGCAACCGTAAACCACAGGACCCGCCGCGACAGGCTCGGGCGCGACTGGCCCTTCATGGCAACCACCTGAGACATTTCACCAGCAATTTTGTCGCCGGAGAGAACAATTGGCCAGCGAAGAAGCTGCCCGCCGCACGCTTTCCTGCTTCCGCTCGGGTGGGATACGGCAGCACCAGCCCGGCCATGGCGGAGAGCTTAACCTGTTGCTGGATCGCCAGTGCCCACATGCCGATCATTTCGCCGGCATGCGGCGCCAGGATGCCGGCGCCCAGGATGCGGCCACGCTTGTCCACAACAAGCTTCGCCAGCCCCTCCGTGCTGCGCTCGGCCTGGGCGCGGTCATTGTCGGCCAGTGGCCAGCGCAGCACACGTACAGCGTGCCCGGCCGCGTGCGCTTCGGCCTCGGTCATCCCGGTTTGCGCCAGTTCCGGCGCGGTGTAGATCACCCGCGGCAGGGCCCGGTAGTCGATCTTCGCCGGCATCCGGAATACCGCGCGGCGCAGCACGATGCCGGCATGGTAGCCGCCGACATGGGTGAAGGCGCGCGGCCCGATCCCGACGGGGTCGGCGATATCACCCGCCGCGAAGACTCGCGGATTGCTCAGGCTGCGCAGCCCGGCATCGGTGGCGATCCCTAGCCTGGTGGCGCGCACGTCACCGGCGGCAAGATTGAGCCGTTCCAAATTTGCCACCCGGCCGGCGGCGACCAAGAGATGGCTACCCGCGATCCGCCTGCCGTCGGCCAGCACCAGCACCGGGCCGGGTTCCACCGCGGCCACCGCGACGCCCTCGTAGATCGCAATGCCCTCGCCTGCCAGTACACGGCGCAGCCCGTCTGCCAAATCTGGATCCTCGCGCCCGGCAACCTGCCCGGCCTCGATGATGCTGACCTGGCTGCCAAGCCCGGCATGCGCCTGCGCCATCTCCAGCCCGATCGCGCCGCCGCCCAGGATCAGCAGGTGCTCCGGCGGCGCCGGAAGGCCGAACAGGGTCTCGTTGGTCAGGAACGGCACCGTGTCGAGGCCGGGGATCGGCGGCACGGCCGCCCGGCTGCCGGCGGCGATGACAATGCGCCGGGCGATCAGCGTGCCGTAGCCGGTAACTGACAGGCTGTTCCGCCCGGTGAAGCTCGCCTCGCCCTGTAGCACGGTCGCGCCCAGCGCGGTGAAGCGGGCGACGCTGTCCATCGGCGCGATCGCTTCGATCACCCCCTGCACATGACGCTGCACCGCGTCCCAATCCACCTCGGGCGTGCCCAGCCGGATGCCGAGCCGCCCCGCCGTCGCCGCCGCGCGGGCGGCATGCGCGCTGGCCAGCAGCGCCTTGCTCGGCACGCAGCCGGAGTTCAGGCAATCGCCGCCCATTCGCGCCCGCTCGATCAACGCCACGCGCAGGCCGAGCTGCGCCGCAACCGCGGTGACCGTCAGCCCCGCGGCGCCGGCGCCGATAACGGCAAGGTCAAACACGCGCGTCGCCGCCCCGCACCTGCCGCCAGATCACCGGCAGCAGCGACAGCGCCGCCAGCCCGAACAGCGGCAGCAGCACCTTGGCCGAGAAGATCACCGAAAGATCCGGCGCGCCGCCCTCGGCCAGCACGCCCCCGATTCCCGCGCCGATCGAGCTGAACACCGCGGTCGCCGGCACGATGCCGATCACCGTGCCCAGTGCGAACAGCCGCCACGGCATGCCCGACATCCCCGCCGCCAGATTCACCAGCCAGAACGGCACCACCGGCAACAGCCGCAGCACCAGCATGTATGACAGCCCGTCGCGCCGCAGCCGCGGGCCGATCCGCTCGATCATCCCCCCCGCGCGACGCGCCAGCAGCGGGAAGAACGCGGTGCGCACGGCAAAAAACGCCAGGCTCGCCCCGGTTGTCGCGCCGATGATCGTCAGCAGCGTGCCGGCCACGGTGCCGAACAGCAGCCCGCCGGATACGGTCACCACCACCGCCACTGGCAGCGATATCGCCACGATCGTAGCGTAAACGGCGAGATACAGCGCCGCCGCGGCGGCCGGCCGCGCCGTCACCAGTGCCTGCAAGGCGGCCTGCTGGCGGCCCAGCGCCGCCCAGCTTAGCTCGCGATGCAGACCCATCGCATAGGCTGTCGCCAACGCCGCGAGAATCAGGATGACTGGCAACATTCGCAGCACGGCGCGCACGGGCAGAACTCCTTGATACCCGCCGACACATGGCGGGCTTGCGCGCCCTGCGCAAGGCGCGGTTGACGTGGAGGCCAAGCGGCAACTATACACCGGCCCCTGCAACGGGACCCGCCCTTGGGCCCCGCGTATCGTTTTGGTTTATCCGGAGAGTGTCGTGAAGCGCACGTATCAACCGTCGAAGCTCGTCCGCAAGCGCCGTCACGGCTTCCGCTCCCGCATGGAGACCGTCGGTGGCCGCAAGGTGCTCGCAAACCGTCGTTCCAAGGGGCGCAAGCGCCTTTCGGCCTGACGCGAAAGCGGCGCCGGACATGGTTCCGGCCGCTGGCCGCCTGAAACGCCGTGCCGAGTTCCTTCGCGTCGCGTCGCAGGGCAGCCGGGCGGCGGTGCATGGTCTGGTATTGCAGGCGCTGCCGCGCGGCGATGACGCGCCGGCCAGGCTGGGGTTTACTGTGACCAAGAAGGTCGGCAATTCGGTGGTGCGCAACCGCACCCGCCGGCGGCTGCAGGAAGCTGCGCGGCTGGTGTTGGGCGACGCCCCGGTGCTGGGCCACGATCTGGTGCTGATTGGCCGCGATGCGACTCGCGGCCGCGATTTTGCCGACCTGAAGGACGATGTCCGCCGTGCCCTGCGCAAGGCGGGTGTGGTATGAACCCGGCGGCTTCGCTTCTGGCGGGATGCGTGCATGTCTACCGGTGGACCATTCGTCCGGTGATCGGCGCGAATTGCCGCTATGAGCCGAGTTGCAGCGCCTATGCGTTGCAGGTTCTTGATTCGCATGGCGCGCTGCGCGGCAGCGCGTTGGCGGCGCGGCGGCTGCTGCGCTGCACTCCCTGGCACGAGGGCGGCTACGACCCGCCGCCACCCCTCTCTTCGCGGACCGCATCCTGATGGACCAGAAACGCCTGATGATCGCGATCGCCATTTCAGTGGCGATCCTGTTCGGCTTCCAGATGCTGGGGCCGAAGCCGCCACACCCGGCGCCGACGGCCACCACCGAAGCGGTGCCTGCGCCGGCGGCCACGCCGGCCGCGCCCGCTGCACCCGCCGCCCCCGCGGTGGCGGCTGTGCCGAAGGACGTGCCCCGCCTGGCGATCCACGGCGCGCGCGTCAACGGCAGCATCTCGCTGCTTGGCGCCCGCTTCGACGATCTGGTGCTGAAGGACTACCGCGACACCATCGAAAAGGATTCGCCGCTGGTCCGCGTGCTCGAATCCCGCGCCGATCCGGAACCCAGCTACGCGCAGTTCGGCTGGACCCCGGCCGAGGGCAGCAGCGTCAAGGTGCCCGGCGACGACACGGTGTGGAGCGGCAGCGGCGAGATCGCCCCCGGCAAGACCGGTACCCTGGCATGGGACAACGGCGAGGGGCTGAAGTTCCAGATCCAGGTCGGGCTTGATGAGAACTACATGTTCTCGGTGCGCCAGAGCGTGGTGAACACCTCCGGCAACCCGGTCACGCTGTATCCCTGGTCGCGCATCCGCCGCGACTACATGCCGAAGACCGGCGGCTACTACATCCTGCATGAAGGCATGCTGGGCATCCTCGGCGGCACGCTGAAGGAAGAGACCTACACCTCTGCGAAGAGCGACGGCGAGAAGAAGAACGGCATCTCGCTGGAGAACACCGCCGCCGGTGGCTGGGCCGGGATCACCGACAAATACTGGCTGACCGCCATCGTGCCCGATCAGACGGCCGAGATGACTGCCTCGTTCCGTCACATCTCGGCCGGCGGCGACAAGTTCCAGGTCGATTTCCTGCAGAAGCAGCCGGTGGTGATCGCCGCCGGCGCCGAGGCGGCGCAGGACAGCCGGCTGTTCGCCGGCGCCAAGGAAGTGCATCTGCTGAACCGCTACGAGGCTGAGGCCAACATCCCCCGCTTCAGCTACGCGGTGGACTGGGGCTGGTTCTTCTTCATCACCAAGCCGTTCTTCTACGCGATCGACTGGTTGAACGGGCAGCTTGGCAATTTCGGCCTCGCCATCCTGCTGTTCACCGTGTTCGTCAAAGGGCTGTTCTTCCCGCTGGCGAACAAATCCTACCGCTCGATGAGCAAGATGAAGCTGCTGGGCCCGAAGATCACCGCGCTGCGCGAGCAGTTCAAGGACGATCAGGGTCGCATGCAGCAGGAAATGATGCAGCTGTACAAGGCCGAGAAGGTCAATCCCGCCAGCGGCTGCCTGCCGATCCTGATTCAGGTGCCGGTGTTCTTCTCGCTCTACAAAGTGATCTTCACCACGATCGAGATGCGTCAGGCGCCGTTCTTCGGCTGGATTCACGACCTGTCGTCGCCCGATCACACCAACATCTTTAACCTGTTCGGGCTGATCCCGTTCGACCCGTCGACCCTGGTGCCGTTCCTGCACCTCGGCGCCTGGCCGTTTATCATGGGCATCACCATGTTCCTGCAGCAGAAGCTGAACCCGCCGCCGCCGGACCCGATGCAGGCCAAGCTGTTCGCTTTCATGCCGCTGATCTTCACCTTCATGCTGTCCAGCTTCCCGGCCGGCCTGGTGATCTACTGGTCGTGGAACAACCTGCTGACGATCTGCCAGCAGTGGCTGATCATGCGCCAGACAACTTTGGCCAAGCCGGGCGCGGCACGGGTATGACCCCCGAAGAGCAGGCGGCGGCGCTGGAGCGTGGCCGGCTGCTGTTCGCCGGCGAGTGCAAGTTCTTCTACGCCGCGCAGAAGTTGCATGACCTGCCGCCGCCAGGGCTGCCGGAAGTGGCGCTGGCTGGGCGGTCGAATGTCGGCAAGTCCTCGCTGATCAACGCGCTGACCGGGCGCAACGCACTCGCGCGCGTTTCGGTGACGCCGGGGCGGACCAAGCAGCTCAATTTCTTTGACCTGTCCGGGCAACTCGTGCTCGTCGACATGCCGGGCTACGGCTATGCCAAGGCCTCGAAGGCGGTGGTGGAAGACTGGCAGGGGATGATGTTCAACTTCCTGCGCGGCCGGCCGACGCTGCGGCGAGTGATGCTGCTGCTGGATGCCCGCATCGAAGTGAAATCGAACGACCTCGCGGCGATGGACCTGCTGGACAAGGCCGCGGTGATCTACCAGCTGGTGCTGACCAAATGCGACGCCATCGGCGCGGCGCCGCTGCTGGCCAAGATGGCCGAAGTGCAGGCGCTGGCTCGCAAACATCCTGCCGCCCATCCCGAGGTGCTGACCACCAGCAGCGAGACCGGCATGGGCATTCCCGCCTTGCGCGCGGTCCTTGCGGAACTGGCTTGACCGCTCGGCGGTTCGCCCGCAGAACGCGGATCAGGAGGACACCATGACCCAGAAAGCCACCGAAACGGCCGAACAGCAGGCCCGCATCCTCGCGCACGCGCTGCCGTTCCTGCGCCGTTATGCCGGGGCGACGATCGTGGTGAAATACGGCGGACACGCCATGGGCGAGGAAGACCTCGCGGCGACATTCGGCAGCGATATCGCGCTGCTCAAGCAGGTCGGCGTCAACCCGGTGGTGGTGCACGGCGGTGGCCCGCAGATCAACGCCATGCTGAAGCGGCTCGACATCAAGTCGAACTTCATCGACGGGTTGCGCGTCACCGACGAGAAGATGGTCGAAGTGGTCGAGATGGTGCTCGCCGGTACCGTGAACAAATCCGTCGCCGGACTGATCAACAAGGCCGGCGCACTGGCGGTGGGCATTTGCGGCAAGGATGGCGGGCTGATTCGCGCCCGCAAGCTGCAGCGCACCAAGAAGGACCCGGGCAGCAATATCGAGCGGGTGCTCGACCTCGGCTTCGTCGGCGAGCCCGAAAGCGTCGATGTGCGGGTGATCCATGCGCTGACCGGCGCGGGCCTGATCCCGGTGATCGCCCCGGTGGGCGTCGGCGCCGATGGCCAGACCTACAACATCAACGCCGACACCGTGGCCGGCGCCATCGCCGGCGCGCTGGGCGCGATGCGCCTGCTGATGCTGACCGACGTGCCCGGCGTGCTCGATGGCGACAAGAAGCTGATCCCGGAGATGACGCTGGAGACCGTGCGCGCGGGCATCGAAAGCGGGATGATCTCCGGCGGCATGATCCCGAAGGTGGAAACCTGTGTGGAGGCGGTGCGTGCCGGCGCCAAGGGCGCGGTCATCCTCGATGGCCGTCAGCCGCATGCTTGCCTGCTGGAGCTGTTCACCGAAGGCGGGCACGGCACCATCATCCGCGCCTGACGGCGGGGGGGACGTCAGCTCCCCATCCGGCTGAGGAATTCGATCTGCCAGCGCATCTCCTCCAGCGCCAGCGGGAACTGGCCGTTGGCGCTGGCGCGCAGCACCACATTCGGCGCGATGCGCGCCAGCAGCGTCTGCAACGGCGTCGCCAGCCGCATCGTCATACCGGCTTTCCACACCAGGCTGACCAAACCCTTGGCGCTGCGCAGCGTGGCCGCGCGCTCGACGACGCTCACCGGAACCTCGGCGGCTACCGCCAGCAGCGCGGTGGCGCGGCGGGCCTCGGCGCGTTGCACGGCGGTGATGATCACCGCCTCGGTCAACTGGCCGTCATGCGCCAGGGCGCGGGCTTCCGACATGGCATCGGCCAGCAACGGCTCGGCGCGCGGGCTGCCGGGGTCGGGTTGCAGGCGCACTGCCAGGCGTTGCTTCAGCTCGGCGGACAGCGCCGGCGCCAGATCGGCACGGCTGATCAGTTCGTCGAGTAGTTGCGTGGCGACGATCTCCGATAGCGCGCGGGTGGCGCGCGGTGACAGCCGGGGGCGGCGCACCAGCGGGCCGTGCCAGGGCTCGTAGGCCGCGGCGCGGGAAATCAGACTGTCCAGCGTGGCTTCGCGGATCGCCGCGGACTGGTTCTCCAGCAGCGCGGTGATCGCCGCGGTATCGGCGGTGATCGCGATGGCGTCGCAGACCGACTCCGAAATGTTGGCGCGCCGCGCCACGGCGGTGGCGGTGGCCGAGGAGGGGGGCTGGCGGGTCAGCGCCAGCAGATCTTCCTCGCTGAGCAACGGCGACAACCTGATCACCGGGTCGAACACCGCGACCGAACTGTCGCGCGCCAGGCGCAGGATCAGGCTGCGCGGCGCCTCGGGCATGTCCTTCAGCACATCGGCGATGGCGGTCCGTACGCGCTCCGCCTCGTCTTCGACCAGGGTTGCCAGGGTGGAAAATGCAGTGTCGCCCAGCCGGTCGCTTTCGGCATGGCGCAGGCCGGGCACCAGGGTGGCGAGCTTGTGCGCCAGGATGGTGCGCACGCGCTCATCATGGTCCTGCGCCAGCAGCGAATCGACCTGCGCCGGCGCGGCGGCGTTCATCGCCACCGCGGCGCGAACCGTGACATCGGCATCGCCGGCCAGCGCCAGCAGGATCTCGGGCGCGGTTTCCGCCGCGGCGCCGATGCGTACGCGGGCGCGATCGTCGAAGGTGGCGGGCAGTGCGGATTGCGCGGCAAGCAGGGCCGCGACATTGCCGCGTGTGGTGGCCAATCCGTTCATCACCCGTTCTCCGGCCGCGAAACATGCCAATGCCCGCGCCCGGTGCGTTTGACCTGGTACATCGCCTGATCGGCGCGGTGCAGCAGCGATTCCAGTTCCTCCTCCCTGCCGGGCCAGCGCGTGGCGATGCCGATCGACATCGATAGCCGCAACCCCGAGCCCTTGGTGACCTCTTCCAGCATCAGTGGGCCATGCAGCCGAAGGTATTCGGCGCGCTCGGCGGCGG
>CAIRTN010000114.1 GCA_903881515.1 uncultured Rhodospirillales bacterium | reverse complement strand
TGTTTTGTGTTCCTGTATATCGCCGCGGCGGGGCCGGGGCCGTTCAGCTGGGACGGGCGGAAGCGCTGACGGCGCGGGTTTGCATCGGGTAGTGCGTGTTGGCGCCTGAATAGGGCGGGAACTGGTTGAAGTCGGCGCGCATTTCGTGCCGCACCGGGGAGTTCAGCGCGGCGGTGAGGGCGGCTGGGCTGTCGAACACCACCTTGTTGCGTTGCATGTGGGTGACGCGGGGGAAGGGCAGGTGTCCGCACCAGTCCATGCGGGTGTAGATCTCGATCTGTCGGATGGCGGGGAATTTCGCCATGATCGGCGGGTGGTGCGCGAGGTAGTGGGTGAGCCAGAGGTTGAGGTCTTCGGCCTGGCCTTCGTAGGCGACGAGATAGGTGCAGTGCGGTTCGCCGGGGGGTGTTTGGAACACCGGGTCGGGCACGGGGTAGGTGCGGACGAGCATGGCCTGCTGGGTGATGCTGGCGCCGGGCAGCACGTGCGCCAGGGGTTGCAGGGCGCCTGAGGGGGCGCAGGCGGCTTCGAGGGCGGCGATGTCGGCGAAGTAGCTTTGGATCACCAGGGCGGGCGGGGCGCCGTCGTGCAGGTAGGGGTCGCTGGTGGCGCTGGCGGTGTGGATCAGGGCTTTGGCCAGGCCGGGGACGGTGGCGAGCATTGTGGCGAGCCGGGCCTGGTCGGGCTGGGCGGAGGTCTGGGTGAAGCTGGTGAAGTGGCAGAACATCGAGCCGTGTCTCCTTGGCCGGCGGGCTGGGATTGAGCATGATGGCGGCAAGGCGGGCGCGCAATGCCGGCCAGGAGGATCTGATGCGTCGCCGAACCTTGCTTGCCGCGGCTTTGGCCGCTCCGGTGGTTGCCCGCGCCCAGTCGCCGCGCAGCCTCACCTATGTGCCGTATGTCGATCTGGCGATTCTGGACCCGATGCTGAACACGGCGTCGCAGACGCGCACGCATGGCTACATGGTCTACGACACGCTGTATGGGGTGGACGCGCAGTACAACGTGCGGCCGCAGATGGTGGAGGGCCATGTCGCGGAGGATGATTTCCGCGTCTGGACGCTGACCTTGCGCGAGGGGTTGCGGTTTCACGATGGTAGTCCGGTGTTGGCGCGCGATGTGGTGGCGAGCATCAAAAGGTGGGGCGCGAAGGACGAGTTCGGCGAGAGTCTGCTGGAGGAGACGGCGGAGCTGGCGGCGGTGTCGGACCGGGTGTTGCGGTTCCGGATGAAGGCGCCGTTCACGCTGGTGCCGGATGCGCTGGGCAAGATCGCGCCGACGATGCCGGCGATCATGCCGGAGCGGCTGGCGCTGACCGATCCGCGCAAGGCGGTTGCCGAGATCGTCGGCAGCGGGCCGTTCCGGTTTGTGGCCGGGGAGCGGATCGCCGGCGCGCGGGTGGTGTATGAGCGGTTCGCCGATTATGTGCCGCGAGCGGAGCCAGCGAGCATGACGGCGGGCGGCAAGGCGGTGAAGCTGGATCGGGTGGTGTGGCAGACCATTCCCGATAGCGCGACGGCGGCGGGCGCGTTGCTGAACGGCGAGGTGCAGTGGTGGGATACCGTACCGCCCGATCTGATCGCGATGCTGCGCAAGGACAAGCGCGTGCGGGTGGAGATCAAGGACCAGACCGGGGTGATGCCGGTGTTGCGGTTCAACTCGCTGCACAAGCCGTTCGACGCTGCGGCGATCCGGCGCGCGGTGCTGGGGGCGGTGGACCAGGCGTCGTTCATGGCGGCGTTTTCGTCGGATGATAGCGTCTGGCGGGCGCCGGTGGGGGCGTTCACTCCGGGCACGCCGATGGGCAATGACGAGGGGCTGGTGGCGCGGCGGGGTAAGCCGGATCTGGATGCGGCGAAGCGGGCGATCGCGGCGGCGGGGTATGATGGCGCGCGCGTGGTGGTGATGAACCCGACGGACCATCCGGTGAACACGGTGATGGCGCAGATGGCGGGCGATCTGCTGGGGCGGCTGGGGATGAATGTCGATCTGGTCAGCATGGATGCCGGCACGATGTTCCAGCGGCGGGGCAATCGCGGGCCGGTGGATAAGGGGGGGTGGAGCATCTTCCCCTCGATGGTGAACGGGATGGATGTGTTCGATCCCGCGGTGTCGTTTCTGGCGCGCGGCAATGGCGAGGGGGCGTGGTTCGGTTGGCCGACCAGTCCGCGGATGGAGACGCTGCGGCGGGAGTGGTTCGAGGCGCGACAGGTCGGTGAGCGGCAGCGGATCTGCCGGGAGATTCAGGCGCAGGTGTGGGCGGATGCGCCGTATGTGCCGCTGGGGCAGATCGTGCTGCCGACGGCGTTCCGGGCGGATGTCGGCGGGATTGTCGAGGGGTTCCCGAAGTTCTGGGGCGTTGGCCGGGGGTAATGCCATGCTGACGCGGCGGCGGGGCCTGATGCTGGCGGCGTCGGCGGTGCCGTTTGCGGGGGCTGCGGCACAGAACGGGGAGGCGGCGGTGCGCGAGCTGCTGACGCGGCGGGTTGAGGTTGACCGGGACAGTGTCGGCTACGTCGCCGCGATGGTGGATGCGGACGGCGTGCGGCTGCTGACGGCGGGGCGGTCGGATGCCGAGGATGGGCGGCCGCTCGATGGCGACAGCGTGTTCGAGATCGGGTCGATCACCAAGGTGTTCACCGCGTTGTTGCTCGCCGACATGGTTGGGCGCGGCGAGGTGGCGCTGGGCGATCCGGTGGCGAAGTATCTGCCAGCGGAGGGGAGGCCGCTGATGTTTGACGGGAAAGCGATCTCGCTGCTGGATCTGGTGACCTACACCTCGGGCCTGCCGCGGATGCCGGGGAATTTCCGGCCGAAGGATCCGGCCAATCCGTATGCCGATTATACGGTGGAACAGCTTTATGCGGCGCTGTCGGGGGCGGCGCCGCTGTATTATCCGGGGTCGCATTACGAATACGCCAATCTCGGGTTTGGGTTGCTGGGGCATGCGCTCGCGCTGCGGGCGGGGCGGAGCTTCGAGGAATTGGTGGTGGAGCGGATCTGTGCGCCGCTGGGGTTGGACGACACCCGCATCACGCTGACGCCGTCGATGCGGCAGCGCTTTGTGCCGGCGCATGATGCCGGGCTGGCGAAGGTGCCGCATTGGGATATCCCGACGCTGGCTGGTGCCGGGGCGTTGCGGTCGACGGCGAACGATCTGCTGCGGTTGCTCGATGCGTGTCAGGGGCGGCGTGAGACGAAGCTGGCGCCGGCGTTCGCCCGTCTGCTGGATGTGCGGCGGCAGGCGGATGCGCCGCAGAACTATGTCGGCGCGGGGTGGTTCCTGCGCATGCAGCACGATGACGAGATCGTCTGGAAGGACGGCGGCACCGGCGGGCACGCGACGTTCATCGGCTATTCCAAGCGGTCCGGCCACGCCGCGGTGCTGCTGGCCAATGCCGCGAGTTACACCACGACGACGCAGATCGGCTGGCATCTGGTGAACCCCGCCTTTGCGCTGCCGGGGTCGCGGGAGCAGGTGGTGGTTGCGCCCGAGAAGCTGGCGGGGTTGGCGGGGCGCTACCCGATCACCAGGCGCTTCGTGCTGACGGTAACGCCGCGGGACGGACGTCTGATGGTGCAGGCGACTGGGCAGGCGGAATACGAGGTGTTTGCCGAAAGCGAGACGCGGTTCTTCTACCGGGTGGTCGATGCGCAACTCGATTTCGAGCTGGGGGAGGATGGTGTCGCGAAGGCTGTGGTGCTGCACCAGAATGGCAGGGACATGCGCGCGGTGCGGGTGCCTCAGTAGGTCTCAGCGTGAAACCGCCCCTGGTCCAGCATGTAGCCACGCAGTTCGGGCCAGTCCTGCTGATATTGCCGGCAGATGTCGGTCAGTGCCTTGGTTGACGCCGTCTTCCAGGCCGCGGCGGCCGCAGATGTAGATGTGGGTGGTATCGCGCTTCAGCAGCCGGGCGATGCTGGCGGCGCGCTTGCGCAGGCGGTCCTGCACGTATTCACGCGGGTGGCCGGGGATGCGGGAGTAGACCAGCTCCTGATGCAGCAAGCGCGGCGCGACCTTTTGCAGTGGGCCGAAATACGGCAGTTCGCGCGGGCTGCGGGCGCCGAAGAACAGGTGCATGCGGCCGGAGCCGTGATGCGTGGTGCGGATGCGCCGGCCGATGAAGCCGCGGAACGGGGCGGCGCCGGTGCCGGTGCAGATCATCAGGATATCGGCCTCGGGGTCGTCGGGCATCAGGAAGCTGGCGCCGTAGGGGCCGGTGATGCTGACGCTGGCGCCGATCGGCAGGTCGCACAGGTAGTTCGATGCGATGCCGAGGAACGGCTCGCCGTCTGCATCGGATACGACGATGCGCTTGACGGTCAAAGCGAGGTTGTTGGTGTTCTGCCGCTCGCCGTCACGCGGCGAGGCGACGGAGTAGAGGCGGATGGCGTGCGGCCGGACTTCGGCATCCAGGCCGGGCGGGATGATGCCGATGGTTTGGCCCTCCAGCACTGGAAACGGCGTGGTGCCGAAATCGAGGATGATGTGCCGTGTGTCGGCCGTGGCGCCGGGGGCGGTGATGCGCAGATTGCCGGTGACGCGGGCGATGGCGGGGTTGGAACGGCCGAACAGGTTGATGCGCGGTTTCGCCGCCGTGGCCGGCGGGCGCATCCGGCCGCCGGCGCGGGCATGCGCGTCGAGCAGCAGGGCGGAGGCCTCGGGTTCCAGCGCGTCGGCGGGGATTTCGTCGGTCTCGGGCGCGCGGGGGGGCAGCTCGTCCCACAGGAACTGTTCCACGGGGGCGTTGACGTGGAACCAGTTGTCGATCGCGCCGGTGGGGCAGGGGGTGACGCAGTCCATGCAGAATTCGCACAAATCGGGATCGACCACGTAGTTGTGCGTGTCGTGCGAGATTGCGTCCTTCGGGCAGCTCAGCTCGCAGCTATTGCAGCGGATGCAGGTTTCCGGGTCGATCAGATGCTGCCTTACCCGGATCGGCATGCAGCCTCCAGGCAGGAACGGGCGAAACCTGCGATCTCGCCCAGCACGAGGTCTGCGGCTTCCTGGTGCGGGGCGTGGCGGGCGGGGGCGATCAGGGTGCGGATCGGCGCGGTGACGCGGGCTTCGGCGAAGCTGGTCTGCGCGGTGGTGCCGTAGGGGTCGGCCTCGCCGTGGATTTGCAGCACAGGGACGCGGATGCGGGAAAGGCAGTCCGACAGGTCGAACGCGGCGTGGAAGGCGGGATCGAGCCAGGTGTCGTTCCAGCCGTGGAAGGCGGCGTCGGGGTGATCGTGATGGCGGGCCAGGCGGGCGCGCAGGCTGCCTTCGGTATACAGCGCGCGGGTTTCGCGCAGGGCGGCCAGGCACATCGGCTCGACGAAATAATGCGGCGTCATCGCCACGATGCCGGCGACGCCGGGAAGCGGGTCGCTGCCGGCATGGATCGCGGCAATCGAGGCGCCGTCGGAATGGCCGACCAGCACGCAGCGCGCGATGCCGGCCAGACGCAGCACCTGCGGCAGGACCTCGCGCGCCTCGTTCTGCAGGTAGCTGACCGGACGCGGCAGGGCGCAGGTGTCGGAGCGGCCGTAGCCGGTGCGGGAATAGGCGAAGACCGCGAAGCCCATTGCCGCGAGCCGGGAAGGGGTGTCACGCCACAGCGCGATGCTGCCCAGGCCCTCGTGCAGCAGCACCAGCACCGGCGCGCCAGGTTGGCCCCACCAGGCGGTTTCAAGGCGTGTGCCGTTGGACAGGTGCAACGCACCCATCCGTGGCACTGTCTTGTCGGTTGCGGTCGGCTCTGTGTTCAATGGGTTCTCGCGGACGTAGGCAGGACATATGACGGATATATTGTATTTCGAAGACCTTGTCCCAGGGCGGCGTTTTGTTTCGCAGACGCTGGTGGTGAGCGAGGAAGAGATCGTGGCATTTGCCCGGCTCTATGATCCGCAGCCGTTTCATCTCGATGCCGAGGCGGCAAAGCACACGTTGTTCAAGGGGCTGGCGGCCAGCGGCTGGCATACCGCGGCGCTGTCGATGCGGTTGATCACCGCGGGGATGCTGCCGGTGGCCGGCGGGGTGATCGGGCGGGGCGCCGATGTGATGGAATGGCCGCGGCCGACGCGGCCGGGCGATACGCTGCACGTGGTGTGCGAAGTGCTGGAGGCGCGGCTTTCGGCGTCGCGGCCGGAAATCGGGTGGATCAAGATGCGCAACGAGACCTTCAACCAGCACGGCGAGGTGGTGCAGCGGTTCACCCCCAACATGCCGGTGCCGCGGCGGCCGGCGGGTTGAGCGGGATGACCGACGCCCCCGTGCTGGACTTTCCGCAGGCGACGCCGCCGGAGAACGGCACGTTTCGCGAGGTCGCGCCTGGCATTCTGTGGTTGCGCCTGGCGCTGCCGTTCGCGCTGAACCATGTGAACCTGTATCTGATCGAGGATGGCGACGGCTGGGCGCTGGTCGATACCGGGATCTCGGACACCGCGACGCGGGCGGTCTGGCAGGGGCTGCTGGACGGCGGCTTAGGCGGACGGCGGATCAGCCGGCTGATCGTGACACATTACCATCCCGATCATGCCGGGCTCGCCGGCTGGATCGCCGAGGTCTGCAATGTCGAGCTGTCGATGAGCCAGGGGGAGTGGCTGACCAGCCAGTTCATGCGCCACCACCCGGGCGCAACCGCCGCGGTGGACCGGGCCAGTTTCTATCGGCGCCACGGCGTGGATGCGGAGATGGCGACCGGCGTGGCCTCACGCGGGCATGCCTACCTTCGGATGACCACCGACCTGCCGGGGCATTATCACCGGCTGATCGCCGGAGAGCGGATCACCATCGGCGGGCGGGTGTTCGAGATCCTGACCGGGGGCGGTCATGCGCCGGAGCAGGTGATGCTGTTCTGGCGCGACGGCGGCGTGTTCCTGGCCGCCGATCAGGTGCTGGCGCGGATTTCGCCGAATATCAGCGTGATGGGCTATCAGCCGGAAGCGAATCCGCTGGGGCTTTACCTGCGTTCGCTGGGCGATCTGACGGCGGCGATCCCCGACGATGTGCTGGTGCTGCCGATGCACAACCTGCCGTTCTACGGGCTGCATCAGCGGATCGGCGAGCTACGCCGGCATCACGATCTGCGCTGCAACGAGGTGCTGGAGGCCTGCCGGGCGGCGCCGCTGAGCACGATGCAGGTGCTGCCGCACCTGTTCCCGCGCGCGCTTGATGTGCACCAGCTTGGCTTCGCCTTCGGCGAGGTGCTGGCGCACATCAATCTGCTCGTCCGTACCGGCGATCTGCAGCAGCAGACCGGGACGGACGGGGTGGTTCGCTTCTCGCCGGCTTAGCCGACGCCGTGGCTGCGGAACCAGGCGAGGGTCTGGGTCCAGCCGGCCAGGGCGGCATCGGCGCGGTAGCTGGGGCGGTAGTCGGCGTGGAAGGCGTGGCCGGCTTCGGGGAAGATGCGGATTTCCACTTCCTGGCCAGCGGCGCGGGCCTTGGCGGCGGTGGCCAGCACGTCTTCCACTTTGATCCCGGTGTCCTTGCCGCCGTAGAGGCCAAGCATCGGGCATTTCAGGTTGGCGGCCATCTCCATCGCCGAGTGCGGCTGGATGTCGCTGGCCGGGGTGTTGACGTGGCCGTACCAGGCGGCGGCGGCTTTCAGTTTCGGGTTGTGTTCGGCATAGAGCCAGGTGGCGCGGCCGCCGCGGCAGAAGCCGGTGACGGCGAGCTTGGCCGCGTTGCCGCGGTTGGCGAAGGCCCAGGCGGCGGTGGCGTCGAGGTCGGCCATCATCGTGGCGTCGGGCGCCTTGCTGATCACCTTGGCGAAGATCTCGCCGACATCGGTCATCTTCGAGAGGTCGCCAATGCGGGCGTAGTATTCGGTGGCGACCGCCATGTAGCCTTCCTTGGCAAAGCGGCGGCAGATGTCCTTGATGTAGTCGTGCACGCCGAAGATTTCCTCGATCACCAGCACGACCGGGAACGGGCCCGCGCCTTTCGGACGGGCGTAATAGGCGGGCAGCTTGCCGTCGGCGGTGGGGATCTGCACCTCGCCGACCTCCAGGCCGTCAGTATCCGTGGTGATCGCCTGGGCTTCGACGCGGGTGGTGGCCAAAGTGAGGCCGCTCATCAGCGTGGTCATGATTATGCCACGGCGGGCGAGCGGGAAGCTGCGCAACCCCTCCAATTCCAGGTTGCGTGACCCATGCATGTCGTTCATTCCAGACCCCCCTTGATGTCGTTCCATCCGCAGATAGGGGTGGGGCCGCGAACATGCAACAGTGGCTGCCTGCATCTGGGAGAAAATGAATGACGTTGAAAATCTACGGCGTGCTGCGTTCGCGGGCGACGCGGCCAGTTTGGGCGGCGAAGGAACTGGGGCTGGCCTATGAGTTGATCCCGGTGATCCAGTCCTACCGGCTGAAGGATGCGGCGGCGGCCGATGCGCCGTTGAACACCGCGAGCCCGGCGTTCCTGAAGGTCAATCCGGCGGGGCAGGTGCCGAGCCTGGATGATGACGGGTTCGTGCTGCATGAATCGCTGGCGATCTCGCTGTATCTGGCGCGCAAGCAGGGCGGGCCGATCGCGCCGGCCAATCTGCGCGAAGAGGCGCAGATGGTGCAGTGGTCGTTGTGGGCGGCGACGGGCTGCGAGGCGAAGGCGTTGCAGATCCTGTACAACAGCGGACCGGCGGGCGACGCGGCGCTGCGGCAGGATGGCATCGAGGCGCTTAAGCGGCCGTTTACGGCGTTGAACGCGGCGTTGGCGGCGGGCGGCGGCTATCTGGTGGGTGGGAGGTTCACGGTGGCCGATATCAACGTGGCCGAGATCGTGCGCTATGCCCAGCCGGCCACCGCGTTGATCGACGCCTATCCCAACATCAAGGCCTGGATCGCGACCTGCCAGTCGCGCCCAGCCTTCAAAGCGATGATGGTCGAGCGCGACCAAGAACCGGCCTAACGCAGGGCCATGATCCGGTCTGGCGCAAGCCAGAACGGGGGCAGGGCGGCGGCGAGGTTGCTGAAGGGGAGCACCTCGTCGGCCAGCTTGATGCCGAGGATGTCGCGCATGAAGGCGCGTCTTGCCGTGATCCTTGACCACATGCCGGGGTAGCGGGCGGCGATTTCGGCGCGCAGCCGGGCATCGGCGAGGCCGACGCCGTCTTCGATGTTGGTGGTGAAGTACTCGGTGCCGGTGGCGGGGATCACGTCGGCCTGCAAGGCCATGCCGCTGACCAGGGGGATGGTGCTGCCGGCGTAGACCGGGGAGTGCATCCACTCATCCAGGCCGATGGTGTGGCCGGGGTTGAGGGTGACGCCGAAGAAGGGATCGCCGATATGGGCCATCACCGCGGCGTAGAGGTCGCCGCCGGTGGCGCCGATGGCCAGCGTTTCGTACCAGGCGGCGACGGCCGCGAAATAGGGGACGACGAGTTTTTCGACGTAGTCGGCAATGCCGGGGGGGAGATCCTCGGGGCCGGCAGCGAGGAAGCCTGCGCGGGCGGACAAGGCGCCGTGAATGCCGACGGCCATGGTGACCGGGGCGCCCTTCTGCAGCACATCCAGCGACGGGCTGGGCAGGCCGAATTTGGCGCGGGGGCCGCCCGACAGCATGGGGTGACAGGCGAGCGGCAGGCCGTTCAGGCCCATCAGCCTCGCCGCGGCCAGTTCGGTCATGCCGGGTTTGATCGCGGACAGCACGTTGCGCAGGGCCTGGCTGGCGAAGGTGGCGGCGAATTCGAACGTCGCGAGCTGGTCGGCGTCGTTGATGGTGCGCAGGCCGGTTTCAGGGTCGATCAGCAGGGCGGTGGCGTTGACCACCGGGCCGATGGCCTGGGCGATGAAGCTGGGCAGGTCGGTCCAGCTGGCGTCCGAGCCGAGGTCCTCGGCGGTGAATACCTTCCAGCCGATGGCGCCCACGCGCAGGCCGGGGGCGAGGCCGGCCTCGGCGAGCAAGGTGGTGAGCGGCTTCTGGTTGCCGCGGGGCTGGCCGGGCAGGGAGAAGGTCTGGCACAGCACGCGCTCGAACGGGCCTAGCGCAAGCTCGGCATAGCCCCAGCCCTCGTTGCCGACCAGCAGATGCGGGGTGCGGCCGGGGACCATGACGAGCAAGGTCTCCTCGAATCTGGGGTCGTAGCCGGTGAGCCAGGCGACGTTGGCGGCGTGCTCGCGGTCGCCATAGACCACCAAGGCATCCAGGCCCTCGGCGGCGGCGCGGGCCAGGGTGTTGACCTGGCGGGCGGCGTAGGTGCTGGCGGGGATTGCGGGCTGGACTTCGGGTTCGCCGAAGGTGGGGAGGGTGGCGGTGATCAGGGTGGGGCGCGGCACGGGGTGAGTCCTTTGCGGGGCGATAGAGGTAGGAAGTAGTCCTTTTTTGCAAAAAAGGACCAAAAAACTCTTTTTCATTAAGAGTTTGATGCTATAACGTAACGAAATGGACGCGGTTCTCCGACACGGGCAAAGATGTTGCAATTTTTAGACGGACGCACACGCAGGGCTGGGGGCTTGGTGGGGGGGCGATGGCCGGGGGTGGTGCCGGCATGCGGGGGCGGGTCGCTCGGGGCGCTTTTGGCGCCTGGGCCGGGCGTGTCGTGGGCATACGGGGGGTGATGCGGCGCGGCGCAGTACGGGCGCGCGGCAGCTTAGCGGTTGGCGTCACCACGCGTGCCGGGACGGGGATTGCTGCGGGTTGCGGCGGCATGGGCAGGGTGCCGGCGCGCCAGGCGTTGAACAGATCGTCGAGCGCGGCGGTGAGGCGCCTCACCTGCAGCCAGAAGAGAATCAGGGCGCACGTCTCCCACACGCCGGCGGCGATGGGTCCTTTCAGGGTCGAGAGGGTGCGTGCGATTATGTTCATGTGTTCGTTATATGTTGTCGTTAGATTTTGTGCAAGGAAAAAATACGTATTATGTGCATTTTTTTTCGGGCATGGTTGGGCATCGCGGGCTAGAGCGGTTTCCACGAGACTGGAATCGAATATCTTGCGGCGCGGTGCGGATGTGTGATTCGTAAGCCTCCGGTGGGTTTGGCCGGGAGGGGATCATGCTTTGGCAGCACGGTAAGCCGTATTCGCAGGATTTGCGGG
>CAIRTN010000113.1 GCA_903881515.1 uncultured Rhodospirillales bacterium | reverse complement strand
CTGCGTTTGTTGCGGTTGAGGCTGGAGAACACCGGGTTTTGCGGGCCGGCGATGTCGTCACCGATTGACCAGCGGGAGAGGTCGCCGGCGCCGATGCGTTCGATTTTCACGACGTCGGCGCCGTAATCGCCCAGCATCTGGGTGCAGCAGGGACCCATCATCACCTGGGTGAAATCGACGATGCGCACGCCGGAGAGCGGCTGGGTGGCGGTGGTGCTGGTCTGTGTATCCATGGCGTTCACGCCACTTTCTCCTCAACCTGGATATGCTTGGTGGGCACGTCGCCCGGATCGGCGCCGGCGGCGCGCAGGCGGTTCTGCAAGCTGGCGACATCGATGTTGCGCACCGTGGTGCCGGCGGAGAGCGCCATGGCGGCGGCGATGCCGGCTGCTTCGCCCATCGCCATGCAGGGCGGGATTTCGCGGCTGATCTTCTGCGCCTGGGGGGTGGCGGAGTAGTGCCGGCCGGCGACGAGCAACTGGTCGATGCCGACGGGGAGCAGGGAGCGGTAGGGGGTGTAGTAGTCGCGGCCGCGGGCGATGCTGTCGGGGAAGTGCACGCGGTCGGTGATGTCGGTTTTGGTGACGACGTATTCGCCTTCGAGCATGCGGGTTTGGCGCACGCCGGTCTGTGGCGCGACGTCGACGACGTAGCAGTTGGCGAAGCCGGGGAGTTTGGCGCGGACGTGATCGACCATGGCGTGGATGCGCTTGCGGCCGTCGAATTCGGCGCGGGTGAGGTCTTCGACCTTCATGCCGTCAAGCCCGGTCATGTGCGGGCAGTTGCACCAGACGATGCCGGGCAAGGGGGTTTTCAGCCACCAGTAATCCCAGGAGCCGCCGATGACGCGGCGGGCTTCGAGGTCGAGCTTGGCGTGGGCTTCGGGTTCTTCGAACTGGAAGCGTTCGGCTTCGTCGGTATCGACGCCGCCGAGGCGGAACACGGTGGTGACCATGTAGGCGCCTTCGGAGAAGCGGGCGCCGGCGGAGGCGGCGACGTCGAGATCGCCTGTCGAGTCGATGATGATGTCGCCCATGATGGCCTCGCGGCCGGACTTGCTTTCGGTGATGACGCCGACGGCGCAGCCATCTTTGACGATGGTCCCGGCGAAGAGGGAGTGCAGACGAAGGTTGATGCCGGCTTCGGCCACCATGTCGTCGCTGGCGCGTTTCCAGCCGTCGGGGTCGAAGGCGACGGCGTAGCAGATCGGGTGCGGCTTGGTGCGGGTGTTGAAGTCGAACAGGCCGAAGCGCGACCATTTGCGGAACATCGCCGGGTCGTGCCCGCGTTCAGCTTCGGGCGGGTAGATGGCGAGGCCCCGCGCCTTCATGCGGTCGACCAGTTCGGAACAGATGCCGCGCACGGTGATTTCTGAGCCGGCGCACATATCGTCAAGCACCAGCACCATGCCGCCGGAGGCGAGGCCGCCGAGATAGGGGTAGCGCTCGACCAGGCACACCTTCGCGCCCTGTCGCGCCGCGGCGACGGCAGCCGAGAAGCCGGCGGGGCCGCCGCCGACCACAACGACATCGGCCCGGGCCGCCACTTTGAGGGTACGGCCGGGTTCGGCATGGATGCTGTCCAGCATGGGATCTCTCCGTATTTCAGCCGTGGTTGGCCGGGACCCAGCGCACGCAGAGGCGCTCGATCATCCGGATGACGAGGAAGAAGGCGACCGAGAAGGTCGAACCGCAGATCACGGTGGCGTAGAGCAAGGCGCTGTCGAAAGCGTAGGTGGCCTGGATGATCAGGGCGCCGATGCCTTCCTGCGAGCCGATCCATTCTCCGACGATGGCGCCGACTACCGCGGTGCTGGCGGCAATTTTGAGCGCGGAGAACAGGAAGGGGATCGAGGTAGGCAGGCGCAGGCGGAAGAACACCTCGCGCTTATTGGCCGACAGCACGTGCATCAGTTCCAGCGCCTGGGGGCTGACCGCCTCCAGCCCGCGGACCATGTTCACCAACGTGGGGAAAAAGCAGATCACCGCGGCGATGGCAATTTTCGGCGCCATGCCGTTGCCGAGCAGCAGCACCAGGATCGGCGCCTTGGCGACCACCGGGATCGAGTTGATCAGCACGACGATGGGGAAGAACGCCATCTCGATCGATTTGGCGTGCACGAACAGGGTGGCCATCAGAATGGCGGCAAGGTTGCCGAGGGCGAAGCCGCTCAGCGCCTCGATGGCGGTGGGTACGAGATTGGCGAACAGGATGTCGGATTTCTGCACCAGCACCTGTGCCACGACCTGCGGCGCCGGGGCGATGAAGGGTTTGACCTCGAAATACGTCACCAGCGCCCACCAGGCGAAAAGCAGCGAGGCGGCGCCGAACAGCGGCAGGATGCGGCGCTGCCATTTGAGCCAATTCTGCGCGGCGAGCCAGGCCGCGCGCGCGGCATCGGCCGGGGCGTCCATCAGCAGGTCTCCAGAATACGGCGCAGGCGGCCGGTCAGGGCTGCGAAGTCACCGGTGTCGCGCATCGCCAGTTCGCGCGGTTCGGGCAGGTCTACGGGCACGATCTCCCGCACCCGGCCAGGGCGCGCGGCCATCATCAGCACCTGCTGGCCGAGATAGGCGGCCTCGTGGATCGAGTGGGTGACGAACAGGATGGTGGTGCCGGTCTGCCGCCAGATATCGAGCAACTCGTCGTTCAGGCGATCACGGGTGATCTCGTCGAGCGCGCCGAAGGGTTCGTCCATCAGCAGGATCTTCGGATCGCCCAGCAAGGCGCGGGCGATCGACACGCGCTGGCGCATGCCGCCGGACAGTTCATGCGGCATCGAATTCTCCCAGCCGGCAAGGCCGACCAGGGCGAGCAGTTCCTCCGGGCTGCGGCCGCGCCGGGCCGGGCGGACGCTGCCGCCGACCTGCAAGGGCAGGCGGACATTGTCGATCGCCGAGCGCCAAGGCAGCAACGTCGAGTCCTGAAACACGAAACCTATCTCGCGCTGCCGGCGCGCCTCGTCGGCGCTGCGGCCGAGCACGCGCACGCTGCCGGAGGTAGGTACGATGATGTCGGCGATCACCCGCAGCAAGGTGGACTTGCCGCAGCCGGACGGGCCGAGCAGCGTCAGGAAGCTGCCCGGCACCAGGCTGAGGCTGATATCCTCCAGCGCCGCGACCTCCCGCCGCTCGCTCATGAACCGCACGGATACGCCGTGCAGTTCAATAGCCGGGAGCGTGCTCAACTCAGCCGATCTTCGGGCGCGCCGCCGCGGTGGCCTTCAGGATGTCGAGGGTCATCACCTCGTCCACCTTCGGGGTGCGCTTGGAGAACTGGCCGAGCGAGGCGTAGAGGTCGATCTGGTCCTGCCACACCGAGGCTTCCATCGCGCCATAGCCTGATGCCTTGGTGTGCTCGTCGAAGCAATAATCCAGCATCACGTCAGCGGCGGCGCGTTCGTCGGCAGCGACCAGATTGGGATACTGCTTGATCAGCATCTCCACCGCCTTGTCGCGGTTGGCATGGGCATAGGCCCAACCCTTGGCGCTGGCGCGCAGGAACTTGGCCAGCACGTCGCCCTGCTTCGCGATGGCATCCGGCGTGGTGTAGTAAGGGTTGGCGTAAAGCTTCACCCCGGTGTCCCACAGCCGCAGCACGACGCGGTCGGCGCCCAGCACCTTCAGCGCGGTGGTGTTGGTCAGCCAGCCGGTGACGACGTCAACCTGGCCGGTCATGATCGGCATCATGTCGGCGCCGATGGTGACGACCTGCACGTCGTTCAGGGTCATGCCGTTCTTCGCCAGCAGCGCGCGCAGCAAGATCACGCCAGTCGCTTGCACGCCGATCTTCTTGCCCTTCATCTCGGCCGGGGTGTGCACCGGGTTCTTGCCGAGCGAGAAGAACGCATAGGGATGTTTCTGCGCCGAGACCGCGAAACACTTGATCGGCAGGTCCTGCGAGGCCGCTAGCATCAGCGACGGGCTGGACGACACCTGCCCCACCAAGCTGCGCCCCGATGCCACACCGGCAACGCCGTCATTGTTCGGCCCGCCCGGCACGATCTTAAGTTCCAGGCCTTCCTCGGCGAAATATCCCATCTGGATCGCCGCCACTTCGCCAAGCTGATTGCCGCCGCCGATCCAGCCAAGCTGCATCTCGATCGCCTGCGCGGCGAACGCGGAGCGCGGCAGGATCGAAATTGCCGCACCGGCCGTGGCCGTCGACATCAGGGAACGCCGGGAAATCGGAAATTGTGCCATGGAGAACCTGCCCTCGCGGTGTTTTGCGAGAGTTGCATAGCAGCCAGCGTTGCAAATAGCGCCAAGTTTCGTGCGCCGCGATGCCTTTTTGGCATCGCTTTGGGTGTGGGGAGGGTTAAGGCAAGCAGCGGGGCTCTCCCCGCGCCCCGCCAGGGGCTTTGCCCCTGGACCCCACCAAAGGCCGAGGGCCTTTGGAAACGGTCGTGTCCCCGGTGGTGGTGTAGGAG
>CAIRTN010000112.1 GCA_903881515.1 uncultured Rhodospirillales bacterium | reverse complement strand
GGCTTACCGTGCTGCCAAAGCATGATCCCCTCCCGGCCAAACCCACCGGAGGCTTACGAATCACACATCCGCACCGCGCCGCAAGATATTCGATTCCAGTCTCGTGGAAACCGCTCTAGAGCATCATCCGACCTGACGGGATCACCCGTCGGATAAAGATGCTCGCCAAAACAAAGAGCTAGAGGGATGGCCGATCGTCTATCAGATCGGCTATCGCTCTAGAGTAAGGCAAGGCCAGAGTTCTGGCCCATAAGCGCGAATTTAAGCCAGTGAAGACAGGCAAGCCGTTCTTTTTGTGAACAAAAAGAATCAAAAAAACTTTTCAATCTCTGGCCTTCGGCCACATATCTGTGCCGGAGGCAATCGGATAAGAGTTTTTTTGCTCCTTTTTTCCGGCGCGGCGTCTTCGCCGTCGCCCTGCAAAAAAAAGAGTGCTTGCTTCTCCTTGGCGCCTTGTCTTCGCGCTCATGGGGCTTTGCCCTGGCCTTGCCTAAAAAACCCTTCCTTCCCCCGCAGTCGCGCTAAATCGCCACCCGCACACCAAGCTCCACCACCCGGTCCGAAGGAATCCGGAAGAACTCCGTCGCCGAGACCGCGTTGCGTGCCATCAGCAGGAACAGGTACAGCCGCCACATCGGCAGTCTCGGCTTCTGCGCCGGCACCAGGGTTTCCCGGCCCAGGAAGTAGCTGGCCTGCATCGGCTCGAACGCGATGCCTTTGTCGCCCAGCCCGGCCAGTTCGCGCGGCAGGTTCGGGCTTTCCATGAAGCCGTAATGGATCACGATGCGGTGGATATTCGGCGCCAGTTCCACCACCGAGCAGCGCTTGGCCTGGGCGATTTCCGGCACGTCCTCGTTGTGCACGGTCACGAACAGCACGCGCTCGTGCAGCACCTTGTTGTGCTTCAGGTTATGCAGCAGCGCCCCCGGCACGAAATCCGAGTTGCCGGTCAGGAACACCGCCATCCCCGGCACGCGCACGGTGCGGGACTGTGGCAACCGCGCCAGGAACGCGTCCAGCGGCAGGCTATCCTGCTTCCAGCGCGCCAGCAGCAGGTCCCGGCCCCGCTTCCAGCTCGTCATCAACCCGATTAGCCCGAGCCCGAGCACCAGCGGCACCCAGCCGCCCTCGGGTATCTTCAGCGCGTTGGCGGCGAAGAACACGGAATCGATGGCAAAGAACCCGCCGAAGGTGGCGATCGACGCCCAGCGTGACCAGCCGTACTGCCGGCGGAACACCACGGCCGCCAGAATACAAGTACACAGGAACGTGCCGGTCACTGCGATGCCATAGGCCGAGGCCAGCGCGTCCGACGAGCGGAACGCGAACACCAGCACCAGAACCCCGATCAGCAGCGCGGCGTTGACCTGCGGCACATAGATCTGCCCTTCCTCGGTGGCACTGGTGTGCCGTACCGTCATCCGCGGCAGGAAACCCATCTGCATGCACTGCCGGGTCACTGAGTAAGCGCCGGAGATCAGAGCCTGGCTGGCGATGATCGTCGCCGCGGTGGCCAACAGCACCATTGGCAGCCGGCCCCATTCCGGCGTCATCAGGAAGAACGGGTTTTCCAACGCCGCGGGGTCACGCAGCACCAGGGCGCCCTGGCCGAAATAGTTCAGCACCAGGGTGGGCAGCACAAACCAGCTCCATGCCAGCTTGATCGGCCGCGCGCCGAAATGCCCCATGTCGGCATACAGCGCCTCGGCGCCAGTCACCGACAGCACCACCGAACCCAACACCACGAAGGCCAGCCAGTGATGCCGAAGCACCAGCGTCAAGCCGTACGTGGGCGACAGCGCCCGTAGCACGCTGGGCTGTTGCACAATCTGCACCAGACCGATCGCGCCAATGGACAGGAACCACACCGCCATCACCGGGCCGAACAGCCGGCCCACGCTGCCGGTGCCGCGCCACTGGATCAGAAACAGGAAGATGATCACCACCGCCGAGATCGGCAGCACCACCTCGGCCAATTGTGGCCGGATCGTTTCCAGGCCTTCGACCGCCGACAGCACCGAGATCGCCGGCGTGATCACCCCGTCGCCGAAGAACAGGCACGCGCCGCCGATACCGACCAGGGCAAGCACCTTGCGCAGGCGCTCCCCTTTTGCCACCCGCAGCGCCAACGCCATCAGGGCCAGGATACCGCCCTCGCCGTGGTTGTCTGCGCGCATCACCAGCAGCACGTATTTCACCGTGACGATCATCAGCAGCGACCAGAAGATGAGGGACAGCACCCCCAGCACCTCTGCCGGGCTGATCCCGATCGTCTTGAAATGGTCGAGTGCGGTCTTCAGCGCGTAGAGCGGGCTGGTACCGATATCACCATAAACGACGCCAAGCACGCCAAGCAGCATGCCGGCCTTGAGCTTCTGGCGAGCGCCGTGGGCGCCAGCGGCGAGGGTGTTCATTCGGGCGTGTGTCCCGTGGGATGGTTACGTGCGGATACAAGTCTCTAGAAAAAGGAGCAAGTCAGCTCAACCGCGGGCTCCGAAGATGGCGGTACCGACACGCACATGCGTGGCGCCATGAGTAATGGCCGTCTCGAAATCGCCGGACATGCCCATCGACAGGATGCCCAGCCCATGGCGGGCGGCGCAGGCCGCGAGCCAGGTGAAATGCGGCGCCGGATCGCCCTCGGCGGGGGGAATGCACATCAGCCCGGCGAGTTCCGCGCCGAACCGGGCCTGACAGGCGGTAATGAACGCGTCGGCTTCGGCGGTCGGAATGCCGGCTTTCTGCGGCTCGTCGCCGACATTGACCTGCACCAGCAACTGCGGCGCGCGGCCTTCGCGCTGGATCGCGTCGGCGATGGCGTCCGCCAGCTTCGGCCGGTCGAGCGTCTCGATCACATCGGCGATGCGCACCGCGTCGCGCGCTTTGTTGGTCTGCAAGCCGCCGATGATATGCAGCCGCATTGCGGGATGCGCGGTTCGCAGGCCGGGGAATTTCTGCGCCGCTTCCTGCACCCGGTTCTCGCCGAACACCAATTGTCCCGCGGCCAGCGCGGCCGTCACCGCTTCGAAGGGATGGGTCTTGGACACGGCAACCAGGTTGATGCCGGCGGCATCGCGCCCCGCGGCTTGCGCCGCGGCTGCAATGCGGGCCCGGACTGCCGACAAGGTTCCGGCGACATGGCTATAGTCGGGAGCGGAAACTGCTGGAATGGCGTCGTGCATGGATGAGCAACTTGTCAGATGGGCGCGCGCGGTCAAGGCGCGTTCCTGCAAGGCTGAGGGGCAAAACGCTGGGCTGCCGGTGCTGTGGCTGTTCACCGACGCCGCCCGTCTGCCCGATCCGTTGCCGGCGATCGCCCGCCTGCCGCGTGGTCTGTGCGGGGTGGTGTTTCGCCATGACGGCGCGCCCGCCCGCCTGGCGCTGGGCCTGGCGATTGCGCGGCTCTGCCGGGAACGGCGGCTTTGGCTGGTCGTCGCCGGCGATGCCCGTCTGGCGGCTCGGCTGCATGCCGGCTGGCATATGCGCGGCGGCCGGATGCTGGCGCCGCGGCGTCACCCGGATCGCGCGACCGCATCGGCACATAACGCCGCCGACCTGCGCCGGGCGCGCCGAGCCGGCGCCGCGCTTGCCTTCCTCTCCCCGGTGTTTGCCACCGCGAGCCATTCCGGCGCCGCGGGCCTTGGCGTGGCGCGGTGGGCGGCTCTCGCGCAGCGCGGCGGGCTTGCCGTGGCAGCTTTGGGCGGGATCGATGGGCGTAGCGCCCGGCGGCTGCCGCGGAGGGTGTGTGCGGGTGTGGGGGCGATCGGGGCGCTGGCGTGATGCAGCCCCTTTTTTGTAGAAAGGTGACCAAAAAACTGTATAAATTCAATATGATACCCGCAGGTCGGGTAAGCGTAGCGCACCCGACATCTCCGTGTCGACTCATTGAATTAGAAAAAAATCGCACAATCAACATTTTTTCCTTGCAATACATCTAACTTCACCATATAACGATACCCATGAACATATGGGCACGCCTCCTCTCTGAGCTTAAAATCACCCTGGGCCGGACTCCGTTCCGCGACTGGCCCGCGATGATTCTGCTCTGGACGCAGCTGCGTCAGCTCACCACCGCCCTGGAAGCCCTGTTCACCGCCTGGCGCTCCGGCACCCTCGCGGCGCCGCCCTGCCCATCGACGATCCCGGCAACAGACCCGCTTCCCGTCGCCTCGACCGCCAAAGCTGCGGCGCGTCGGGTCAACGCGCACCTGGTATCGCGGCGCGCTGTCCGCGCCCACCCCGAACTCACCGTAACCGATGCACAGCCTCGGTCACCGGAACCGTATCGCGCGCCCCAGCCGCAGCCTCAACGGCAACGCAGGCTTGTCGGCGCCGGCCTATGCCTGCTCATGCCGCGCTGGCCGCGCCGCCGCCTCCGACGATGATCGCCCATTCAACATGGGGCCTCGCAGCTTTGTGTCTATATCATTACGGAAAAGAAACAATATTGTCGATCGTCGCTGTAAAGCGCCAAATTCCGCCGCCGTGGCTACAGGATCGCAATGGCGAAAATGATCATCACGTTGATCATGACGACGAATACCGCGCCAATTTTCCAGAGAGCACTCATCGGAGGCCTAGCGGGAGCATGAGGTTGATTACCAGCCGTGACTGCTTTTTTGCTCCCAGCGTGGTCTCAATGAAAGTATTATAGATTATCTTTTTTAAGACGACGTTCGTCCACATAAAGCGAAATACTGCAGCCAGCTTGCGTCCCTCCGCGCGCGCGCCATAGGCTTCGCCTTCCTCCAGCGTTCAGGACCCGCCCGCATGACCGACCAAGCCACCAAATCCTCCATCGCCGCGCATCTGCCGGAACTGGTGGCAATCCGCCGCGATATCCACGCCCATCCCGAACTCGGGCTGGAGGAAACCCGTACCTCCGAAATGGTTGCCGCCAAGCTGCGCGAATGGGGCATCGAAACCACCACCGGCATCGGCGGCACCGGCGTCGTCGGCACCATCCGCGGCCGCCGCCCCGGCCAACGCTCGATCGGTCTGCGCGCCGACATGGACGCGCTCGCCATCTTCGAACAGACCGGCCTCGGCCACGCCTCGACCGCACCGGGCAAAATGCACGCCTGCGGCCACGACGGTCACACCACCCTGCTGCTCGGCGCCGCGAAGCAACTCGCTGAACGCCCGGATTTCAGCGGCACCGTGCAACTGATCTTCCAGCCCGCCGAGGAAGGCCGCGGCGGCGCCCTGGCCATGCTGAAAGATGGCCTGTTCGAACGGTTCCCGTGTGACGCGATCTACGGCATGCACAACATGCCGGGCGGCCAGGTCGGCACCTTCCATATCCGCAAGAGCGGCTTCATGGCCGGCGGCTGCATGTGGCTGGTGAAGTTCACCGGCTCCGGCGGCCATGGCGGCAGCTCGCCGCATCTGATCGCCGATCTCTCCATCGTCCAGGCGCAATTCGTGCTCGGCCTGCAAACCATCGTCGGGCGCAACATCTCGGCCTTCGAAACCGCGGTGATCTCCGTCGGCCACATCTCCGGCGGCGCGGTCGAAGCCTGCAACGTGATGCCCGCCGAACTCGTCGTTGGTGGTACCGCCCGTTACTACGCCCAGTCAGTGAAAGAACTCATCGAGCGCCGGATGACCGAACTGGCCAAGTCCGTCGCCGCCCTGCACGGCGCCGGCGTCGAGATCGTGTTTGATTGGGTGGCCGAACCCGTCTTCAATCAGGACGCCCAGACCGACGTCGCCGTCGCCGCCGCCAGCGGTGTGGTTGGCGCCGCGGCGGTGAACGCCAACGCCCCGCCGCGCACCGGCGGCGAGGATTTCAGCTTCATGATGCGCGAGAAGCCGGGCTCCTTCATCTTTATCGGCAACGGCGTGAACGCCGACGGCAGCTTCCACGGCGTGCACACCCCGCACTACGATTTCAACGACGAAATCATCCCCCTCGGTGTCGAATACTGGGTCGAACTGGTGCAGCAGGAACTTTCGCTCTAGCAAGCAGCGCTTTGCAGCCGGTAACGTAACGGGTTTAAAGTCGAAAGGTTGTTGCCCTCGAACGGTGCGGGTGCTCCCCGCCAAAGGACGCCCTCCGTATGGACTTGCTCGCCGATCCCCAAGCCCTCGCCGCACGCATCTGCGAGGTCGGCTATGCCAAGGCAGAACTGAACGACAATCTGCTCGCCCGGGTGTTCGACATTTACGGCTTGGCCGATGACTTCTTCCACGCCGGTTTGGAGGCGAAGCAGGCCTGCCGCTCTGCTGCGCATGTCGAGGGCTATCTGCCGATCGGCAGCGAATACTCCATCGACCAGGACCGGCGGGACCTGCACGAGGGGTTCCTGGTCTGGAGCCGCAACCGCGGCCTGCGGCATACGAGCCTGGAGCAGAGCCGGTTGCGCTCCGCCATGCACAGCCTGTTCGCGGCCTATACGCAGGGATCCGCCGATATCATCGCTGCACTTCGCGCGCGTATCGCCCCAGATGCCCCGCCGCTCGAACTGTCCGACCACTCCTACATGCAGGTGAATTTCTACGAGCCGCCGAAGCACGACCGGGACACGCTGCAGGATCGCCATGAAGATGGCCACCTGCTGAATTTCGTCAAAGCCACCTCGCCGGGCCTGGAGATCGAGGTGGATGGCCGGTTTGAGCCGGTGCGCCTCGCACGCAATGAGGTGCTGGTGATGCCGGGCAGCGTGCTCACCGCGCTGACCGGCGGGCTGATCCCGCCTCTTTATCACCAGGTGCGCAACCTCGGCGCCCCGGCGTCCCGCCTGTCATTGATGTTTTTCATCAATCCCCCGGTGCGGCCGATCGCCCCGTGGATCGTCAACGACACCAACCGTGACACCAACATTCTCGACCTGTTGCTGAAAAACTCCGCCATGTTCGGCCTCCCTGCCCTTGACGAACTGGCCTGACCGGAAAAGCAGCAGGCGGGCTTGCGTAATACTTCGTACTTTGTGTGAAATGCACCGACAGACCGGTGCATGCGATCAGGGGGATCCATGCTGCTATCCGCCTTGTTGCTCTCAAGCCTGGCAGGGGCGTTTGCCGACGCCGTGCTGCGCGGCCCGGTGCGCCAGCCCGCCAAGCGAGGCGCTGCGCCGCTGACCGGGAGCGCGGCCGCGATGATCGCGAAGCGGCGCGATACCACCAACAAGGACGAGGACTTCGACTGGGAGGAGCGGACCTACAGGAGCGCTTTCGTCGGCCTAGGCGCCTCGATGACGCTGGCAGCCGCGGTTCCTGCCGCCGCGATCGCTGTGCCGGCGGTCGCCGCCTTCGGGCTGATCCCGCTGGTGCGGATGGCGGCGTCGCAATATCGCCGCAACGGCGCGCTGGACATCCAGGCCGGCTACGCGGCGTTGGGCGCGCTGTTGCTGGCGACGCAGAGCTTCCTGCCGCTGATGGTGACCGAGATTGCGTTCTGGGCCCATGTGAAACTGAATTTCCTCACCAGGGACCGCTCCCAGCGCGCCATCACCAATCTGTTCGGTGGCGATGCGCGAACCGCCTGGGTGGTGGTGGGCGATGCCGAGGCCGAAGTTGCGCTGAACGCGCTGAAGGTCGGCGACCTGGTTGTGGTGCGGGCCGGCGAGCATATTCCGGTTGACGGCGTAATCGTTTCCGGCGCCGGCCAGGTGGACCAGCGGGCGCTGACCGGCGAGGAACAGCCGATCGAACTCGGCCCGGATGACTCTGCCTTCGCCTCCACCGTGCTGTTGAACGGCCGGCTGGTGGTGCGCGCCTCCCGCGCCGGGACGGAAACCACGGCCGGCCGCATCGTTGCGATGCTGGACCGCACGACGGAGTATCGCCTGAGCATGGAAACCCGCGCGCGGCGGGTCGCCAACGCCTCGGTCCCGGTCATGCTGGGGGCGGCCGTGTTGGTGTTACCGTTCATCGGGCCCTATGCCACAGCGTCGCTCCTGGTGACCTTTCCCGCGCCAGATGTGCTGCTTTACGCCGCCCCGTTGGGCATGCTGCACCTGCTGCGCCAGGCGGCGAAGCGCGGCATGGCGATCATGGATGGCCGCACGCTAGAAATGATGCGTGACGTCGACACGGTGGTGTTCGACAAAACCGGCACGCTGACCCGGCCTATTCCGGCGGTAGTCGCGGTATGGTCCTCAGGCTCGCTGCCAGAGGGCCAGTTGCTCGCCTGGGCCGCGGCGGCGGAGCGGCAGCAGGAGCATCCGGCTGCCCACGCCATCCGCGCTGAGGCGCAGCGCCGCGGGATGGAAGTCCCGGTGCCCGAGATGGTCGACACGGTGATCGGTTATGGTATCCGCGCGCGCATCAAGGGAGTCGACGTGCTGGTGGGCAGTGCCCGCTTCATGGCGTCGATGCATGTGCGGATCGGCCGGGCGGCGAAGGCGCTTGAGGACAACGCCCGCGCGCTGGGCGACAACGTCATCCACCTGGCCTGCGACGGCAAGCATGCCGGCGCGATCACACTGCGCCCGGAATTGCGGCCGGAGGCGATCGAGACCGTGGCCGCACTGCGCGCCTCAGGTCTGCATGTCCGCATCCTGTCGGGCGACGGCGAGGTGCAGACCGCGTCGGTGGCCCGTCTGCTGGGCGTGGACGGCTACGACGCCGGCGTGTTGCCGCATGAGAAGTCCGAGGCCATCCGCCGGCTGCGCCAGGAGGGCCGGTTTGTGTGCTTCGTCGGCGACGGCATCAACGACGTGGTGGCGATGCGCGAGGCCCAGGTGTCGATCGCCGTGGCCGGCGCCACCGGTGCCGCGCGGGCGGTGGCGGGCATCATCGTCTACGACGACAATCTCAGGCACATCCCCGACATGCTGCGAATGGGCCGCGAATTCCACAGCCGTTCCACCCAGGCGCTGGCGGCGTCGTTGCTGCCTAAATTACTCGGCTCGATCGCGGTTCTGGCCGGCGGGATCGGCTATTTCGGCGCCGTGGTGGTCGACAGCATCGCGTTTGGCGCGGCCGTGGGGGCGATGGTGCGGCCCTGGCGCGGTGGCACGCCCACCAAGGCGCTGCCACGGCAGCCGCGTCCGGCGCCGGCGATTCTGCCTCCGCCGGACAAAGGTTAGGCTGCAGGCAGGCGCGAGATCCGCCACGCCACTGGCAAGGCCAGCGCCCCCAGCCCGGCCATGATCAGAAATACCGCCCCGGTGCCGTCGTAAAGCTGGCCGGTGACCCACATCAGCACCCCGGTCGGCAGTGCCGCGCGAAGTGCGGCATGCAGCGTCTGCGCCGCCGCCGCCCGCTCCGGCGGGATCGCCCGGCTCAGCAGCAGCATCGCCGCCAGATGCGTCATCGCATAGGTGGCGCCATGCAGCGCCTGCACCGCAACCAGCGCCGGCAGCGCCGTGGTCCCCGCAGTGACGCTCCAGCGCACCAGCGCCGCAACGCTCGCCCCCGCGATCAACCCGGCCGGCCCCAGCCTTGCGGCAAAATGCCGGCCGGCGAAGAACAGCATGATCTCCGCCAGCACGCCCTCGGCCCACAGCAACCCAATCACCCGCTCCGACAGTCCATGGTTGCGCCAGTGCAGCGAGGCCAATCCGTACAGCGCGGCGTGACTGCCCTGCAGCAAGGCACTGCCCGCAATCGCCAGCCGGAACGGCCGCAACGACAGCAGCCGCAGCCCCCCCGCCGGCGCCGCCGCCAGCGGTGCGGTATCCGGCAGCGCCAACGCAAACAGCGCGGCGACGGCATAGGGCAAGCCGACCAGCCACGGCACCAGCCCGCTGCCGAACTGCCCGATC
>CAIRTN010000111.1 GCA_903881515.1 uncultured Rhodospirillales bacterium | reverse complement strand
GTTCCCCCGCCGTTCGCAGTGGGGGGAGGTTCAAACATGGGTCAATTCTCAGTGGAAAATTCCGACCTTCCCGGGTCAGATCTCAACGGAAATCAACACTGTGGGCATTTGCGCAGGATCTCGGGCGAACCCGGCGGCGGGCGGCGATCCCGCGCGGAGGGGAGGCGCTCGACCTCGAGCACATGGCCGTTCAGCGAGGTGCAGAAGAAGGTGTCGCGCGGTTCGTCGGCCGGGAAGCCGCAATCGGCAATTTCGCCGGCGATGCCCCAGCGGCGGCAGAATTCCACGGTGCGCTCGTTCAGCGTGCCGGCCTTGGCCAGCAGCACCAGCGCCGTGCCGGCATCCTGCTCAACCAGCGTGCTGCGCGTGCCATGCCAGGCGAGGTCGAGCGCCAAAGCGAGGCCGACCGGGCCGCCGCCGACGATCAGAACGGGTGTCTGCTTCATGTCTCTCTCCCGCTGGGTTTCAGCCATGCGCCGCGGAATTGCTGGTCGCGCGCTCGTTTCAGGCCGTCCATACCTTCAGATTTCAGGATGTCCTCGAACCGCCGACCGTCAGGGGCGCGGGCATGCGTGGCCATCGATTTGGTGATCGCGTCATGCGGGCGCCCGACGAGACGCCCGGCGGCACGGCCGGTGACCTCGGCGACATTGGTGATCGCGGCCTTGTTCAGCAGCACGCCTTCGCGCGGCAGGCGGGCAATGCGGGTGGCAAGCTCGGTGGTCCGCGCCAGCAGGTTGGCGGCGGGTTCCACGCACAGCACCAGCCCGATCTCTGCGGCGCGCGGGGCGTCGATCAGTTCGCCGGTCAGGATCAGGAACTTGGTCCAGGCACTGCCGATCACCGGAACAAGGTCGGTGGCGCCGGGATGGCCAATCCGGCCCTCGACCAGACCAAACCGTGCGTCATCGCCGGCGATGACGATGTCGCATTGCACGATGAAGCCGAGCGCGGTGCCGAGGCAGAGCCCTTGCACCGCGGCGATGACCGGCTTGTGCGCAGTGCGCACGGCTGCCTGGAATCGTAGGATCTCTTCGTTGAACAGATGGTTGGATAGCGGCGTGTCAGGCCCGCTCGCCCCCGACAGGTCGCCACCAGCGCAGAAGGCGCGGCCGGCCGCGGAGATCAGGATGGCGCCGACATCGGCATCGGCATCGGCGATGGCGATCGCCTGCGCGATCTCGTCGCGCGAAGAACCCGGCCCCATTCCCAGCGCGTTGAGCTTGTCGGGCCTATTGAGCACGAGATGGGCG
Source organism: uncultured Rhodospirillales bacterium (assembly GCA_903881515.1). GTDB lineage: Bacteria > Pseudomonadota > Alphaproteobacteria > Acetobacterales > Acetobacteraceae > CAIRTN01. The sequence goes on along the minus strand of CAIRTN010000111.1, from coordinate 17,698 downwards.
ACGCCATTCTCGCATCTCAGCACGATATGGTTGAAGCTTTGCATTATCCCCTCAGCCCGATCGGCCATGGCGCAGCTTCGCCCAGGGCACGGCGATGCGGGCAATGCCGCGCACGATGGTGGCGAAGACGTAGCCGAGCAGGGCGACGGCACAGATGCCGACATACATGCGCTCGGCCTGGAATAGCGACCAGGAGTGCCAGATGCGGTGGCCGATGCCGACATCAGCTTGCACGAACTCGATGCCGACGATCACCAGCACCGCGGTGCCGATCGACAGCCGCATGGCGACAAAAAGTTGCGGCAACATGGCCGGCCAAATCACGTGCGCGAACATCTGCCAGCGCCCGGCGCCGAACGAGCGCGCGGCCTCGCGGTAGGCGTTGGGGATCGTCATCACCGCTTCCATGCAGGTGATCCAGACCAGGAAGAACACCGTCATGCCGACCAGCAGCACGTTGGGCAGTTCGCCCAGACCGAAGATCAGCAGCAGCAACGGCAGCAATGCGAGCTTGGGCACCGTGTAGAGTGCGGACAGGAACGGATCGAACGCGGCATGCGCCCGCCTGGACAGGCCCAGCGCGAGCCCGGCACAGATGCCGGTGGCGACGCCGAGCGCGAAGCCGGCCAAGATGCGCAGGATCGAGGCGATGAGGTCGGCCTGCAATTCGCCGCTGCGCGCCATTGCCCAGGCGCTGAGCGCGATGCGCGACGGTGGCGGGAAGAACCGGCTGGGCAGCAGGCCGGTCTGCCCGGCGATCTCCCAGACGAGCAGGAAGACCGCCGGCGTGGCAATCGACAGCAGCCGCTCCTCGATACGGATCCGCCGGGCATGCGCCGCCGGGTCGCGCTCGGCGGGACCGGGGACGATGCGCAAGGTGATGCCGGAGGGCTCGCTCATGCGGCCTCTCCTTCGGGTGCGCGGTCGACTTCGCTTTTCAGCAGGTCCCAGATCTCGCCTTCCAGCGCGGCGAAGCGCGGGTCGGTGCGGATCTCGGCGCGGCGCGGCCGGTCGAACGGCACGTCGAACTCGCGCAGCACGCGGCCCGGGCGGGCCGACATCACGACGATGCGATCACCCAGCAGCACGGCTTCCTCCAGGCTGTGGGTGACGAAGACCACGGTGCGGCGGTCCTCCTGCCACAACGCGAGCAGTTCCTCCTGCATGATGCGGCGATGCTGTGCGTCGAGCGCCGCGAACGGTTCGTCCATCAGCAGAATTTCGGGCTCGACGGCGAGCGCGCGGGCGATGGCAACGCGTTGCAGCATGCCGCCGGAGAGCGAGGGCGGGTAGGCGTCGGCGAAATCGGTCAGTCCCATGCGGGCGAGCCATTTGCGCGCGGTGACGTCAGCCTCGCGGCGGCTGGCGCCGTGCATTTCCAGCCCGAAGCGGACATTGCCCAGGATCGTCTTCCAGGGAAACACGTTGTAAGACTGAAACACGGTCGCGGTGGGCACGGCGCGGGCGCTGCGGGCGTTGATGACGATCTCGCCGCCGCTGGGATGGTCGAGGCCGCCGATCATCCGCAGCAGGGTGGATTTGCCGCAGCCGGACGGGCCGAGCAGGCAGACGAACTGGCCCTCGATTATCTTCAGGTCGATGCGCAGAAGCGCCTGGACCGTGCGGCGAGCGTGATAGGTCTTGGTGACGCCATCGACGTGAATCTTCAGTGGCGGGCTCATGCGGGGTCTCCGCCGGCGTGGCCAAGTTCTCGCGAGATTGCCGCAGCAGCCTCGCGCAGGGCGCGGGCCAGGCGGCTGGTGGGGCTGGTGTCGATTTCTCTGGCGGGGCCGAGGGTGGACAGCGCGCCAACCAGGATACCGCGATAATCGAAGATCGGAGCTGAGAGCGCGGAGATCGACGGGTTCATCCCGCCATCGGTGGTGCCGACGCCCTGCGTGCGGACGGCGGCCAGCCGCGCATCGATCGCAGCGGGATCGGTGTCTCCGGCCTCACGGGCCAGCATGGCCCCGGTAACGGCGCGCGAGAGATAGGCCGCGAAAACCTGCCCGGTCGCCGAGCTCAGCAGGGGCATGATTTCGCCGACACGGGTGCTGACGGTCACGGGGCGGCGGACATCCTCGACCGCGATGATGGTCGGGCCGTGATAGGCCCAGATCGCCAGCGCCACCGATTGCTGCAGCGTGTCGCGCACACTCGGTAATTGGGCGTTGCCGATGCGCACGACATCGAGGTTCTGCAGCGCGGCGATACCCAGCTGTCGCGCCATCGGGCCGAGCCGGTAGCGGCCGGTGGCCGGATCACGCTCCACCGCGCCGCCGCGGATGAAACTGACGATGTAGCGGTGCGCCTTGGCCGGATGCAGCCCAGCCTCGGCGGCGATGGTCTTCAGCATCGGGGCGACGCCGGAGACCGACAGCCGCGCGATGACGGCGAGCAGGTGCAAACCGGTCTCGATCGACTGGATGCCGATCTGCTCAACATTGCCAGCCTCTTCGCCAAGCGCCGGGTCGTCCGCCGGATCGGTCGCGCGGGGCATCAATGGCCGACCTGATGGTGCCATTTGCGGCGCGAGGCGATCCATTCCTGCACCGCCTGGCTGCCGGTGCCGGCTTCACGGTCGCGCGCCTTGGCCGCTTCCCAGCCGGCGAGATCCTCCAGCGCCTGGGCGCCATGCTTCGTCCAGCCATCATCGGTGGTGCAGGTGACTTCCAGGCGGATCTGGTTGGGATCGTAGAAATACAAGCTGTAAATGATGCCGTGGTCGATTGGGCCGATGAAATCGACGCCGCAGGCGCGCAGATGCGCTGCCCAGCGATCGACCTCCGCGCGGGTTTCAGCGTTCAGCGCCAGATGGGTGAAAAAATCGTAGCCGGGATGCGTCGATTTCGCCGGCGGCGGCAGGCCGATGGATTCGAAGAAGGCCAGGGTCGAGCCGTCCGCCATCATGAAGAACAGGTGCATGTAGGGATACGGATCGCCGGTCGACGGCACCTTGTCGTCGATCACCGCGCAGACGTAATCGAGGCCGACCACCTTTGTGTAGAAGTCCACCGTGGCCTGGCTGTCCTGGGTGACGTAGCCGGTGTGATGCATACCGCGGAGCAGGGCCGGGCGCGGCGGGGCGGTGTCGGGCATGGCCTTGTTCCTTTGGCTCAGGCGGCAAGCGCGCGGGCGCGCAGCCAGTCGTGGATGATGGTATTGGCTTCAGCCAACAGGTCGGGCTGGCCGGCGTAGTAGTGGTTGGCGTGGCGCACCACGCGCATGGTCTTGTCGGCCGAACCGACAACATCGAAAATCATGCCGACATGCGGCTGCGGCGCACCGTCATCGCCGCCGTTCTCGATGGCCAGGAACGGCACGCTGATCTGCGGCGCGCAGAGCAGGCCGTTGGCGCGGGTGTCGTCGATCGACCATTGCGACAGCCAGGAGCGCAGGGTGGAGAACCGGCCGAGACCGATCGGGCCGTTATTCGCGGTTTCGGGATTGCCGACATAGCTGGCGCCGGGCTTGCGGTCGTTGGCGTCGACGCTGGCATCGACCCAGCGCGGGTCGGCCAGGGTGCGATGGGTGACGAAGCCGCGCTCGATCTCGGCGCCGCCGCGGCGTTTCAATTCGGCCAGCTTCGCCTTGACCCAGGCCGCGATGCGGCGCGCGCGGCGATACTGCGCGGCGCGGTATTCGGCGATGTAGGCGGCGGAATACGGCGGCTGGTTCGGGTTGCGCTTGTCGTATATGTCGAGCGTCACATCCCGATCGTCCGGGTTCGACTCATCGCGCACCGACGGGTCGATCGCCTCGACCAGAATATGCGCGCGCGATATCGACGCCGCCTGGAAGATCACCGCATCGGCCGGGATCAGGCAGGCGCCTTTGACGTTGACCGGGTCGCCAGCCGGGGTATCTGTGATCGTCGGGTGCTCGGCCTGGGACTGGTAGAACAGCATCAACGGGCCGCCGCCGCTCCAGCCGCAGAGCACGATGCGCTCGTAACCCAGCACCTCCTTGGCATGACGGATCCAGGCGCCGAGATCAAGTAGCACCTTCTCCATGATCAGCGCGGAGTCGTTTTTCACGTAGCGGTTGTTGGCGCACAGCACGTGAAACCCGAGCGCGGGCAGAGATTGCGGCACCGGCAGGCCGTGCTGTGTCACCGAAGGGTGCATGTAGACCAATAGGGTGTCCGCGGCGATGCCGGCCGGCCGTAGCAGGATGGCTTCCAGATTGACGAAGCCCTGGCTGCCGGAAAACCCATAGGTTTCGCTGAACGCGGCGCGCTCTTCGTAGCGCAAAGTCAGCCAGTCGCGGAGGATGTAGGGCTGGGTCATTGCGCGGTCGCCGGAATGCCGCCGGCGGCGACGAAGCCGCGGTCGATGATCTGGGTGTCGGTCAGGCGGTCGGGGTAGGTGAGCACGCCGGGCGTCAGGCCGTAGGTTTTCTGCAGCACCTCGGCGGTGTAGCGGGCCATCGGCATATCAGGCGGGAAGCTCATCTCGCCGCCGCGGCGCAGATCGTCGACCGAAATGCCCATCGCCTTGGCCAGCACCGGCGCGACCTTGTCGTCCGGGTGGTATTTGCCCTGCAGGTAGGTGCGCACGGTGCGGGTCAGCGCGCGCATCACGGCTTCGCCGGCGGGGCGGTTTGTCCGCAGCAGGCTGGGGCCGAAGAAATAGGCGCCCGAGATGTCGGACGTGCCGCCGAAGGCGAACTGCACCTTCGCCGGATCGGCTTTCTGCCAGATGCCATCGAACAGGAAGCCGACATTCACGGCGCCGTTCTCCAACGCGAGCAGGATGTCGCCGACGCCTATCGTCCGCCAGGTGACGGCGCGCTGATCGAGCCCGGCCTTCTCCATCTCGACCTCCAGCCAGTAGGAGACGGTGGTGCCGACGCCGACGGCGCTGCCGATCGCCTGACCCTTCAGCAGGGCAGGGGAGTAAGGCCTGCCTGCGAGCCAGTCTTTCGACACCCAGAATCCGGTGCGGCTGTCAGGTGCACTGAAGCCGCAGGGCGCGACCATGCGGGCATCGACACCGCCGGCAACCGCATTGAAGAACGCGGCGCCGGGCTGGGAGGCGAGCATGTCGATGCGTCCGGTGGCGAGCAGCACCAAGCCGTCGGAGGGCTTCTGCATGCTGATCTCGACGGCGATGTTCTCTTTGTCGAACTCGCCCATCGCTTTGGCCAGCAGCACCGCCGCATTGATCTCGGTAAAGCCGCCGACCGCGACTTTTAACTCAACGCGCTGCGGCAGCGGACGAGGCGAGTCCGAGGGCTGCGCAAGAGCGGGCGCGGCGAGGGCGAGGAAGGTCGCCAGCAGCAGATGTTTCATGGTGTATCTCCTGGGGGGGCGGCGGTGGCGCCAGAGGCCAGCATGGCCGCGATACGGGCGTCGTCGATGCCGGCTTCGCGCAGGATCTCGACACTGTGCTGGCCGAGTAGCGGGGCACGGCGGCGCACTGAGGGCTTGGTGTCAGACCAACGACTGGGGATCGCCATTTCGCGGATCGGGCCTTCGCTGGGGTGCTCGACGATGCTGAAAAAATCGGACGCGTTGAGGTGCGGATCGGCGACCAGGCTGTCGAGCGTGTGTAGCGGGGTGGCGGGGATATCGGCGGCCAGCAGCGCGTCCAGCCATTCCGCGGTGCTGCGCGTCAGCATCGCCTCCGACAGCAGGGCGTAGAGCGCGTGGGCGTTGTCGTTGCGCGTGCCGAGGTTTTTCAATCGTGGATCGGTGTCGAACAGATCGCTCTGGCCGAGTAGCGACAGGTAGGAGCGCCAATGTTTGTCGGTATAGATGATGACGCAGATATAGCCGTCGCTGGTGGCGTAGGGCCGGCGCTCCGGTGTCAGCGTGCGAGTATAGCCGGGTGGGCCAAGCGGGGGCTCGAAGGTCAGGCCGCCCATCTGATCGCCCAGTGCCGACTGCGCCATGGTTTCGAACATCGGCAGTTCGATGCGCTGGCTAGCGCCGGTGCGGCTGCGCGCGACGATGGCGGCGAGCAGCACGATGGCGGCGTTGAGGCCGACACCGCGATCATTGAACGACAGCGGCACGTAATGCGGGTGCGGCGATCCGGCGGCGACCAGCAGATTCGGCACCGCGGTAAGACCCTGAATCAGGTCCTCATAGACCGGCTGTCCAGCATAGGGGCCGTCCTCGTTGAAGCCGACAAGGCTGAGATAGATCAGCCGCGAGTTGATCGCGGCCAGACGCTCATATCCCAGGCCGAGGCGCGCCATCGCCTTGGGACGAACATTGGAGACGATCACATCCGCCGTGCGCACGAGGTCGAGCAGCGCGCCCATTCCTGAAGGCTGCTTTAGGTCCAGCACGATGCTGCGCTTGTTGCGGTTCATGTGCAGGAACACCCAGCCCATCCGCGGATGCCGCATAGGGGTGACACCGCGGGTGGTATCGCCGGTCGGGGATTCGACCTTGAGAATGTCGGCGCCGAGATCGCCCAGGATCTGCGTCGCATAAGGGCCCATGATGACTGAGGTGAGATCGAGAATACGAATGCCGGCGAGGGGGCCGGTGGCCTCGGGCACAACACTCATGGCCGGCAGTTTGCTGCTGCGTGCATCGGTTCCCCCTATCGCCCCGTAGGCGTTTGTATTTTGCGTCCTTGTCGGAACGAAAAAATCATAATTTCATTATGGATAGGATAATTTCATGAATACGTTGATGTCAACGTTGCAAGCGATGCGATTTCGATCTGACGGACCGCCAAATGCAAAGAGCGCCGGCTGCGTGAGTACGCAACCGGCGCTGTCAGATTTTCAATCAGTTCGCTGCGCCCGCCGGCGCCGGTTGGCTATCCCGGGTGATTCGCAGAGATCAGTTCGCGCACTTTGGCCGCGGCTTGTGCGCCCTTCAGGCAGTCGCGCCACAGCGCTTCCGCAACGCGCTGATGCGGCGCAATGGCTTCGTCGGACGTGGTGATCATCGCCACGCCTGCGCCTCCAGTCGGGTTTATGTCGGCCTGTAATGGATTGACGCAAAGCGTCGCGCGATCGCGGGCGCGGAGGATCTCGAATGTTCCTGCCGGCTCGCCGGATTGCAACAGGCCGAATTGCGTGCCCATCGGTTCGGCTTCCATGACCGATGCAATATGCTCGATTTCTGCCAGTGCGGCATCGCGCGCGATCCGTCGCATCCGCGGTGACAGCGGCAAACCGCTGCCAATACCGGCTGTCAGGAAACTGCGCACTGACGATGCAGGGAAGATGGCGATCATGTTGGGCCGGCGTGCCGCATACATTTTCTTGCGGGTCGCCAGCATGCCCACGACCTGGTCCGCCGCCGCGCGCTGCGCCGAACGGTCGGCGCCGGCATTGTCCACCACTTCCTCCAAAACCTGCATGTAGGCCCGCTCATAGCCGTCGGTGGAGGTCAGGAAGTTCAGCGCGCCGGTCACCAGCAGGATCTGCTCGGCGGTTTCTTCAAGCTGGCGGATGCGTTCCAGGAAGCCTATCGGGCGGCTGTAATATTCAACCCCGATCCCCAGCAGCGACAGCGGCGAAATTTTCAACAACTCGGCAAGGCGCTGGATGGTATCCAGCTTGATCACTTCGCCTTTTTCGTACCGGTAAAGCGCAGCGCGCGAGACACCCAGCCGGGCGGCGATTTCCTCTGCCCGCAATCCCGATTCCAGGCGATACGCCCGCAATTGCTGACCGATTTCCGTAAACCGCATTTCCGCACCCCCGCTTCCGATTCCCGAGACGCACCGCATTCCATGCGGCGCGTCTCAGAAAAATGTCCAGCCGAAGGGTTACGCGATCATTTGGTCCCCTTCAATGGAATGTGACCAAGCGCATCGTTTTTTACGTTTTATTCACGGTGTGACGTTGGCCAGCAACTCGATCGCCTGCACCAGCGCCGAATGATCCAACTCGGCCCCGCCCCGCGCGCTCACCGCGGAGAACATCTGCTGCGCCGTCGCCGTGTTCGGCAGCGACATTGCCATCTCCTTGGCCGAGGACAACGCGAGGTTGAGGTCCTTCTGATGGAGCTTGATGCGGAAGCCCGGCGCGAAGGTGCGGTTTATCATGCGCTCGGCATGCACCTCCAGAATGCGCGAGGAGGCGAAACCGCCCATCAGCGCCTGCCGCACCTTGGCCGGATCGGCCCCGGCCTTGCGCGCGAAAGTCAGCGCCTCTGCCACCGCCTGGATGTTCAGCGCGACGATGATCTGGTTGCATACCTTGGTGGTCTGGCCGGCGCCAGTCTCGCTGCCGACATGGGTGATGTTCTTGCCCATCGCCTCGAACAGCGGCTTGGCGCGCGCGAACGCCTCGTCCGGCCCGCCGATCATGATCGTCAGCGTCGCCTGCTTGGCACCGACCTCGCCGCCGGAAACCGGCGCGTCGAGATACAGGCAGCCCAACGCGTTCACCCGTGCTGCATAATCCTTGGTCGCGATTGGCGAGATCGACGACATGTCGATCACCAGCTTGCCGGCCGACAGGCCTTCGGCCACGCCGTGCGGCCCGAACAGCACCGCTTCGACATCGGGGGTGTCGGGCACCATCAGGATGATCACGTCGGCAGCCTCGGCCACCGCCGCGGCGTCGGCGACCACGCTGGCCGCCGCGCGCAGTTCCTGCGTCAACGTCGCACGCTCCGGCACGATGATGTCGTGGCCTGCGGCCCGCAGGTTCAGCGCCATCGGGCGGCCCATGATGCCCAGGCCGATAAATCCGATCTTCATCCCAGTATCCCTTTCAAACGCCGAAGCGTGCGCGCCAGCCCAGGCCGGCAACCGTATCCCCGGCCGGGCGGTATTCGCACCCGACCCAACCCTTGTAGCCAAGCTCATCCATCCGCCGCAGCACGAACTCCCAGCCGATCTCCCCGGTACCGGGTTCGTTGCGGGCGGGCACGTCGGCGATCTGGATATGCACCACGAGCGGCAGCAGCGCCTCAAGCCGCTTGGTGATGTCACCCTCGGTCACCTGGCAGTGATACACATCGAACTGCAGGCCGATCCTGTCGGTGCCGATCGCCTGCACAACCTCGGCGCCCTGCGCCATGGTGTTGAGGTGGAAGCCCGGCATGTCGCGATGGTTGATCGGCTCGATGGCGATCTTCACGCCGGCGGCCAGCGCCTGCTCGCCGGCCCAGGCGAGGTTGGCGGCATACAGCGCGGCCGCCGTGGTGAACGGCGTGCCGGCGGGGGGGATGCCGGCCATGCAGTGCACCAGTTTGCAATCCAGCGCCGCGGCATAGTCCAGCGCCTTCTTCACGCCCTCGCGGAACTCCGCCTGCCGGCCCGGCAGCGAAGCCGTGCCGCGCTCGCCGCCGGCCCAGTTGCCGGGCGGCATGTTGAACAGCGCCTGCGTCAACCCGTTGGCATCGAGCCGCGCCTTGATCTCGGCGGCGGAGAAATCATAGGGGAACAGGAACTCGACACCCTTGAAGCCAGCCTTGGCGGCGGCGTCGAAACGGTCGAGGAACGGCACCTCGTTGAACATCATGGACAGATTTGCTGCTAAACGCGGCATGTCGCACCTCCCGGTTGCCCGCAAACTACCGCGCCGGCAGGGGGGAGGAAAGCCCTCGCGGGTATCGCTATCAGCGCGGCTGGAACAGTTCCACGACATTGCCGCTGGGGTCGGCGACCAGGATCTGGCTGCCGCCCGGACCGCTGACGATGTCGTTCAGCAACACCGCCCCCTGGGCGCGCAACGCCGCAACCATCGCGGCCAGATCGGCGACCTCCAGCACGATACGGTTCCAGCCGCCGGGTGCCGGCGCCCGGCCATCCGGCATCGGCTTCGCCGCCGAAGACAGCGGCCCGGCCAGCCAAAGCCGCATCTCACCGCGCGACAGGATGGCCATCGCCGGGCCGAATTGCTGCTCCAGCGTAAAGCCCAGCGTGTCGCGATAGAACGCGACCGCCGCGCTCACATCACTGACCATGTATCGCACCGAAACCGTCATGCTCCCCCCTATCCTGGCAGATCGATCCAGGACAAATGGCCGCCTTTCCCCGCGCCGGTGTCAAGAAAAACCGCGCGTCCGCCGGCATGTCCGTGCCGCACCAGCGGCCGGCCGTCGCTGCTGCGCCGGTCATGGCCGCAATAGACGGTGAAACCGGCGGGGATCTCATCGACCCAGCCGATCGCCCGTTCGGGATAGCCGTCGGCCTGCGTCCGCCCGGTGGTTTCGCCATACATCGCCCGCGCCAGCGCGCCTTCGGCATGCGCATCGCCCACTTCGGGCGCGTCCTCGGCCAGCATCGCCTTATGAAACGCCGCATGCACAAAGATATCCGATCCGCGCCGCAACCAGGCCGGCGCCTGGCCGAGCATCGTCGCCGCCTCGCCGCGCAGCGTATCGTCCAACTGGCCCAGCGTGTGTTGCAATGGCGCCGCCACCCGCACCTTGCGCCCGCGCAGCACGCGCCAGAGCTTGAGGTCGTGATTGCCCAGCAGCACCACGCCGCGGCCCTCGCGCACCATCGCGATCTCCAAACGCAGCACTTCCGCACTGTCCGAGCCGCCATCGGTCAGATCGCCCAACTGCACCACGAACCGGTCCGTCGCCACGGCATGGGCAAAAGCCCGCGCATCGCCATGCACGTCGCCCACCACACGCAGGTGCACGCCTGGTGGGATCATCGCCCCAGCGCCATCCGAATGCGCGCCTGCTCGGCCGCATCCAGCGGATAGAACCGCATCATCAGCACAGCGCAAAGCTTCAGCAGCACCGGCACCAGGCAATACAACACAACCAGCGTCACCAGGGCCTCCCGCCCGTTTGGCCCCGCCGCCCGGAACCCGACCAGATCCAGCACCGTCAGGCCAACGAATCCGCCCAGCGCGTAGCCGGCTTTCTGTGCCATGGTCCATGCCGCGAAAAATAGCCCGGCCCGGCTTTCTCCGCTCTGCAATTCATCGAGATCGATCACATCGGCCTGCATCGCCGGCGGCAGCGCCAGATCCGCGCCCAGTCCGAACCCGGTGACGACGCAGATCGCCATGAACGCCGGCACATCTCCCGGCCCCAGCAGCAACACCGGCAGGAACCCCACCGAACTGATCCCCATTGCCCAGGCCCAGGCCCGATGCTTGCCGATCCGCCGTGCGACCGCACCCCAGGCCGGTACGCCCAGCAGGCCGCAGGCGAAATACACCAGCAAGATGGGTCCCACAGCGTCCGGCGCCTGCAATATCTGGCTGCAGATGAACAGGAACAGCGCCATTGGCAACCCGTTCGCCACCCCGTTCACCGTCCACGCCCCCAGCAGCAGCCGGAACGGACGGTTGGCAAACGCCATGCGCACCGCCGCCAACAACCCATGCCGGCTCTGCCCACCCCGCATCGCCGGCTCCGGCACCCGCCACAGCAGCACCGCCACCGCCGGCCCCGCCAGCACCACCGAGGCAACCCCGATCGCCCGCAACGCCTGCCCGGGATCGGAGATCGATAGCACCACCGGAAGCACCGCCGAGGCCACCACACCGAGCAAGGTGAAACTTTCCCGCCATCCCGCGATCCGCACCCGTTCGGCATAATCGGGCGACATCTCCGCCCCCCAGGCCTGCCACGGCAGCGCGATCAGGCTCCACGCCATGGTCAGCCCGGCATACCCCGCAAACAGCACGCCCACGCCGGCGCCCGGCATCGGTGCGAACAGCAACCACCCGCCCACCAGCCCTAACGGAAGTGCCGCGGCAATGAACGGCTTGCGCCGCCCGAACCGTCCGTCCAACCGGTCCGACCATCGCCCGATCAGCGGATCAACGACGATGTCCAACAGCCGCACCGCCGTCAGCACCAGCCCCACCAGCCCGAGCCGCACCCCCATCTCGCCCGACCAGAACGCCTGCAGATAGACATTCAGCGGCAACCCCATCATCGCCAGGGGCAAGCCGGGGGCGGCATAGGCGAGCAGCCGGGGCAGGGGGGTCATCGGCTAAGCCGCGGATCGGGGGAATGCATCCACTCGATATGGCCACGGACAGCCGATTGACCAGGGCCGCGTCAGGCCGCGAGGTGCCTCCGCTCCGCCAGCGCCGCCGCGGCCGGTACCCCACTGGCCACCCCCATCGCCGCCAGCGCCTGCGCCGCGGCCTCGACGACCCGGCGCATCGCGTGCTCATCCACCTGCCCGATGCAACCGACGCGGAAGCTGTCGGCCACGGTCAGCTTGCCCGGATAGATGATAAACCCATGCTGCTTCATCAACTCGTAGAACCGGGTGAATTCGAACGCCGGATCGGCCGGCGTGAAGAACGTCACGATAATCGGCGACAGCCAGGCATCGACCAGCAAGGTCTCGAACCCCAGCCCGCGCATGCCCTCCACCATCACATCGCGATTGCGCGTATAGCGCGCCAGCCGGCCTTCCTGCCCGCCCTCCTCGGCATGCAGTTTCAGCGCGTGCAGAAACGCCGCCACCGCATGCGTCGGGGGCGTGAAGCGCCATTGCCCGGTCTTGTTCATCACCTGCCATTGATCGTGCAAATCGAGGCTGAGCGAATGGCTCCGTCCCGCCGATGCCGTCAGCGCCTCCTTGCGCGCGATCACAAAGCCGAAACCCGGCACCCCCTCGATGCACTTGTTCGCCGACGACACGATCGCCTCGCAGGCGATCTTGCCCAAATTCAGTTCCACCGCCCCGAACGCGCTCATCGAATCGATCAGCAGCTTGCGCCCCGCCGCCGCGGTCGCCGCCGCGATCTCGCCGATCGGGTTCAGGATGCCGGAACTGGTCTCGCAGTGCACCGCGACTACGTGGGTGATCGCTGCGTCCGCGGCCAATATCCCCGCCACTTCCGCCCCGCGCGGCGGCAGATAATCGCCCTTGTCCAGCACGGTATGGGCGCGGCCAAGATAGCCCAGCGTTTTCGCGATCCGCACCCCGTACGCCCCGTTCGCCAGCACCAGCGCCTTGCCGTCGCGCGGGATCAGGCTGCCCAGCATCGCCTCGACGCAATAGGTCCCGCTGCCCTGCAAAGGCACGCAATCATACGCATCGCCGCCGCCGGCAATCGCCAGCAGCGCCCGGCGCAGCTCCGCCGTCATCGCGCGAAAATCGCCATCCCACGAGCCCCAGTCCACCAGCATCGCCTGCTTGGTCGACAGCGCCGTGGTCAGCGGCCCCGGCGTCAGCAGGAACGGCTCCCCGCCGGCGGGGGTGGGCAAGGGCTGGTTGTGACGCGCGGAGACGATCGACATGGCACGGCCTTTCGGGTCGGGATGGCGCACTCAATCGCAAGCCAAGCCATTTGTAAAATTGATATGAAAGATAGATATATCGTTTAATCAGATAGCAGGAGCCGCCCCATGCAGCACGCCCAGCTGCGCGCCTTCAACGCCGTCGCCGAACACGGCGGCTTCTCCAAGGCCGCCCACGCCCTGAACCTGACGCAGCCCGCCTTGTCCGATCATGTCCGCCATCTCGAACAGGAATTCGGCGTCACCCTGTTTCACCGCCGCGCCCGCAGCGTCGAGCCCACCGAGCTCGGCCGCCGCCTGCTCAGCGTCACCCAGCAGATGTTCGGGTGCGAGCGCGCGGCCCGCGACTTGCTGACGTCCGCCAGCACCCTGGTGACCGGCTCGCTCAGCCTGGCCGCCGACGCGCCGGACCTCGCAATCAAACTGATCGCCGCGTTTCGCCTCCGCCATCCCGGCATCCTGGTCACCGTCAGTATCGCCAACGCGCAGGTCTGCATGGAACGTGTGCTGTCCAACACCGTTGATGCCGCCATCACCGCAGCTCCGCAGGCCGATAATCGCCTGCAATCCATCACCCTGCGCCGTGGCCCGCTGGTCGCCATGGTGCCGACCGCCAGCCCGCTCGCCGCCCGCCGCGGCCTGCGCATCGCCGAACTCGCCGGCCAGCCCCTGGTGTTCCGCGAGCCCCGCTCAGTCACCCAGCGCCTGCTGGAAGACGAACTGGTCCGCGCCGGCCTGCGCGTAGACCCGGTGCTGCTGGTCGAAGGCCGCGAGGCACTCGAGGAAGCCGTCGCCCACGGCCTCGGCCTCGGCGTGATCGCGCGCGCCGAGTTCAACGGCGACCGCCGCATCACCATCCTGCCACTCACCGACTGCCGCGCCGAGATGGCCGAATCCCTCGTCCGCCTCGCTGACCGTCCGCCCTCGCGGTTGCTCGATGCCCTTTTTGCGATTGAGCTTGCGGTCTGAGGGAAATAGGGAAGGCAAGGCCAGAGCTCTGCCCTTGACCCCACATTCATTGGCAAAAACATGAACGGAAGTGTGGCGGCGAAGCCTAGACGAGTCCTATTGGCTCCGCCGCTCTACGCCCAGCGCTGAGCCAACCGCTCAACCACCCCACAAGTGAATGGGTTTCCAAAGGCCCGCGGCCTTTGGCGGGTCCAGGTCAGAGCCCTGGCCTTCCTTCCTTAAGCCCGCCAATCAGCCCGGCTTGGCCAGGATCATCTGCCCGACATCGGTCCACCCGGCGCGGAATCCAGTTTCGCAATAGGCCAGATAGTATTCCCATAGCCGCTTGAACCGCGCATCCCGCCGCGCGCCCGACAGGTGCGGCCAGCGCGCCTGGAATGCGACGTGCCAGCGATGCAATGTCTCGGCGTAATCCTGTCCGAACCAGTGGGTTGACTGCCACGCCAGCCCCGCCCGGCCGATCTCCTCGCGCAGCCGCGCCGGGCTGGGCAGCATGCCGCCGGGGAAGATGTGGCGCTGGATGAAGTCCGCGGTCGAGCGATAGCTCTCCCACAGATGGTCGGCGATGGTGATGATCTGCAGGCCTGCCCGCCCGCCGGGCGCCAGCCGGTCGCGCAGCGTGGCGAAATAGGCCGGCCACCAGGCTTCGCCAACTGCCTCGAACATCTCGATCGAGGCGATACGGTCGAACTGCCCGTCGGTATCGCGATAATCCCGCAGTTCCAGGCTCACCTGGTCCTGCAACCCCGCAGCCGCGATCCGCGCCTGGGCGAATTCCAGCTGCGCCGGCGACAGGGTGATGCCGGTGACGTGCACGCCGTATTCCCGCGCCGCCAGTTCGGCGAACCCGCCCCAGCCGCAGCCGATTTCCAGCACCCGCATGCCCGGCCGCAGCTCAAGCTGGTCGCACAGATGGCGCATCTTGCGCAGTTGTGCGGCTTCCAGATCGTCGGAGTTGGCCTGATGCGCTTCGTCGGCAGCGAACATCGCCGACGAATAGGTCATCGTCGGGTCCAGCCACTCGGCGTAGAACTCGTTGCCCAGGTCGTAATGCTCGACGATGTTGCGCTTCGCCCCGCCGCGGGTGTTCGGCCGCAGCTTGTGCAACAGGCGCGAGATTGCCCGCATCCAGGGCCGGCCATCCAGCGTCTCGATCCATTCCGCCTCGTTCATCGCGGCCAGGCGCATGACATCGCGGATGCTCGGGCTCTCCCACAACCCTTCGACATAGGCCTCCGCCAGCCCCAAACTGCCGCCCAGCAACAGCCTCCGCGCCGCTTTTGCCGAGCGCAGCACGATGGTCGCCTCCGGCTCCGGCGTGCGCCGCACCACATGCCGTGCGCCATCTGGCAGCACGACGTGCAGCGTGCCGACGCGGATCATCTCCGCCATGCCGATCGCCAGCTTCAGCCAGTAATTGCGCGGGGTCGCGCGCAGGGTTCCGCTCATCGTCGTCTCGGAGCCGCTCATGCAAGATCTCTCGTCGGTTGAAGGGGAGGGGGAGGGGATGGGTGAAATTTCGCCCCGCGCAGCCAAAGCCGCAGGGCCTGCCAGTGGATCGCCGCCACCACTTTCATCGGCATCAGCGGCATTTCCAGCATCAGCCGCAGCAGGTTGGCGTCGGTGAACGGCCGCGCCACCAGCCGCATTGCCGCCGTCATCCGCGGCGTCCCGCCGGCGCCGTAGCGGATCGACAGCGCGAACCGCCCGGCCGTGTCGTCGAAATCCGGGCGCGAGAAGGCGAAGCGGTAGCCGCCCTGCGTGTCGAAGAACGGCGAGACATGCATGCCCTTTTCGGTCTGCTGGAACACTGTTCGCCCGGGGCCGACCGGCAGCGTGTAGGTCGTCTGCCCACCAAACGTGTTCTTCACCTGGTGGATCACCGCACCGAGTTGCCCGGCGGCGTCGGTGCAGAAATAGAACGCGATCGGGTTGAACCCGACGCCGAACACGCGCGGGATCACCATCAGGCGGATATGCGCCGCAAAGGCCTCCAGCCCCTCCGCCGCCAGCAATTGCGCCGCCCACGGCTTCAGCGCCGAGCCGTCGCGCGGCCCGTGGTCGCGGTCGCGCAGCGCCACCGGCGCCATCCGGTTATGCCCGAATAGCCGCGCCTCAATGCTGTCCAGCTCGTCGAGATCGGCCGACATCATCCACATCCGGTAGACAAAGCGGTGCCGGAACGGCGAATGCCGCACATGCATGACCTCGCCGGTATGCAGCAGCGCGCTCATGCCGCACGTCCGGATGCGGCCCAAGGCGGGTTCACCCCCAGCGCGCGCGCCACCTTCACCGCCGAGGCGATGCCATCCTCATGGAACCCCCAACCCGTCCAGGCGCCGGCGAACCATACGCCGCCCGCCCCCTGAATCTCGCCAAGCCGCGCCTGTGCGTCCATCGCCGCGGCGTCGAACTGCGGATGGCGATACACCTTGTCCATCAGCACCAGCGCGGGGTCGGGCGCGCGGAGCGGGTTCAGCGACACCAGCAGCGGCGCCGGGGTCTCCAGGCGCTGCAACAGGTTCATCCAGTAGGTGACGCTGATCGCCGCGTCATGGTCTTGTGCGCCGTCCGACAGGTAGTTCCACGCCGACCACACAGCGCGCCGCTTTGGCATCAGCGCGATATCGGTATGCAGCACCGCCCGGTTGTCCTGGAACCGGATCGCCCCCAGCAGCGCCGTCTCGCGCGCGGAGGCATCGTCCAGCATCGCCAGGCTCTCATCGGCATGGCACGCCAGCACCGCCTGATCGTACAGCGTCTCGCCGGCATCGGTGCGTACCCGCACGCCGTCCGCGCCGCGCCGGATGCCCAGCACGCGGCTGGCCAGCCTGACATCGCCGAGATCAGCCAGCACGCGCCGCACATAGACTTTCGAGCCGCCGCGCACCGTGCGCCACACCGGCCGGTCCTTCAGTTGCAGCAGCCCGTGATTGACGAAGAACCGCACGAAATGGCGCATCGGAAAGGCGCGAATGCCGGCGACCGACGCCGACCAGATCGCCGCCCCCATCGGCAGGATATGATCCTCGGCGAAGCCCGCGCCGTAGCCATGCGCATCCAGCCATTCGCCCAGGCTCTCGCTGCCCGCCGTCTGCAACACCGCGGGCGCCTCGCGGTAGAACCGCATGATATCGCGCAGCATGCGCCAGAACCGCGGCCGTAGCAGGTTGCGCGCTTGCGCGAACACCTGTCGCAGATTGCCGCCGCCGTATTCCATCCGCCCATCGGCCGCGGATACCGCGAACGACATCTCCGTCGCGGTCAGCGCGATGCCCAGATGCGCGAACAGGCCGAGCAGGTTGGGATAGGTCGCATCGTTGCAGACGATGAATCCGGTATCGACATCCACAGGCGCACCGCCGACGTCGACGCTTTGCGTATCGGCATGTCCGCCGGCCCGCGCCTCGGCTTCGAACAGCGTGACCTCGAAGCGCTCGCGCAGCAGCCAGGCCGCCGACAACCCGGCGACCCCAGCCCCGACCACGGCGATCCGTTGCCGGCTCATGCTGCCTTCAACCCGGCAAACGCCGCCAGCGCCCGCGCCCGGCCTTCGGCCAGCCCGACGATCGGTGC
>CAIRTN010000110.1 GCA_903881515.1 uncultured Rhodospirillales bacterium | reverse complement strand
TCGCAGGCGACCGCGTCGAGCGTGATCGGCCGCCCGACGCTGCGGCGCGGCAGGCTCTTGTCGTAAACCAGAGACTGCCCGACCTGCATCTGGATCGGCACGCCGAGTTCGACGCATTTGGCATAGAACGGATAGAGCCGGGCATGATCCGGGGCGAGTTCGAACCAGTGCGGATAATAATGTGCGCCGATGAAACCGAGTTCGCGCACCGCGTGCTCCAGCGCACGAACCCCGTCCATCCCCTCGGTCGGGTCAATGCCGGCAAGGCCGTAAAAGCGGTCCGGATACTGCCGCACCGCGTCGGCCACCAAGGAATATGGCACGTGGTAGCAGGCAGGATGATAAGCCGGCCCGACCTTCGCCGCGATCAGGAAGCCGCGCTCGATCCCCGCGGCATCCATTTGCCGAAGCATCTCCTCCAAGGTGGTGCCAAAGAAGGTTTCGGTGTCGACCCCAATCTTGTCCTTGTAGAACGCTTCGCGATTGGGCCGCCCCGCCAGGGCCTCCGGTGTCCAGATGTTCACCACCGCATCGATCGCCGCGATATCCCAGCCCATGAACGGCCCCCGTTATTGCTGCCTGAATACGACACGCCGTCTTGCCGCAAGGCAAGGTCTGCATAGACCTAGATTACAATTCGAGCTCCAGATGCGCGGCATACATCGCATGCCGCCGGCACTTGCCCAGCTTGGTCGGCCGATAGCCGCCCCAATGGTCAACTCAAGCCGGGGGAGGCCGCGTCCTCCGGCGGTTCAGCGAAGAAATCCAGGATCATCCGCGCCGTGCCCTCGGCCGCCGCCGGCGATCCGTAGCCGGGATTGGCCGCCTTGCGCCCGCCTGGCACCAGTGCGCCGATGAGGTCGAAATATTGCCAGAGCATGTCCGAGCGGTTGCAGGTGACCAGGGCCGGGCAGGGAATCAGCGGCAGCCGGCCCCGCTTGTCGTAGCCGATCGAGGCGAGATACGAGAGGTGGTAGGTGCCGATCGCCTTCAGCACCTCGACCGCCTTGTCGTGCAGCACCTCGGCGGACGGCAAGCCCACATCGCGCACATGCGCCGCGTCGCGCTTGTACCAGGGCCAGAACAGATAGACATCGCGGACGAAATGCCACACCCAGTTGAACTGGCTGCCGTTCAGGTCGATCGGCACACCGGGCGCGTAATGGCGCAGCATGTCCGTGCATTCTTCGGGCTCGTAGAGCGACATTCCGTCCAGCACCACGCGGCGCACCCGGTTGGGGGCGGCGATCGCCATCTCGGCTGCGATGCCCGCGCCGGTATGCGTACCGTATAGGTCAAACCGGTCCACCCCGAGCGCGCTGAGCGCCCGCAGATGGCCGTCCGCGAATGCGGCGAGCCCGGGCGCGTCGCCGGCCGGCGGGCTGGAATCGCCGTTGCCCAGCGTGTCCGGCGCGATCACCTCGCGCTGCGCCGCACAGGCCAGGATCAGCGGCGACAGCATCTTCGACGATCCCGGCGAGGCATGGATCATCACCAGCGGCACCTCGCTGCCGGCCCCGGCCCGGCGCAGATGCACCTGACCCTCCGCCACATCCGCAAACGCACGCGTGATCTTCATCGCCGCACTCCCCGAATCAGTCCAACACGGCAGGTTCCGCCGTCGTTCTGCGCTACAGGCCTAGCTCGCGGGCGATCAGGTCGCGCTGGATCTCGTTGCTGCCCTCGCCGAAGCTGTACAGTCGGCCATCCCGCCAGTAGCGCTGCATGTCGCTCTCGGCCGAATACCCGGCGCTGGCCAGGATCTGCATCCCGGCATCGCTGACGAACTGCAGCGTTTCCGTCGCCACCACCTTGGCCTGGGAGGCCTCGCGCCGGCAGGGCTGCCCGGTCGAGATCAGCCAGGCCAAATGCCGCACTGCGTGCCGCGACAGGTCCACCCGCATCTGCATGTCCGCGATCCGGTGGCGGATCGCCTGAAAGCTGCCGATCGGCTTGCTAAACTGGACCCGGGCCTTCGCGTGCGCGAGCGCCGCGTCCACCGCGGCCTGGGCACAGCCGGTCACGGTCGCGGCCATGCTCGCCCGCGAAAAATGCAGCGTGGACATCAGATGCCGGAACCCCGTTCCCGGCGCACCGAGCAGAGCCGAGCCATCCACCTCCACCGCGTCGAAGCCGATGTCCCAGCTCGGCATCGCGTTGTTGCCGACCTTGGGCAGCTCGGTCATCGCGATCCCCGCCGCCTGCCGAGGCACCAGGAACAGCGTGATCCCCTCCTCGGCCCGCGCGACGGTCAGCAGGTGGCTGGCGCCATTGGCATCGCTGATCCAGATCTTGCGCCCATGGATGCGCCATCCGCCCGGCGTCCGCTCCGCCCGCGTCCGTACCGCCGCCGCGTCCGATCCCGCCTCCGGCTCGGTCAGGGCCAACGCCACCAGCGCCTCGCCCGCCAGCAGCCGGGGCAGCAGCGCCGCGATTTGCTCAGAGTTGGCATAGGTCAGCAACGACATGATACCGAACCCGACGACGCGGTTGAAGATCGACGCCGCCATGTAGGCGTGCCAGCCGAGCCGCTCCTGCGTCAGCGCCACCGTCACCCAGTCCGCCCCCAGCCCACCTTGCCGCACCGGCACCGGCAGGGCGAACAGGCCCATCGCCCCCATTTCCGGCAACAGGTCGTAGGGCGGAAGATGCGCGGCATCGCGCCGCCGCACCTCGCCCGGCGGCAGACGCAGCCGGGCGAACCGGTCGACCGAGTCCAGGATCTGCTGCTGCTCCGGCGTGACGGCGAAATCCATATCCAGGTCCCCAGGGAATCGTCGCCACGATACGCACGGTTCGGCACCTCGCCAAATCTGTAACGGTCGCCTAGGCTTTCGCGATGCTGTCCCGCCCCGCCACCTTCGCCATGCTGGCGCCCGTTCTGCTGGTGTTGATCCTGCTGCTGGTGCTGCCGGTCGGCTATCTGATCAGTTTCAGCGTCCTGGCGCGCGGAACAGGGCCACAGACCCTGGGCGCCTTCACCATGGCGAACTACGGGCGGCTGTTCGGCGACACCTACTATCTCGCGTTGTTCGGCCGCACGCTGTGGCTCTCGGCGCTGACCACGGCGATCGCCGCCCTGGCCGGGACATGCTTCGCCTGGTTCATGTGGCAGAGTGGTCGGCGCTGGCGCGGGCCGCTGACCATCCTGATCCTCTCGCCGCTGCTGATCAGCATTGTCGTCACCTCCTATGGCTGGGTCGTGCTGCTCGGCCGCAATGGCGCCATCAACACCGCGTTGGAGGCGCTCGGCCTGATCTCGGCGCCGCTGCGGCTGATCCACAACGATTTCGGGATCGTTGTCGGGCTGGTGCATGTCGTTATCCCGTTCATGGTGCTGTGCGTGCTCGCTGCCCTGGAGCGGATCGAGGCGGTGCTCGGCGAGGCGGCGATGACGCTGGGCGCGCAACCCTGGCGCGTGCTGTGGCACGTGATCCTGCCGCTGGCGATGCCGGGCGTCGCCGCTGGCACCACGATCGTGTTCTGCCTCAGCCTCTCCGCCTATGTGACCCCCGCCGTGCTCGGTGGCAGCGGGCCGAACTTCGTCACGACGATGATCTACGACCTGTTCATCACCCAGTACGACTGGCCGTTCGGTGCGGCGGTGGCGGCGGTGCTCCTGGCGACGGCGTTGGCGATCGTCATCCTCTATCAACGCCTGCTGGCACGGCTGGGAGCCGAGGCGTGAGGCGGCTGCTGCAGGTCGTTGCGGCGCTGGTTGCCGCCTTCGTGCTCGCGCCGATTGTGGTGGTGGTGGTCGCCTCGTTCAGTGACGGCGCCGTGCCACAGTTTCCGCCGCGTACCTGGTCGCTGCGCTGGTACGCCCACGCAATCGGCGAGGCCGCTTTTACGGACGCGGCCTGGAACAGCGCCTGGCTCGCGGTCATCGCCACGCTGCTCGCCACGCCGCTGGCGCTCGCCGCCGCCTTCGCCATTGTGCGCGGCCGTTTCCCCGGCCGGCAAGCGCTGCAGGCCTTCCTGCTCGCGCCGCTGTTCGTTCCGGCGATCGTCATCAGCCTCGCCATCCTGGTCGCGATGGCCAGGCTCGGGGTGCGCGATGTCGGGTTGCGGCTGGTCGGCGCGCATGTGCTCGTCACATTTCCCTATCTGGTCCGCACCATCATCGCCTCGCTCACCCGCTTCGACCTCGGACTCGAGGAGGCGGCACGGACGCTGGGCGCGCATCCGTTGCGCGGCTTTCTGCTTGTGACCCTGCCGCTCATCCGCCCCGGCGTGATCGCCGGCATGCTGTTCGCGCTGATCGTCTCGTTCGACAACGTTTCCGTGTCGCTGTTCCTGACCTCGGCGCGCACCAACACGCTGCCGCTCGCGATCCTGAATTATGTTGAGTACAACTTCGATCCTTCGGTGGCGGCGATTTCGACGATGCTGGTAGCTGTCTCGCTGGCGGCCGCGCTGCTGATCGAACGCGCGGTCGGGCTACGCCGCGTGGTGGGGGGATAGAATTTGGCCGAAGTGACGCTCACCGGTTTGACGAAGCACTATGGCGCCGCGCGGGTGGTCGACGCCGTCTCGCTCAGCATCGCCAGCGGCGAGTTCATCACGCTGCTCGGGCCGTCTGGCTGCGGCAAGACCACCACGCTGCGGATGATCGCCGGCCTGGCCGCGCCGGATGCCGGCCGCATCAGCCTTGCCGGCGCCGATGTCACCGGCCTGCCGGCGCACCGGCGCAATATCGGCATGGTGTTCCAGAGCCACGCCCTGTTCCCGCATATGAGCGTGGCGGAGAATGTCGCGTTCGGCCTACGCATGCGCGGGCTCGCTCGGGGGCCGCGCGCCGAAAGGGCACAGGCGGCGCTGGAGCGGGTCCATCTCGGCGCGTTCGGTGCCCGGCTTCCGGCCCAGCTCTCGGGCGGCCAGCAGCAGCGCGTCGCGCTAGCCCGCGCCCTGGTGTTCGATCCGCATGTGCTGCTGCTCGACGAACCGTTCGGCGCGCTCGACCGCAAGCTGCGCGAATTGATGCAGGACGAGTTGCGCGACCTGACCCGCCGCATCGGCATCACCGCTGTGTTCGTCACCCACGACCAGGAAGAGGCGATGATCCTCAGCGACCGCGTCGCGGTGATGAATGCCGGGCGGATCGAGCAGATTGACACCCCCGAAGCCATCTTCGAACGCCCGGCGACGCGGTTCGTCGCCGACTTCATGGGCTTCGGCAACATCTTCGACGGCCACGCGGCCAACGGCACCATCACGGCCGGCGGCCTGTGCCTGCGCGCCGCGCCGCCCGGGCCAGCCGACGGTGCCGTGCAGGTGGCGCTGCGGGCCGAGCGGATCGCCCTGGCGGCGGCCGATACCGCCGGGGCTGAAAACGCCGCCCCCGGCCGCATCACCGCGGCGACCTATCACGGCACGCTGACGACTTACCGCATGGCGCCCGACAATGGCGGCCCGGAGTTGCTGGTCCGCGAAGCCAGCGCCGGCGGCACACGCTTCGCCCCCGGCGCGCGCGTCGTGGCATCTTGGCCCGCGCAGGCCGTCCGCGTTCTCACCGGCTAGAACAACAACAACAGGAAGGGAGTTCGCAATGCAGGGATCGAAACGGGGCGGCATCGGCCGCCGGGCGCTGCTCGGCGCCGCCGCGCTCAGCGGCTTTCCCGCGATCGTGCGCGCACAGTCGAAAACCATCGTCAGCACCGGCTTTGGCGGCATCTATGAGCAGCGCTACCGCCGCCATGTGCTGGAGCCGTTCGAGAAGAAGACCGGGGCAAAGTTCGTCTTCAAATACGGCAATCCCGACGAGTGGCTGGCCAACGCCGTGATCAACAAGGACGATCCGGAAATCGACCTGCCCTTCCTCGGCCTGCCCACCTCGATCAAGGCCGTGCGCACCTCGGGCGTGTTTCTCGACCTGACGCCGGAGATGATCCCCAACCTGCGCGAGGTCGATCCCAACTTCTACGATTTCTTCGACCGCAAGGCCGTCGGCTTCAACTATGCCGACGTCGGCATCGCCTATCGCCGCGACATGGTGTCCGAGCCGCCGACCTCCTGGGCAGATCTGTGGCACCCGCGCTTCAAGGGCCAGATCATCATGCCGCAGCCGAGCGGCGGCTTCTTCTACGAAATGGTCACCATCGCCGCCCTGCTGAACGGCGGCAGCGCGGCGAACCTCGAACCTGGCTATGCCGCGCTGCAGCGCCTGAAGCCGAACGTGACGCGCTGGTTCAAGAGCCCGAACGATGTTGGCACGATGCTGGAGCGCAAGGAGGCCGCCGTGGCGATGTCCGGCAGCTTCCGCACCTACGCGATGAAGGATGCCGGCCTGCCGGTGGAATTCGTGATGCCGAAGGAGGGTTCTCCGGTTGGCATCCTGTCGTATCACGTGCCGCTGAGGGCGCGGAACCGTGATCTGCTGCTGGAATTCGTCAACTTCGCTCTCGCCACCGAGCCGCAGACCGGCTTCGGCAACAACATGCAATCCGGCATGTCCAACCGCAACGTTGTCTTCCGCCCCGAGGTCGCCGCACGCATCGCGCCGCAGGACCGGTTGATGCGGCTGGACTGGAAGACGGTTGAGCCGAAGATGGGCGAGATCGTCGAGCGCGTGCAGCGCGACGTGTTCCGCGATTGACCGGGGGACCACCATGACCGTATCCGGCACCAGCGATCCCCGCTTCGCCGCCGTGCGCGAGGCCTTCGCGACCAACTTCCGCGCCAACGGCGAGGTCGGCGCCGCGCTCGCCGGGTATTGGCAGGGCCGGAAGGTGGTCGATCTGTGGGGCGGCCTCGCCGACGCGGCGACCGGCCGGCCGTGGCAGGCCGACACCATGGTCTGCATGATGTCGGTGGCGAAGGGCATCTGCGCCATCGCCATGGCGATGCTCTACGACCAGGGACTGGTGGATTTCGACGCTCCGGTCGCCCGCTACTGGCCGGCTTTCGCGCAGGGCGGCAAGCAGGCCGTCACGGTGTGTCAGGCGCTGAGCCATGTCGCCGGCGTGCCGCTGGCCGACGCGATCGAGGAAGGCGGCATCTACGATTTCGACACCATGGCCGCCGCCATCGCCGCCCAGGTGCCGCTCTGGCCGCCCGGCACCACCCAGGTCTACCACTCCGCGACGCTCGGCCACATCATCGGCATGCTGGTGCGCGCTGTCACCGGGTTGTCGATCGGCGCATTCGTGCGCACGCGTATCGCCGCCCCGCTCGGCGCCGACTATGCCATCGGCCTGACCCCGGAGGAGGAGGCGCGCTGCGCCACGATGATCCCGTCGGCCAACAACCTCGTCGGCGCCGCCAAGCGCGCGCCGCCCGACAGCCTGGCCTATCGGCAATGGAAGGGGTTACCCGCCAGCGAGGATTTCAACTCGCATTCCTGGCGCGCCGGTGAGATCCCATCGGTCAACGGCCACGGCACCGCACGCGGCGTCGCCCGGCTCTACGCCGCGGCGGCCGGTGGCGGTGCGCTCGATGGGGTGCGGCTGGCGCGGGCGGAGAGCCTCGCGGTGCTGGCCGCCGAGCAGGCGAGCGGCAAGTCGGCCAGTTCCGGCCTGACGCTGCGCATGGGCATGGGCTTCATGCTGAACTCCCCGCCGAGCCGGCCGATGGGACCGAACATGGCGACATTCGGCCATTCCGGCGCCGGCGGTGCGCAGGCCTTCGCCGACCCGGTGGCCGGGCTTGGCTATTGCTATTGCTGCAATCGCATGCATGACGGGCTGGATGTCGGCGTGCGGGCCGCATCGCTGATCGAGGCGACGTTTGCCGCCATCGCTTGATGGCGGCCTCTCAGGCCAGCCGAGAATGATGAATTTCATTTCGCAAACGCAATAAAAATGACGCAAGCCGGGTTTGACGCTCAGGGGGTTGATCTGCGTCTTCGGAGCTTGGGCACGCGCAGGCGCAGGCGGGCCGGGATTTCGCCGAGGGGGTAGCGCAGTTGCGGCCGGGGTGGCGGCGGTGGGAGTTGGGGTTTCTTGGGGCGAGGTTTGCGGGGGGCGGGGCTACGTTTGATGGCGGCCGGCGGGTCGATGGCGAACATGTGGCAGAGCGGACGCAGGATACGGCCGGCCTGCGGGACTTCGGCGAGGAAGCGGGCGAAATCCGGGTCGGACTGCAGGAACCGGTCGAGGGTCGCCGCGTTGTCGACGCTGTTGCCAAGGGCGTAATTGAACACCCAGCCACGCAAAGCGGGGAATTTCGGGCGGTTCGGGTTGGGTTTGGACACGCGGCCGGGGCGCGGCTTGCGCGGCTTGGGCAGGGTGTTGGTGCACCACTTGTCCCACAGCCGGTTGAGGCGGCGGTTCATGGCTTCGACACGCAGATAGGCAAGCATCAGCAACGGGTTGGCCGCCCCGCGCAGGATATTGATCCTGTCGGCTATGCAGTACATCAGGTTGAGGATGAGCGGCGCGATCCTGTTCATGAAGTCAG
>CAIRTN010000109.1 GCA_903881515.1 uncultured Rhodospirillales bacterium | reverse complement strand
GTGCAGTCCGACATCGTGGCCCAGGGCTTCGGCTCGCTCGGCCTGATGACCTCGGTGCTGCTCAGCCCGGATGGCAGCACGGTGGAAAGCGAGGCCGCACACGGCACCGTCACCCGCCATTATCGCGAGCACCAGAAGGGCCGCGAGACCAGCACCAACCCGATCGCCTCGATCTTCGCCTGGACGCGCGGCCTGATCTACCGCGGCAAGTTCGACAACACCCCCGACGTCACCGCCTTCGCCGAAACGCTGGAGAAGGTCTGCGTCGCGACGGTGGAATCCGGCTACATGACCAAGGACCTGGCCAGCCTGATCAGCAAGGACCAGCCCTGGCTGAACACGCAGAACTTCCTCGCCAAGATCGACGAGAACCTGCAAAAGGCGATGGCCTGATCAACACGACGACGGCGCGGCAGGGCGGATGACGCCCCGCCGCGCCACCTTCCTCATCTTCTTCATCGTCGGCATCGCCATCGCGGCCTGGGCGCCGCTGGTGCCGGTCGCCAAGGCGCGCCTCGAGCTTGATGACGCCAGCCTCGGCCTGGTGCTGCTCGCCCTCGGCGGCGGCTCGATGATCGGCCTGCCACTCTCCGGCCTGCTCACCCAACGCTTCGGCGCCGCCCGCGTCTGCCTGGTCGCCGGCCTCATTCTCTCGCTCGCTCTGCCCGTACTCGCCGCGGCCCCGCATGTCGCGGTGCTCGTCGTCGGCCTCGCCGTGTTCGGCGCCGCCCTGGGCACCGCCGACGTCGCGATGAACGCCGGCGCCGTGGTCGTCGAACGCGACGCCGGCCGCGCCCTGATGAGCGGCTTTCATGGCGGCTTCAGCCTCGGCGGCCTGCTCGGCGCCGGCGCCGCATCGGCGCTGCTGGAGCTCGGCACCACGCCGCTGGCCACAGCTTCCCTCATGGGCGCGATCTGCGCCGCGATCACCCTGGCCGCCGCCCTGCACGTGCCCCCCGCCCAGCAAGCCGGTGCCTCCCTCGCTTTGCCGCGCGGCCGCCTGCTGCTGATCGGCGGGCTCTGCTTCATCGGCTTCCTGGTCGAAGGCACCATCCTGGACTGGAGCGCCGTGCTGCTGCGCTTTCACCGCGGCGCCAGCCTCGGCAGCGCCGGCCTCGCCTTCGCCGGCTTCTCGTTTACCATGACGCTGTGCCGCCTCACCGGCGATGCCGTGGTGCGCCGCTTCGGCGCCCGCACCGTGCTCGCCGCCGGCGGCGCGCTGGCCGCGTCCGGCGCACTCCTCACATCGGCCGCCGACTCGCTGACCGGCAGCATCATCGGCTGCGCCCTGGTCGGCATCGGCTGCGCCAACGTGGTCCCGGTGCTGTTCGCCCAGGCCGGCCGCACCCAAGGCATGGCCCCCGGCCTGGCCATCGCCGCCGCCGCCACCCCCGGCTACGCCGGCCTGCTCGTCGGCCCCGCCCTGGTCGGCCTGCTCGCCGAAGCCATCAGCCTGCCCACCGCCCTCGCGGCCGCCGGGGCGCTGATGCTGGTGGTGACCTTTACCGCGGGCGTTGTGACCCGGCGGTAGGAAGGAAGCAGCCCCTTTTTTGTAAAAAAGGGACCCAAAAAACTCTATCTATCAGGGCTTTAGAGCGGTTTCACGCTGACTGGAAATAGCCGTCGTGCCTGAAGAAGTTAAGACACTCTTCTGGCGTGAAACGCTGAATGAGTGGCTGTAGGGTGTTCCAGAGCGCCTCAACGGTCCGGATGGCGCGAGCCCGCAGCAGC
>CAIRTN010000108.1 GCA_903881515.1 uncultured Rhodospirillales bacterium | reverse complement strand
GTCGAACTGCATGCCCTCGACGATGTCGAGTTCCGTCTCCATGCCCTTGGCTTCTTCGACGGTGATCACACCCTCGTTGCCGACCTTCTGCATCGCCTGGGCGATCATCTTGCCGATTTCGGCCTCGCCATTGGCGGAGATGGTGCCAACCTGCGCCGTCTCGGCCTGGGTGGTCACCTTCTTGCTGCGCTTGGCAAGCTCGTCGACCAGGGCGGAGACCGCCTTGTCGATACCGCGCTTGAGATCCATCGGGTTCATACCGGCAGCCACGGCCTTGACGCCTTCGCGCACGATGGCATGGGCCAGCACGATCGCCGTGGTAGTGCCGTCGCCGGCGACGTCGTTGGTCTTCGAGGCAACTTCGCGCACCATCTGGGCGCCCATGTTCTCGAACTTGTCGCTCAGCTCGACTTCCTTGGCGACCGTCACACCGTCCTTGGTGATCCGCGGTGCGCCATAGCTTTTATCGATCACGACGTTGCGGCCCTTGGGGCCCAGCGTAACTTTCACTGCATTCGCCAGCATATCCACGCCGGCGAGCATGCGCCCACGTGCGTCGCTACCGAAACGCACTTCCTTGGCTGCCATTTTTACTTCTTTCTGGAAATTAGGGTCGGCTTGTCGAGGCGCGCGGCGGTTGCCGCGCTCTCCGCGTCAGGCTTTCTTGGTGGTCTTGGTCGGCTTCGCGGCCGGCTTGGCGGGCTTCGGCGCCGGCTTCGCAGCGACCACAGCTGCCTTGGGGGCAACAACGGCTGCCTTGGGAGCGGCGGCCGGCGCCTGGATCACGCCGAGAATGTCGCTTTCCTTCATGATCAACAGCTCGTTGCCGTCGATCTTGACCTCGGTGCCCGACCACTTGCCGAACAGCACGCGGTCACCGGCCTTCACTTCGAGCGGCACAAGATGGCCGGCCTCGTTGCGCACGCCCGTTCCGGCGGCGACGACTTCGCCTTCCATCGGCTTTTCCTGGGCGGTGTCGGGAATGATGATTCCCCCGGAGGTCTTTTCCTCGGCGTTCAGCCGGCGAATGACGACACGGTCGTGTAACGGGCGAAATTTCATTGTTCTTTTTTCTTATCTGGTACCAGCCGCCGAAGACTGTTGGGCTTGACCCTGAAGTGCCTGATGGCCTCAGGTGATGGGCTCGGATAGCACTCCGGGCGCTTGAGTGCCAATCATTTGGGTCCGAGGCCATCCAGATGCAAGTCCGCGATCGCGCTGCGCGCGATCTCGCCGATGATCTGTTCGCCGGCGAGCGGGTCCGTCGGGTTCTCCACAAACACCGCGACGACCAGCGGCCCGGCTTTTGTGAAGATATAGCCTACATCGTTGACCACGCCGGTATTGCTGCCGGTCTTCGAGCCCCAGCGCGGCCGGTCCTGCCGCGGCAGATATCGGGCGATGCGGCGGTCGTTCTGCTGCTTCTCCAGCAGCCCCAGCATCTGCGCGCAGGCCGCAGCCGACGCGGCACGGTTGCTCAGGATCGCGGCGATCATCTCGGCATACTCGCCAGGCAGCGCCCAGTTCTCCTGCTCGCCCGGCAACGCCAGCCGCCCGCGCATCGGCCGCCCCAGCACCGATTCCGCCATCCCCAGGCTGCGCATCGTCGCATTCACTGCCGGGATGCCGACCCGATCGATCAGCAGATTGGTCGCGGTATTATCGCTGATGCTCATCATCAGATAGGCAAGGTCGCCGATGCTGGGCGCGATCCCCGCCCCCAGATGCGCCAGCACGCCGCTGCCGCCCGCCCTGTCCGCCTCGGTCAGGCTATGCCGCTGCGCCAGATCCAGCGTGCCCGCGTCGATGCGCCGGAACAGCTCAATCATGATCGCGATCTTCACCGTGCTGGCCGCCGCAAAGCGCCGCGCGCCATTGTGCTGAAACCGCCCGCCCGCCGGCGAAATCACCGCCACGCCGACGGTAGCCCCGGTGGCCTCTGCGCTGGCGATGCTGGCGCTGACCGCGCTCCAATCCTGTGTCGGCATGGTTATCCCCTCGGGTTATTGCGGCGGATCAAGCTGGGCAGCGCGCGCACGCATGGCCTGCGCGATCATCTCGGTCACCACGCGGATGCGCGGCGTGTGGCGGATGTCATTATGCACCGCGAGGAACATCTCGCGCGACGGCGCCGGCACCGGTGTCGGCAACCGCACCAGCCCGGCCGGATCGCCCATGAATCGCGACAGCACCGCCAGCCCCATCCCCGCCTCGGCCGCCGCGCGTTGGCCATAGCGGCTGTTGTGCCGGATCGCCGGGCTCGCCGCCCGGGTCAAGGTCGCGAACCACTCCATCTCCGGCAGCCCCATCGTATCCGCCGGGTTCAGGATCGTCTGATGCCCCGGCGCGCCGGCGGCGAAATCGGGCATCCCCATTCGCTCCAGATACCTCGGCGCCGCATACACCCCGAACCCCAGCGTCCCCACCCGGCGCACCGCCAAATCGTTCTGCGTCAGCCGCACCAGCCTGAGCGCGATATCCGCCTCTCGCCGCGTCAGGCTCAGGCTGCGCGCATCGGCGGCCATCTCGATCACAATCCCCGGATGCTCCAGCTGAAACGCCGCAATCGCCGGCGTCAGCAACTCGACAGCGATGATCTCCACCGTCGTCACCCGCACCGAGCCCTCCAGCCTGATATCCTTGCCGGTGATCCGCCGCTCTACCGCCAGCGTCTCGTTCTCGATCCGCTCGACATTGCCCAGGATCGCCTCGCCCACCGAGGTCAGCACGAACCCCTTCGGCGTCTTGTCCAGCAACCTCGCCCCGGTCCGCTCCTCCAGCGCCGCCAGCCGGCGGCCCATCGTGGTCTGCTGCACATGCAGCGCCCGCGCCGCGCCCGACAGCGAGCCGTGCCGCGCAATGGCCAGAAAGGTCTGCAGGTCGTCCCAGGAGATCATCGTCAGCTTCTGCGTTTCCGCACTGTGATGGTGCGAATTTAGGGAAGTCCCATGCGCAATTGAAAGCCCTATCTGATGTGCACCGCCGGACAGTCCGGCTTTTGCAGAATGAGGTCTCCCATGAGCGCCACCACCGCCACGCCCGCCGCCACCTTACCCAGCCAGGACGTGCTGACCGGCTACGCCGCCTTCGCGCTGCGCGTCGCCATGGGCGGGCTGTTCTTCGCCCACGGCGCCATCAAGTATTTCGTGTTCACCCCCGCAGGCACCGCCGCCTATTTCGCCAAGCTCGGCCTGCCCGGCCCGCTGGCCTACCTGACCATCGCGGCCGAACTGCTCGGCGGCGCCGCCCTGGTGCGCGGCCTCTACACCCGCCTGGGCTCGCATGCCCTGGTGCCCATCATGCTCGGCGCGCTGTTCACCGCCCACGCCGCCAACGGCTTCTTCTTCAGCGCCCCCGGCGGCGGCTGGGAATTCCCGGCGTTCTGGACCTTGACGCTTGTGGTGCAGGCTTTGCTCGGCAACGGGGTGTTTGCGGTGACAGGTAGGAAGTAAGACTCTTCTTTTTGTGGACAAAAAGAAGCAAAAAAACTTTATCCCATAGGGGTAAATCTTCAGGAGCGTGATCGATGCTGCCGAGTGTTTTTATTAGCCATGGCTCGCCGATGCTGACCGTCATCCCGGCGCCTTCGCGAGACTTCCTGGCGGGGCTCGGCGCATCGATCGACGCGCAGTACGGCCGGCCCAAGGCCATCTTGGTCGCCTCCGCGCACTGGGAAACCGCCGCGCCGGAAATCAATGCCGTCGCGGTCAACGACACCATCCACGATTTCTACGGCTTCCCGCGTCAGCTCTACGACCTGCGCTACCCCGCCCCCGGCGACGCCAAACTCGCCGAACACGTCAGCGACCTGCTGTGCCAGGCCGGCCTGCCCAGTAGCCTCGACATCAAACGCGGCCTCGATCATGGCGCCTGGTGTCCGCTGCTGCTCGCCTATCCCGATGCAGACATCCCCGTGCTGGAAATCTCGGTGCAAAGCCATCTCGGCCCCGCGCATCACTATCAGCTCGGTCAGGCCCTGCGCCCGCTGCGCGACGAAGGCGTGCTGGTCATCGGCTCCGGCAGCTGGACCCACGACCTGCGCCGCTTCCGCGGCCAACCGCTCGACGCCCCCGAAGCCCCGGACGTCATCGCCTTCAGCGACTGGATGGACCAGGCCCTGGTCGAAAACCGCCGCTGCGACCTGCTGACCTACCGCAACCGCGCTCCCTTCGCCGCCCAGGAACACCCCACCGAGGAACACCTGCTGCCCCTGTTCGTCGCCCTCGGCGCCGGCGGCGACACCGCCAAGGCCGAGAAACTGCACCAAAGCGCCACCTACGGCATCCTGCGCATGGACGCCTACGCCTTACACTAGACCATACTGGTCTAGCTCTCTGTTTGATCGCGTGATTCAGACCTCCGGTGAGTCCACCTCCGGTCATCACGCTCAAACTTGCAGCGCGATCCGTGCGGGGCAACACTGCCGCCTTCGCCCGGATCGCCGCCGCACCCTCGCGCCGGCCCTGGCCCTGAACGAGGATTGCACCCATGGCCCCGCCACCCCCCGCCCGCCCGGGCATGCCCGAGGACGAGATCGACACACCGGCCCTGGTCATCGACCTCGACGCCTTCGAGCATAATCTCGACACCATGGCCGCCCTGGTCGCCGCCACCGGCGCCAAACTGCGCGCCCACGCCAAAACCCATAAGTCCCCGATCATCGCCCTGCAGCAGATGCGCCGCGGCGCCATCGGCCAATGCGTGCAGAAAGTCGGCGAGGCCGAGGCCCTGGCCTGGGGCGGTGTGCCAGACATCCTCGTCTCCAACGAGGTCATCGGCGCCCCCAAACTCGCCCGCCTCGCTGCCCTCGACCGCCTCGCCCGCATCGCCGTCTGCGCCGATCACCCCGCCCACGTCGCCCAGATGGAAACCGCCGCGCGGGACGCCGGCATCCGCCTCAGCGTGCTGGTCGAGATCAATTCCGGCGGCAACCGCTGCGGCGTCGAACCTGGCCCCGAAGCCGTCGAACTCGCCCGCCTGATCGCCGCCAGCCCGAACCTACGCTTCGGCGGCCTGCAATCCTACCACGGCCGCGCCCAGCATATGCGCACCCCCGAGGAACGCCGCGCCGCCATCGCCGTCACCGTCGACGACACCCGCCGCACAGTGGAACAACTGCGCCAGATCGGCCTCGACTGCCCCATCGTCGGCGGCGCCGGCACCGGCACCTTCCAGCTCGAGGCCAATTCCGGCGTCTATACCGAACTGCAAGCCGGCAGCTACGTGTTCATGGACGCCGATTACGGCCGCAACCTCGAAGCCGGCGGCATCCCCGTCTCCACCTTCCGCCACGCACTGTTCGTCTACGCCTCAGTCATGAGCGCCCCCCGCCCCGGCGTCGCCGTCACCGACGCCGGCCACAAAGCCGTCGCCATCGACAGCGGCCTGCCCCTGGTCGCCAACCGCCCCGACCTGCGCGTCACCTCATGCTCCGACGAACACGGCAAAATCGAGTTCGGCGCGGAGACCTCCGGCCCCAAAATCGGCGAAAAACTCCGCCTGATCCCCGGCCATTGCGACCCCACCGTGGACCGTCACGACTGGTACGTCGGCGTCCGCGCGGGCCGCGTCGAATGCGTCTGGCCGATCGCGGCGCGTGGAGCGATGTTCTAGAGCGGTTTCACGCTGACTGGAAATAGCCGTCGTGCCTGAAGAAGTTAAGACACTCTTCTGGCGTGAAACGCTGAATGAGTGGCTGTAGGGTGTTCCAGAGCGCCTCAACGGTCCGGATGGCGCGAGCCCGCAGCAGC
>CAIRTN010000107.1 GCA_903881515.1 uncultured Rhodospirillales bacterium | reverse complement strand
CGCACGTTCAGGGCCTCATAGTCCTTGCCCTGGTTGAATACGTGACCGAGCTTGTCCCCGGCGGCGTTCTGCGAGACCCCCTGGCCGAGATGCTGGCCAAGGCCCCAGACGATCATCGCCGCCTCGGTGTCGCTGTATTTCGCGATCGGCAGCCCGCGCATGACGTTGAAGCCACGGCCGGTGCAAACCTCGCCCCACATTCGCCTGGCAAGTTCGGGTGCAAGCGTGGGCAGAGGAAAGTCATCGCGGGTCATGTTGTCAAGCGTGGCGCCGATGCGGCGGAGGTTCACCACTGCGGCGTCGATCTCATCGATCCAGCGTGGCTTAAGTTCGAACAGCCAGGAGGTGTCGGCTTCGACGTCAGCGCGCATCCATGCACTGCGGCCAGTGATCAGCTTCATGGCAGGCTCCTTGTATTCCATATTATGGAATATAGATCCGTTATGCGGAAAGTTTATGGATATGCCCTCGGTGGGTCAAGCACCGGCCAAATGTCCGCTTAGGGCGCGGGAGCCCCAAGAAGGCGCGACACCTTCCCTGCAGCCGCAACGACAGCAGGAGCGAGGACCTTCACCCGCGCGGGCTTGAAGCGTTCGGCCGGACCGGAAAGGCCGAGGGCCGCGACCACCCGACCGTGGGCACCGCGGACGGGGGCGGCGATGCTGTGGATGCCCGGCCGGAACTCCGATTTGGTGACGGCGAAGCCCTGGCGGCGGATCTCTTCCAGCCTGGCGACTAGCGACACCGGATCGGTCACGGTCGTGGGTGTGAAAGGGCGCATTTCCGAGAAGGCCTGGGTGAGCACATCTTCGTTGGCATGGGCTAGCAGGACGAGGCCCGTTCCCGTGCAATGCGCAGGGTGGCGGTCGCCGATCCGATTATAGGCACGGACATACATGTCGGTCTCGACCCGGTCGATGTAGACCATGAATGGCCCATCGAGCACGGCAAGGTTCGCGGTTTCTTGGGTTTCTGTCACAAGCCGGGCGAGGTGGGGCGCAGCGATTGCCTTTACGTCGAGCCTGGCGACGATTTGAGCGCCAAGGCGCCATAGCTTGAGACTGGGGACATAGCTGCCTCTCGGCTGCACCGTCTCTGCAAAGCCGGCGGCGACCAGGGCGGACAGCAGGCGATGGGCGTTGCTTTTGGTGATCCCCATGAGATCTGCCAACCGTGTGACGCCAAGCGGTGTTTCACTGTTGGCCAAGTGATCGAGGGCATCTAGGCCCTTGAGGAAGGATTTGTCCACGTAAGCTGAGCTCCCGCTTGGCCGCAGCCGGTGATGATTGACGTCGGAGGTGGCAGTCCATAATCTGTCACAGATAATAGATTAATATTCCACCATATGGAATATACAATCGTCATCTCGCCGCTGTCGCGGGCCATACAGCGAAGTCGGTGGAGTGGAAAAACGCGGGCCGTGTGGGCCCTAACATCGGTAGGAAATGGAGACCACCATGGGTGCATTGAAGCTTCGACGCCGCACGCTTCTCAAGACAGCGACGGCATTGCCGCTGGCGGCACCAGGCATTGCAGCCGCCCAAGGCCAAAGGGTGTTGAAGTTCGTCCCCCACGCGGACCTGACCGTGGTCGATCCTTCCTGGAGCACCTCGTACATCACCCGCAATGCCGGGATCATGGTCTACGACATGCTCTACGCTACAGACGCCAACTTCCAGGTGACACCGCAGATGGCCGCCGGGCACGTGGTCGAGGACGGCGGCAAAGTTTGGACCATTACCCTGCGTGATGGCCTCAAGTTCCACGACGGGGAGAAGGTGCTGGCCAAGGATGCCGTTGCCTCGATCAAGCGGTGGTCGCTGCGCGACAACATGGGCCAGACGCTGATGGATCGGACCGACGAGGTGGTGGCGCTGGACGACAAGAGGCTGCGCTTTCGCATGAAGAAGCCGTTCTCCCTTGTGGCGGCGGCGCTGGGGAAGGCGGGGTCGGCGATCTGCGCCATCATGCCGGAGCGGTTGATCGAGGGGGCAAGCGGCAAGCCGATCACCGAGATGGTGGGCAGCGGGCCGTTCCGCTTCGTGGCCAATGAGCGGGTGGCCGGATCGCGCGTGGTGTTCGCCCGCAACGCTGACTACGTGCCTGTTTCCACGGGCACGGCGAGCTTCATCGCCGGGCCGAAGGTAGTGAATTTTGAGCGGGTGGAGTGGCACATCATTCCGGATACCGGAACCGCGGGTGCGGCGCTGCAGGCGGGTGAGATCGACTGGTGGGAGAACCCGGCGACCGACCTGCTGGCTCTGCTGCGGCGCAACGCCAATCTCACCGTGCAGACCCACGACAGGACCGGCTATCTGGGCTTCCTGCGGTTCAACCACCTGACGCCGCCATTCAACAACCCAGCGATCCGGCGCGCGGTGTGGTGGGCGCTGAACCAGGAGGACTACATGACCGCGGTGGCTGGAACCGAGCCATCGATGTGGAACACGGGTGTGGGGTTCTTTGCGCCGAACGGGCCGTGGGCAAGTGATGCCGGCATGGAACGGCTGACCAGCAAGCGCGACCCGGAACGGGCCAGGCGCGAGATTATGGCGGCGGGCTACAAAGGCGAGAAGGTGGCGGTGATGGTGCCGACCGATGTGCCGGCGCTGAAGTTCGCCGGCGAGGTGGGGGTGGACCTACTGCAGCGCTGCGGATTGAACGTGGAGGCGCTGTATATGGACTGGGGCACGGTGGTGCAGCGGCTGGGGCGGCAGGATGCGGTGGAGGCGGGTGGCTGGAACGTGTACCACAGCTACTGGTCGGGTGTAGACCAAGTGGACCCGGCGGTGAATTCGTCCTTGCGCGCGATCGGCAGGCGCGGGCGCACCGGCTGGCCGGACAGCCCGAAGCTGGAGGCACTGCGCGATGCGTGGCTCGATGGCACCGAAGTGGCAGACCAG
The DNA here is from genome assembly GCA_903881515.1 of uncultured Rhodospirillales bacterium. Taxonomy (GTDB): domain Bacteria; phylum Pseudomonadota; class Alphaproteobacteria; order Acetobacterales; family Acetobacteraceae; genus CAIRTN01. Next base: position 1,059 of record CAIRTN010000107.1, on the reverse strand, counting down.
AAGCGACTGGCACGCGAGATCCAGCTGCAGGCCTTCGAGGACGTCCCCTACATGCCATTCGGCCAGTTCTTCGCGCCGATGGCCTATCTTAAGAACATCACGGGTGTCCTAGATGGCTTCGCCCTCTTCTGGAACGTGAAGCGGGGCTGACACATGAAAACCGAACTCTGGCATTTCGACGCGACCGACCAGGCTCAGATGATCCGCACCGGCCGCGCCTCGGCTCGCGAGGCGGTGCAGTCGATACTAGGACGACTGGATGCGGTGAACCCTTATCTGAACGCCGTGGTGCAGCAAATGGCCGATGAGGCCTTGGCCGCAGCCGATGCCGCAGATGCCAAGCAGGCGCGCGGCGAGGCGTTGCCACCACTGCATGGCGTGCCGGTGACGATCAAGGTGAACGTGGACCAGGTGGGGCATGCCACCACCAATGGCGTGGTCGCCTTGAAGCACGCGATCGCCAAGGAGGACGCGCCGGTGGTGGCGAACTTGCGCACCGCTGGAAGCATCGTAATCGGGCGAACAAACACCCCGGCCTTCTCGATGCGTAACTTCTCCGACAACGCGCTGCATGGGCGAACGCTGAACCCGCTGGATCCCACGGTCACCGCTGGTGGTTCCTCCGGTGGAGCAGGCTCGGCAGTAGCGGCGGGGATTGGGGCGATTGCACATGGCAACGACATTGGAAGCTCTGTGCGAGGCCCAGCGATGTACAATGGGGTAATCGGACTGCGCGTGAGCCTAGGGCGAATCCCGACCTTCAACCCTAGCCAACAGGTTGCACGACCTTTCGGCTCGCAGATGATGGGGGTGCAGGGGCCGCTCACGCGTACGGTGCGGGACTGCCGTTTGGCGCTGGCGGCGATGGCCAGGGGAGATGCGCGCGACACTCGCTGGGCAGATGTGCCGCTGGCAGGCGCGCCGCTGCCGAAGCGCGTGGCGTTGGTGCAGGCCAGCGATCTGCGCAGTTGAATAGGCAGGCGCAGGCGAGTGACAGTCAGGATTTCGTCGAGCCCCTCCTCGATGCTGGCCGATACACCCGGAGCCTCGCGTTCGAGG
>CAIRTN010000106.1 GCA_903881515.1 uncultured Rhodospirillales bacterium | reverse complement strand
CGCGCTTGTCATCATCGACATGCAGCGCGACTTCCTGGAGCCCGGCGGGTTCGGGGCGATGCTGGGCAACGATGTCGGCCAGCTCCGCCGCACCATCGCGCCGAACCAGCGCCTGCTGGCGGCCTGGCGCGCGGCGGGGCTGACGGTGATCCACACCCGCGAGGGGCACCGGCCGGATCTGGCCGACCTGCCGCCGGCCAAGCTGGTGCGCGGCGGCGGGGCAACGCGGATCGGCGATCCAGGACCGATGGGGCGCATTCTGGTACGCGGCGAGGCAGGGCACGACATCATTGCCGAGTTGGCGCCGATTGCTGGCGAGCCGGTGATCGACAAGCCGGGCAAGGGGGCGTTTTTCGCCACCGATCTGGCCGCCATACTGGCGCATCGCGGCATCACGCAACTGGTGGTCACCGGAGTGACCACCGAGGTCTGCGTCAACACCACGGTGCGCGAGGCCAACGACCGCGGATTCGACTGTCTGGTGCTGTCGGATTGCACCGGGTCGTACTTCCCCGAATTCCACGCTGCCGGCCTCGCGATGATCAAGGCCCAGGGCGGCATCTTCGGCTGGGTTGCACCGTCGGACGCGGTGCTGGCTGCCCTCCCTTCCCCCGCACACAAGGAAATCGCTGCATGAGCGCCACCGTCTTCAAGCCGCGGCTTTGGGTGCCCGGCGACTGGAACGCGTTTTTCGGGTTCGGCACCAACATCTTGGTCAACGTGCTGACGCTGACCGGGCTGCTGCGCTACGTGCTGCAACTGCCCGATGCGCTGGTGTTCGGGCGCATCCTGCCGGCGGCGGGGCTGATGCTGCTGCTGTCCACCGGGTATTACGCCTGGCTCGCCTACGGGCTGGCGAAGAAGACGGGGCGGACGGATGTCTGCGCGCTGCCGTCGGGGATATCGGTGCCGCATATGTTTGTGGTGGTGTTCGTGATCATGCTGCCGATCCTGGCCAGCACGAAGGACCCGGTGCAGGCCTGGCAGGCCGGGCTGACCTGGGTGTTTGTGCAGAGCTTCGTGCTGATGGCCGGCGGGTTCGTCGCCCCGATCATCCGGCGGATCACGCCGCGGGCGGCGCTGCTTGGCGCGCTGGCGGGGATTTCGATCACCTTCATCTCGATCCGTCCGGCGGCCGAGATCTTTTCGACGCCGGTGATCGGGGTGATCTGCCTGACCATCATCCTGGCGAGCTGGTTCGGCGGCATGCGGTATTTCGGCGGCGCGCCGGGCGGGCTGGTGGCGATTGCAGTCGGCACGGTGATCGCGTGGATTTCAAGCGCGGTGGGGCTGAACTATGGCGGGCTGAGTCTCGCCGGGCTCGGCGCGTCGTTCGGGGGATTCGGGCTGCATATTCCGGTGCCGGCGGTGATGGAGACGTTCGGCGGGTTCAAGTTCCTCGGCGTGATCCTGGTGACCGCGATTCCGTTCGGCATCTACGATCTGGTCGAGGCGATGGACAATGTCGAGAGTGCCTCGGCGGCGGGGGATGCGTTTCCGACTACGCGGGTGTTGACGGCCGATGGGGTGATCAGCCTGATCGGGTGCCTGATGGGCAATCCGTTCATCAATGCGGTGTATATCGGCCATCCCGGCTGGAAGGCGATGGGGGGGCGGATCGGCTACTCGGCGGCGACCGGGGTGCTGATCATGGTGCTGACCTGTTCGGGGTTGATCGGGGTGATGCTGGCAGCGATCCCGGTGGTCGCGATCCTGCCGATCCTGCTTTACATCGGCATGCTGATCGGCGCGCAGGCGTTCCAGGAGACGCCGGGGCGGCATGCGCCGGCGATCGTGCTGGCGCTGATCCCGCAGATCGCGGCGTGGGGCAAATTGCAGATCGACAGCGCGCTGGGGGCGGCGGGGACCAATGCGGCGGCGGTCGGCATGGATAAGCTGGCCAATACCGGGGTGCTGTATAACGGGCTGGCGACCTTGGGCGGTGGGGCGACGTTGGCCGGGACGATCCTGGGGGCGACGGCGGTGTGCATGATCGAGCGGGACTTTGCCAAGGCGGCGGCGTTTGCGGGGGCCGGGGCGGTGATGACGTTCTTCGGGCTGATGCATGGCGAGGCAATCGGGATCGGGCAGTCGCTGCCGGTGGCGTTCAGCTATCTGATGGTCGCCGTGTTCCTGGCCGTTTCAGCGCAGAAGGCGACGTTCTCGGCGCATGTCGAGGCCCACGCCGACTAGTCTCGCAACTGGTGCATGATGTCGCGCTTCAGGGCGTTGAAGCCGGCATCGGCGAGCATATCGATCTGTCGCGGGCGCGGCAGGTCGATGGTGAACCGGCTGCGGATGCGGCCGGGGCGGGCGGACATGACGTAGACGGTATCGGCGAGGAAGATCGCCTCGTCGATGTCGTGGGTGATGAAGATCACCGTGCGTTTCATGGTGTCCCAGACATGCAGCAGCAGTTCCTGCATGGCGAGGCGGGTCTGGGCGTCGAGCGCGCCGAAGGGTTCGTCCATCAGGAACAGGCGGGGCTGCATCAGCAGGCAGCGGGCGAGGCCGACGCGTTGTTTCATGCCGCCGCTGAGCTGGTCGGGGTAGTGGCGTTCGAAGCCGGTGAGGCCGACGAGGTCGATGAAGCGCCGCGCGTCGGCTTCGTAGGCGGCGCGGGGTTTGCCGGCGAGGCGGGGGGAGAACGTGACGTTGTCCCAGATCCTGAGCCAGGGGAACAAGGCGGGTTCCTGAAACACCACGGCACGGTCGGGGCCCGGCCGGTGCGGGGTTTCGCCGAAGACGGTGAGCGCGCCTGAGGTCGGGGCTTCGAAGCCGGCGATGAGGTTGAGCAGGGTGGATTTGCCGCAGCCGGAGGGGCCGAGCAGGGCTATGAATTCGCCGGGGGCGACGGAGAGGTCGATATTCTCCAGCGCGGTGACGGCGCCGTAGGTTTTGCGGATGGCGTTGCAAATCAGCGCGGTCATTTCTGGTACTGCTTCCAGCGCAGCACGAGCGCGGAGAGGGCGAGCATCAACTGATCGGACAGGAAGCCGGCGAGGCCGATGGAGACCATATCGGCCAGCACCACGTCCATCCGGCCGACGTAATAGGCATCCCACAGCACGTAGCCGAGGCCGGATTTCACCGCGACGATTTCGGCGACGATCACCGCCGTCCAGGCGACGCCGAGGCCGAGGCGCAGGCCGGTCATGATCGCGGGCAGCGCGTTGGGGAAGACTACGCGAAGCAGGAGTTGCGAGCGGGTGGCGCCCATCATCGAAGCCGCACGCACGAGGTTGAGGCGGACATCGCGGGCGCCGTGAGTGGCGTTCACCACGATCGGGTAGAAAGCGCCGAGCGCGATCAGGAACACCGCGCCGGCATCGCGGATGCCGAAGACGGCGATGGAGAACGGTAGCCAGGCGGTGATCGGGATCGGGCGCAGGCCCTGGATCAGCGGATCGACCATGCGGGCGGTCAGCCGGCTCCAGCCGATGAAGACTCCGAGCGGCACGCCGATGGCGACCGCGGTGAGGAAGCCCAGCGCGACGCGATGGGCGGAGAACAGGATGGTGGGGCCCCAGGTGCCGGAATAGGGGTTGAGGCCGAAGCCCCCTGCCCCGAAGGCCCAGACCCGCCAGGTGGCGAGCACCGAGCTTGGCCGGGGCAGCAGGCCTTCGGGGATCCATTCCTGCTGGCCGGAATACTCCCAGAGGGCGACCAGCAGCACAGGCAGCAGCAGCGCCTGAGCCAGCGGGCGCAGGCGCGCTGGCTTCATCCCTTGGCGACTTCGGCGACCAGGGCGCTTTCGAAATAGCCATCGAGATCGGCCGTGACGTCCTTGGTGAGCACGCCGAACTGGAAGAACGACTTGGCCTGGCGCTTGACCTGATCCAGCGTGAGGAACTGGCCGAGGGTCATGGTGGCGGCGACGTTGGCGGAGATCGTGGTGTCGAGCCCGGTATAGGCGGCGATGCCTTCGGCGAGCGCGGATTTGGAGGCGTTCAGACGGTCCTGGATCGTGAGGTAGGCCCAGACGAAACGCTTCACCGCTTCGCGGTTGGCCGTCAGATAGGCCTTATTGGCACCGACCACGCCGAGTTCGGGGCCGACGGCGGCGGATTTGCTGTAGTCGAGCGTCTCGATGCGCTGGGCGCCGAGTTGCTGCATCGCCATGCTCTCGAACGGTTCCCAGCCGATGAACAGATCGATATCGCCGCGCTGCATCGCCTGGATCATCACTGTGCCGGCGCCCTGCATGTTGAGCGTGGTCAGCTTGGAATAGTCGATGCCGGCCTCGATCAGGGTGGCGGCGAACTGGAACCAGACCGCCGAGCCGGGGGCGATGCCGATTTTCAGGCCGGTGAGGTCGCTCCATTTGGCGAGCGGCTGGCCCTTTTTCACGATTGGGTTTTTCGGCGAGACGCCGACGCCCATGAGCGCGGTGATGGTCTTCAGGCCGGAGGACAAAGCGATGGGCACGTCGGCCGGGCCGATCGAGCCCATGGCGATCGAGCCGGAAGCGAGGGCGGTGCGGGTATCGGCGTAGCGGGCGAATTTCACCAGTTCGACGTCGACGCCGAGCGGCTTCAACTCATCGGCGATGAACTGGAACGGCACCACATGCGGCACGGAGTTGGCGCCGAGGGTGAGCTTCACCCGGTTGGCGAGCGGGGCCGGTTTGGCCGGCAGCGCGATGGCCGCACCGGCCGCCAGGCTGCCCAATCCCGCGAGAACACTCCGCCGTGCCACGTTACGCATGGTTTTCGCCTTTTTCCTGTACGGTTCAAAGGATTACTCTGGGGAAGGCTGACAAGGCAACGCAGATGACCATCCGATTGACCGAGAATTTTCGCGCGCTGTTCTACGCCCCGTTCTACGCGGCGAAAGCGACGGGGGCGTATGCCAGAGCGGGGGTGGAGGTGGAGATCCTGCCGAGCGCGAGCCCCGCCGATGCTGCCGCGGCGCTGCGGTCGGGGGCGGCGGATGCGATGTGGGGCGGGCCGCTGCGGGTGCTGCTGCTGGCGCAGGACGATCCCAGCGCGCAGTTCGTTTGTTTCTGCAACGTGGTCGAGCGCGACCCGTTTTTCATCATCGGACGGATGCCGCACCCGAAGTTCGAGGTGGGCGATCTGGCTGGCCGCGTGGTTGCCACGGTGAGCGAGGTGCCGACGCCTTGGCTGTGCCTGCAGGACGATCTGCGCCGGGCTAAGGTGCTGCCGAGCAAGATGTATCGCCGCCCGGGGATGACGATGGCGGAGGCGGTGCAGGCGCTGGGGATCGGGCAGGTGGAGGCGATCCAGACCTTCCAGCCCTATGCCGAGCAACTGATCGCCAGCGGGGCGGGGCATCTGTGGTACGCCGCGGCGTCGCGCGGGTTGACCGCGTACACCACGCTGGTGACGACACGGACAAAGCTGGCCGAACGGCGCGACGAGTTCGCTTTGATGGTGCGTGCGATGGCCTGGACCTTGGGCTGGATGCGCGAAACGCCGGCCGCCGAGATCGCCGCGCTGTTGCAGCCAGAGTTTCCCGACGTGGCGCAGCCGATTTTTGCCGCGGCGATCGCGCGGTATCAGGCGCTGGGGCTGTGGGCGCGTTCGCCTGTATTGGCGCAGGAAGGGTTTGAGCGGTTGCAGGATGCGATGATTTCGGGCGGGGCGTTGCGGGAGCGGATTGCGTTCGAGACCTGCGTGGACAATGGGTTGGCGGATATTTAGTTCGTTATCGTAATAGATTGGGCGCATATCTCCCCCCGCGCCTAGGCCGAAATTTTGAATTTTTGCGCCGCCAGCAGGGCGTATGGACGCGGCCATGGCGCTGGGGACTGGGGGTGCCAGGCGACGGGTCGGGGCTGGCGCCGGGGTGCGCTGCGCGGCAGGCGCGGGGTGCGGCTGGGCGCACGGGGGGTGCGGGACGCAGTACGGGCGCGCGGCGATGGGACGCGGGCCGGCGCGGGGATTGGTTCGGACGCCACTGTGGTCGTGGGTGGCGGCAAGTCGCCGCTGCGCCAGGCGTTGAACAACCGCTCGATGCAGGCGAACAGTTCCTGCACCGCCAGCCAGAGCAGCAGGATTTCGCACACAGCTCCGCCGGCGTGCCGCACACGGGCGACGAGGGTTTTGAGGTGGCCAGACGCGATGGGGGCCAGAGGCATTATAGCCATGGATGTGGTTTTATATAACGATTGGACCGATGGCAAGGAAAAAATGCTGGTGGTATGGATTTTTAGGCGTGCGTGTTTGGCACCTTAGGTGGCGGGTTACGCTTCGCTAACCCGCCCTACCGCCCTTTGTTGTGCATCGGGGGCTATGGGGTGGGGGTAGGTGGTGGGTTGCTGAAGTGCAACCCACCCTACGGGGTCTGGAAATGACCGTAATAAATTGATTTTACAGTTTTTTGGGTCCCTTTTTTACAAAAAAGGGACTGCTTCCTTACGCAAAATGACACGCCACCGGCCAGCCGACCTCGCGCATCTCCGGACGCTCGACCGAGCAGCGCGCCTGCGCGAGGGGGCAGCGGGGGTGGAAGGCGCAGCCGGTGGGGGGATTCAATGGGCTGGGGAGTTCGCCCATCACGGCGGCTTCGTCGGAGCGGCGACCTGGGGTGAGCTGGGGGACGGCGCGGAGCAGGGCCTGGGTGTAGGGGTGGCGCGGGGCGTCGAACAGTTGTTCGGTGGGGCCGAGTTCGACGATGCGGCCGAGATACATCACGGCAACGCGGTGGGTGAGGTGACGCACCAGACGCAGATCGTGGGTGATGAAGACCAGGGTGAGGCCGAGGCGGGATTGCAGTTCGAGGAACAGGTTGACGACCTGGGCCTGCACCGAGACGTCGAGCGCGGAGACAGGTTCGTCGGCGATGATGACGTCAGGCTGCATGGCGAGCGCGCGGGCGATGCCGATGCGCTGGCGTTGGCCGCCGGAGAATTCGTAGGGGTAGCGGGCAGCGGCGTCGCGCGGGAGGTGCACGAGGTCGAGCAGTTCGTCGACGCGGGCGGCGATCTGCGCGGGGGGGACGATGCGGTGCACGGCGAGCACCTCGGCGAGCGTTTGGCCGACGGTCATGCGCGGGTTCAGCGAGCCGTAGGGGTCCTGAAACACCATCTGCACGCGGCGGCTGAATTTCTCGCGTGCCGCGCTGTCCATGCCTTCCATCGGCAAGCCGTCGAGGCGGATGGTGCCGGCGTCGGCGTTGTGCAGGTGCACCAGGCAGCGGGCCAGGGTGGATTTGCCGCAGCCGGATTCGCCGACGATGCCGAGGGTCTCGCCGCGCCTTATATCGAGGCTGACATCCTCCAGCGCGCGGACGACGGGGGCCGGGCGGCGGGCCAGCATGTCGGCGAAGCTGCGCCGGCCGGTGAAGCGCTTGCTGAGGCCTTCGACTTCGAGCAGCGCGGTCATACGGCCAGCCTCGCGGTGGCGAAGCAGGCGGCAGCGTGCGGGCTGCCGAGCAATGGCGGGCGTTCGGTGGAGCAGCGCGCCTCGGCGAAGGCGCAGCGGGGGGCGAAGGCGCAGCCGGCCACGAAGGCGTCGACCTTCGGCGGTTGGCCGGGGATCGGGGTCAGCGGTTGGCGCGCGGCGCCGGTGCCAGGCATCGAGCCGAGCAACGCATGGGTATAGGCGTGATGCGGGTGGGCGAAGACATCGGCGACGCCGCCGGCCTCGCACAGGCGGCCGGCATACATCACCGCGACGCGGTCGCAGGTCTGTGCCACCACGCCGAGATCGTGGGTGACCAGGACGAGGCCCATGCCGAGATCGCCCACCAGGCGCAGCAGCAGCTTGAGGATCTGGTCCTGGATCGTCACGTCGAGCGCGGTGGTCGGTTCATCGGCGAGCAGCAATTTCGGGCTGGCGGCGATCGAGATCGCGATCATCGCGCGCTGGCGCATGCCGCCGGAGAATTCGTGCGGGAACTGCGCCAGCCTGGTGCGGGCGGCGGCGATGCCGACGAGGCCGAGCAGTTCCTCGGCCCGTTTGCGCCGCGCGGCGGGGTCCATCGCGGTGTGGGCGACCAGAACCTCGTCGATCTGCTGGCCGATCGGCAGCACCGGGTTCAGGGCGGACATCGGCTCCTGAAACACCATCGCCACCTGACCGCCGCGCAGGGCGCGCAGGCGCTCCGGCGACATGGCGAAGATGTCCTCGCCCTGCCAAAGCGCCTGACCGGAGACCTGGGCGTTGGCACCGAGCAGGCGCATCACCGCACGCAGCGAGACACTCTTGCCCGAGCCGCTTTCGCCAACAATGCCGAGCACCTCGCCGGCACCGACCGCGAAGCTCAGCCCGTCGACCGCGTGCACCAGGCCGTGGCGGGCGTTGAAGGTGACGGTCAGGCCGCGCACATCGAGCAACGGGCCGCTCATCGCTTCACATCCAGCAGATCGGACAATCCGTCGCCGGCGAGCGAGAAGCCGAGCCCGGCGAGCACGATCATCACGCCGGGGGCCAGCGAGATCCAGGGGGCCGTGGTCATGAAATTCTTGCCGTCGGCGATGAGCACGCCCCATTCCGGCATCGGCGGCTGCGCGCCCATGCCGAGATAGCCGAGGCTGGAGCCGAGCAGGATGACCAGCGCCATGTCGGTGACCGCGAAGGCCAGCACCGGGCGCACCGCGTTGGGCAGGATATGGCGCAGCACAATCCGCGCCGGCGAATAGCCCAGCACGCGGGCGGCGGCGACATAGTCGGCGCTTTTCTGCACCAGCACCTCGCCGCGCATCAGCCGGGCATAGGAGACCCAGCCGACACAGGCCAGCGCGATGAACATATTGACCAGGCCCGGGCCGAGCACGGCGACAAAGGTGATCACCAGCACCAGGAAGGGGAACGTCGCCACCAGATCCATCAGCCGGCCGAATACCGCATCGATCCAGCCGCCATACCAGCCGGTGATCAGCCCGATCGCCGCCCCGATCAGCAGCGGAAACACCACGCCACAGAATGCGATCATCAAATCGATGCCCGCCGCCGAGATGGTGCGGGACAGCACGTCGCGTCCGAACTGGTCGGTGCCGAACAGATGCGCGGGACTGGGCGGCGCCTGCAACGCCATGAAGTCGAACACCAGGGGGTCGTAGGGCGCGAGCCATTGCGGGACGACGGCGCAGAGCGCGAGGAAGCCGACGATGAGCAGGCCGAGCAGGAGGGGGATGCGGCGGGTCATGGGGGGGGCGCTGGGAAGGCAGGAAGGCAGGCTTCAGGAAGGCAAGAGTCTTCTTTTTCTGAAGAAAAAGAAGCAAAAAGACTTTTATTCATAATCGATTGGAGCGATTTGTTTGCGTGGTGTGGAAAGTCCTGGATTGCCACGGCGCCAAGCGGCGCCTCGCAATGACGGTTCTTTTTGAGTGGAGTGATGAGGCTGGGCGGTTGGCTTGCGTGCGGTGGAAGGTTCTGGATCGCGACGCTTCGCTCGCGATGACGGGTTGGGAGGCTGAGCCTGATGCGTCTGCCTGACGGGTTTCTCGAAGAACTTCGGGCGCGCACCCCGCTGGCCGCGATTATTGGCCGACGGG
>CAIRTN010000105.1 GCA_903881515.1 uncultured Rhodospirillales bacterium | reverse complement strand
TCTCCTCGCCCGAAATCGTGCTCGCCGCCATCGCCGGCCGCACGCGCCGCATCCGCCTCGGCACCGCCGTCACCGTGCTATCCTCCGACGACCCGATCCGCCTGTTCCAGCGCTTCGCCACGCTGGACGCCGCCTCTTCCGGCCGCGCCGAGATCATCCTCGGCCGCGGCTCGTTCACCGAATCCTTCCCCCTCTTCGGCTACGACCTGTCGCAATACGAGGAACTCTTCGACGACAAGCTCGACCTGTTCGCCGCCCTCATCCGCTCCCCCTCCGTCACCTGGCAGGGCAAGACCCGCCCGCCGCTGACCGATCAGGCGATCTACCCCCAGCTCGAACACGGCCCGCTCCGCACCTGGATCGGCGCCGGCGGCAGCCAGGACTCCATCGTCCGCGCCGCGAAATACAACCTGCCTTTGATCCTCGCCATCATCGGCGGCGACCCGCGCCGCTTCGCCCCCCTGATCGACCTCTCCCACCGCGCCCACGCCCATTTCGGCACCCCAGTGCAGCCGATCGGCGTGCACTCCCCCGGCTACATCGCCGAAACCGACGCCCAGGCCCGCGACGAATTCTGGCCCAGCTACAAAACCATGCGCGACCGCATCGGCAAGGAACGCGGCTGGCCCCCCATGCAACGCAGCGAGTTCGACCGCGAGGCCGAACGCGGCTCGCTCTATCTCGGCTCCCCCGAAACCGTCGCGCGCCGCATCGCCGACACCATCACCGCGCTGCGCCTGTCCCGCTTCCAACTGAAATACAGCGCCGGCCCGATGCCGCACGAAAACCTCATGCGCTGCATCGAGCTTTACGGCAGCAAGGTCATTCCCTTGGTGCGCGAACTGCTCGCCTGATCCGGCGTCACGCCGTCGGACGGCCCAGCGCGCGCACGATGTGCTCCTTCAGCCGCCGCGCCGGCGCGCTCAGCGCGCCGTTGTCGATCAGCGCGATCTCCGTGTCCTTAAGCGCCGGCATCCGGTCGTCCCGGCACACGCTGACGCCCGGCGGCACCATGTCCCTCGGCAACACCGCCACGCCCAACCCCGCCTTCACCGCCGCCAGCGCCCCCGACAACGCACCACAGGTGTAGACGATCCGCCACGGCACCCCCGCCCGCTCCAACGCGTCGATGGCGCGCTTGCGGTAAACGCAGGGTTCCGGCGACACCACCAGCCCGATCGGCGCCTCCGCCGCCTCACCAACCCAAACCAGCGTCTCGCGCCACACCCGCACCCCGCGCCGGGCAGACTGCGTGCCAGGCTCCCGCTTGGCCAGCACCAGGTCGAACCGGCCCGCATCGAACCCCTCCAGCAGCGTCAGCGTCAGGTCGCAGGTGACCTCAAGCGCCACCGCCGGATAGGCATGGGTAAAGCGCGACAGCACCTCCGGCAGCCGCGAGGTGGCGAAATCCTCCGGCGTGCCCAGCCGCACCGTCCCGGCCATCACCGGCTCGCGCAGTTCCGCCACCGCGGCATCATTCGCCGCCAGAAGCCGCTCGGCATGCAACAGGAACCGTTCCCCGGCGTCGGTCAGCCGCAGGCTCTGCGGCGAACGCTCCAGCAGCCGCACATCCAGCGCCGCCTCCAGCCGGGTGATCTGCAGCGAAATTGTCGATTGCTGCCGCCCCAGCCGCGCCGCCGCGCGGGAGAACCGGCCGAGACGCGCGATGGTGACGAAGGTGCGAACCAGATCGAGATCGAGGGTGGCGAGCGGGCGGGGCATGGCGATCATCATCAATATTGTTGAACTTGAATGTTGCTATTATCAAATTCCACAAATGCGCGCGATGCCTATGGTGCGGCCGGCAACAGGAGCCCGCCATGTTCGTCGCTATCGCCATGCAGAACCTCGCCTCGCCGCCCGTGCTGTTTTTCGTCATCGGTGCCGCGGCCAGCATCGCCCGCTCCGACCTCGCGGTGCCCGATCAGGTCGCCCGCCTGCTGTCGCTCTACCTGATGATGTCCATCGGCTATCGCGGCGGGCTGGAAATCGCCCATCACGGCGTCAGCCCACAGCTCGCCGCGGCCCTGGCCGCCGGCGTCGCGCTGTCCTTCGCCATCCCGTTCCTCGCCGAGCGCCTGCTGCGCCTGCTCACCCGCCTCGCGCCCATCGACCGCGCCGCCATCGCCGGCCATTACGGCTCGATTTCCGCCGTCACCCTCGCGGCCATCCTCGCGGTCACCAGCCAGCTCGCCATGCCCGCCGAGGGCTTCATGGTCGCCGTCGCCGCCGCCATGGAAACCCCGGCCATCCTCGCCAGCCTGCTGCTGGCCAGCGGCCACGGCGCGGCCCGGCGCGACCACCGCCATGTGCTGCGCGAGGTGTTGCTCAACGGCTCGGTGGTGGTGCTGATCGGCGCGCTGCTGGTCGGCGCCGTGGCCAATCCGCGCGCCGCGGCGACGGTCAAACCCTTCCTGGTAGACCTGTTTCCCGGCTTCCTCTGCCTGTTCCTGCTCGAAATGGGCCTGATCGCCGGGCGCGGCCTGCGCGATGCGCACCGCAGCCTGACGCCCGGCCTGCTCGGCTTCGCGCTGCTGACACCTTTGCTCGGCGCCAGCCTGGCCGCCGCACTGGCCCTGCCGCTCGGCCTGTCGGCCGGCGGAACCGCGATCCTGATGACGCTCGCCGCTTCGGCCTCCTACATCGCGGTCCCGGCAGCGCTGCGCATCGCCCTGCCCCAGGCCAATCTGGCCCTGGCGCTCACCATGTCGATCGGAGTGACCTTCCCGTTCAACCTGCTGCTGGGCATCCCGCTTTACATCGGCATCGCCGGGGTGCTGCGGTAAGGGGCAGGGCTATCCGATGCGCTGCGCGGCGAGATATCTGCCATCGCTGGATTGCAGCAGCACCGCAAGCTTCTCGCCTGGCGGGCGCGCAACGGCGAGCAGCAGTTCCCCGCCGGCCCAGCCGCCAATATCGGTGAGGCCGCGCACGATGTTCGCCTCGGTCAGCATATGCCCGGCGTTCTCGCCACGGCCGACCTTGGTCTGGTGCTCGGGGTCGTAGCCGGCGAGCAGCACGCGGCCAGTGCCGGTGCCAGCCGCAATGGCGACCGCCACCTGATTACCGGCGACGGTGGCGGCCACGGCGGGGCCAGCGGCTTGCGCCAGCATGGCGCGGCGGAGCGCGGCGGCGACCTCGGTGCGGTCGTTGCCGACGGCGTCGATATGGCCGTCCACCACCATCTGCGGCGTGTAGATATTATCGGCGCGCAGCAGCGCCTGATAGGCGCGTTGCCGTGTGGTGGCGAGGTCGAGCGAATACGGGTCGCGCCAGCCCAGGCTGTCCCAGTAGGTGACGTGAAACGCCAGCGGCAGCACCTCGGGCCTGGCCGCCATTTCGCGCAGCAGCGCATCGGCCGGCGGGCAGGAGGAGCAGCCCTGTGAGGTGAACAGCTCAATCACCACGGGGCGGACAGCCGCCGGCGCGGGCGCGGCGGCGAGGCTGGCGAGGCCGGCAAACAGGCTGCGGCGGGTAGGCATCGGTGGTGCTCCGGGCGGTTGCATGGGGGTGACCAGCGTCGCGCGGCGATGTTACACCGAGGGCAACCAGGGGAGCGTTAAATGTCCACCATGCAGGCTGCTGTCGTGACTGAAACCGGCGTCGCGGTGCGCGAGGTCGCACGCCCGGTGCCGAAGGCCAACGAGGTGCTGGTGCGCGTGCGCGCCGCCAGCCTGAACCGCGCCGATCTCGGCGTCGCCGCCGGGCATCGCCATGGCGCGATGGGCGGGCCGGGCACGGTGCTGGGCCTGGAATTCGCCGGCGAGGTGGTCGCCGCCGGGGCCGAGGTGCAGGGTGTGAGGGAAGGCGACCGGGTGATGTGCTCGGGTAATGGCGGCTACGCGGAATACGCGGTGGCCGACTGGGGCCGCACCAGCCCGGTGCCGGATGCCAATATGAGCTGGGCGGTGGCCACCACGCTGCCGGTGGCGTTGCAGACCATGCATGACGCGCTGATCACCAACGGGCGGATGGCCAAGGGCGACTCGGTGCTGATCCAGGGCGCCAGCTCCGGCGTCGGGTTGATGGCGTTGCAGATCGCGCGCGAGATGGGCGCCGGGCTGATCCTGGGCGGTTCCGGCAATGCCGGGCGACGCGCCCGGCTGGCCGAGTTCGGCGCGCATCATGCGATTGACACCTCGGCAGAGGGCTGGTCGGCGGAGGTGCTGAAACTGACCGGGGGGGTCGGGGTGCAGGTGATCATCGACCAGGTTTCGGCCAGCGTGGCGAACGAGAACATGCGGGCGGCCGCCATTCTGGGCCGCATCGTCAATGTCGGCCGGCTCGGCGGCACCAAGGGCACATTCGACTTCGACCTGCATGCGCTGCGCCGCATCGACTATATCGGCGTCACCTTCCGCACCCGCAGCATCGATGAGGTGCGCGAGATCAACCGGCGCATGCGCGCCGATCTGTGGCCGGCGATCGAGGCCGGACGGCTGGGGCTGCCGATCGACCGGGTGTTCCCGCTGGCCGAGGCGGCTGATGCGCTGGAACACATGAAAGCCAACGCGCATTTCGGCAAGATCGTGCTGGCGCCCTGACGGACGCGCCCGCCAGCCCGGCGTGCCGGGCTGGCGGGGAGCCGTCGTTCAGGCGACGGAGATGTCGTTCACCACCGAGGTGGTGCCCGGCGCGGCCCAGGCGGTGGCGCCGGCCTCATCGCGTTCGTACCAGGATGCGACCTTGCCGGTCAGCCGCACTTCGCCGCCCTGGGCGGAGACGTGAATCGAGGCCGGGTCGAACCAGGAGCGGTCCAGGGCGGCGACGATATGCTCGCGGATCAGCGAGGTGTTCGGCTTCGCCTTGATGGTGATCTCGCTGGAAACGCCGATCACGCCCCACAGCTTGCGCACGTCATCCACCGCGGCTTCCTTCTGGAAGAACCAGGCGACTTCGCCGCTGAGCGTGACCCAACCACTGGCGACCTTCACCCGCACGGAATCGCGCGGCACCATTGAATCCCAGTCCAGCCGGTTGACCGCCGCGGCGGCGATTTCCTCGTCGCCATGGGTAACGCCGAGCGGCAGGCGGACCTCGAGTTCCTCGGCCACCGCCTTGACCTCGTTGACCCGGCGCGCGGCTTTCTCGGCCGCGGCCTTCTCGGCATAGTTTTCGACATGGCCCATCAGGGTGACCACGCCGTCCTGCGCGGTGACGCCGATATGCGCGGCGTTCACGCTCGGCTCCCATTGCAGGGCATCGAGCACGGCTTGTTTGAGTTGGTTGTCGTTCATCGTGGTCTCCTGGGCTGCGGTTCGGATCGATCGACGCGCGGCTGCGCGAATGTTCAGCGGCGCTCTTCTTCGCGCGACTGCTGATGCTGCGGCGGGGCCTGATGCTGCGCAGGCTGCTCCTGGCGCTGCGGTGGGGCGCCCTGATGCTGCGCAGGCTGCTCCTGACGCTGCTGTGGGGCGGCCTGGTGCTGTGCAGGCTGCTCCTGCCGTTGCTGCGGGGCCTGGCGTTGCGCAGGCTGCTCCTGACGTTGCTGCGGGGCGGCCTGATGCACCGGCGGGGCGGCCCGGGCCGGTTCGGCGGCGGCGTTCGGCTGGCGCGGCCGCGCGGTGGCGGGGATGGCCGGGCGGCCATTATTCACCGATGCGCGCAGGGCCTGATCCTGCGCCGCGGCCTGGCTGTGCTGGATCTGCTGGGCTGTCGGCTGGGTGTGCCCTTGGCGGCCAGCCTGTTCTTCCCGCGCCGTGGGCCGCGCCAAAGTGCCGCGCGGGCCATTGAAGCTGGGCCGCTCACCGGCATGGCCACCGGCAATCGGGCGATCATAGGCGTTGCCGACATGCACCGAGCCGAAATTATTGGCGGAGCGGTTATACAGGAAATCCCGCCCGCGCCACTCGCCGCCCTGATAGCCTGAGCCGCCGTAGCCATAGCCGTAATTGATCCCACCGTAATAGCCGACGGTCGGCCCCCAGTAGCCGACGCTGAACACATACGAACCTTCGCGCCAGTCCCAATATCCCGGCGTCCAGTACAAACCGGCCGAGGGCGGCATCACCCAGGTGCCCGGCACCCAGTAATAGCCATAGCCGCCATAGGCCCAGTAGCCCGGCGTCCAGATGGCGCCGTATCGCGGCATTGGCGGCTGGACATAGTCTGGCAGCATCGGCGGGGCCATGGTCACCGGCACGCCAAGCCCTACGACTATGCTGACCTGTGCCCTGGCAGTGGAGAGGGGAGCAATGACCAGTGGCACAAGCAACAGGGCCGCGGCAAGATGAATCGAGCGCATGATTGCTTCCTGAATACAATAATTGTTTTTATTGTATTTATATTTCAGACCTCAACATAGAATACGGCAGCAACCGAACAACAATCGGAAAATACCCAGAGATCCGCGCCTAGGTGTTTTCCGATGCTGCCGCTAGGCGCGCGAACAGCGGAATCTGCGTCGGTGTCGCCGGGCCAATATTGGCCCTATCGCGGCGCAGAGCGCATGGAGGCCCGTCGTGTCCGCAATCAAGATCGAAGCCAAATTCGGCCCGCCGACCCATGACCGGTCCGCCCTGTCCGGCACCAGCCGCCACACGCTCGAGGCGCTGTACCGCCATCCGATCGCGCATAACCTCGCCTGGCTGGATGTGTTCGCGCTGTTCACCGCGCTGGGCTCGGTGCAGCACGGGACCAACAACGAGGTCACCTTCTCGATCGGCGACATCCACCACCGTGTCAGCCGCTCGCACGACAAGGATGTCGCGACGGAGGCGGTGATGGACCTGCGCCATATGCTCAACCGCGCCGGCTGGGGGCCGGGCCAGCCCGGCACGGCGGCGGTAGGTGCGGACGCCGCCGCCCTCAGCGGCGACGTTCTGGTGGTGGTCGAAGCCGGAGAAGCGCGGCTGTTCCAGATGGATCTGCACGCCGCCGACATCACCGGCCACCCAATCCACCCCGACGACCCCAATCGCATCCTGCGCCACCTGTCGCACCAGGATCAGGGACGCGACGAGGAAAAGCGCGCTGCGGAATCGGCCGCCTTCCATAACGCCATCGCCCACGCGCTGGGCTCGGCCGGGCGCATTGTGCTGGTCGGCCATGGCGAGGGGCACAGCAACGCTGCCCAGGCGTTGCTCGACGATCTGAAGCGCCATCACCCGCAGGTGTTCCAACACGTGGCCCGCGAGATCACCGCCGATATCGGACAGATGACCGACCCGCAATTGCTCGCGCGCGCCCGCAAGGCGCTGACGTAGAAGCGAGCTCAGCCCGCGATCATCACCGAGGCCAGCGCGGCCCCCAGGTTGCGCCGGTCGGCCGTGCCAGGGTCCAGGTGACGCGCCGGCACCGCGTAGGGCAGCTCGATGGTCAATTCGTGGGGGCGCGATGATGCTTCGAACGCCACCGTGTCGCTGGCCAGGGTGAACCAGAACGGTTCACCCGGCGTGACCTGCATCGGCACCTGCCTGCCGTCGAGGCAGATCACGATATCCCCGGCAGGATAGCCTGGGGTGACGGCATAAACCTCAAACACCAGCCGCCCGGATGCCAGCGGCGCGCGCACATGCAGGCAGGCAGGCCCGGTGCCGTCCAGCCAGGCGACGCCGATATCCTCGTAGGGATGAAAGCCGGTGCGGCCAGGGATGTCGCCGAGTGGCACGGCGGCATTCGCGGCGGGGGCAAACACGGTGTCGCCGCGCTGCAACGTGGCGATCAGCGGGCGCTGGGCGTGAAAGCGCTGGGCGGCGGATTCGTAGAGCGCGATGTCGAACTGGTTGCGCGTGGCGATCCGGGCGATATTGCGGGGCGCACTTTCCTCACCGCCTGTCGAGGTGGAGTTGAGCCGCATCGCCGGCATCGCGAAGGGCAGTCCCCAGCGTGCCGCCAGGCGGTCCTGCGTCAGCTCCATCTCCTCGCACAGGCCGAACTCGATGCGCTCGAGCAGGGCGCAGGCGGCGTCGAGCGCGGCAGTGTCGAGGTTCCAGAACAGCGCGCTGTCCGACTCGCTGGCATCGCGCAGGCCGCAGAGCGCGCGGGTCATGCCGTTGTTGATCTGCTGGTAGAGCTCGGGATGGGCGGAGTCGATGAATTCATCGAAAGAGAAGCCGGGCCGCAGGCCGAGGCCGGCCAGCGTCTCGGCGCCATGGCGGCGCAGGAAGCGGAACAGCGACATCACCCGGTGCACCGGATTGCGCAGCAGGGTGAACGCCTCGTAGCGATCCAGCGCGGCGGTGAAGATATGCGCCGGCAGGTGGCCGTTGATGCAGGCGAAATCGCTGCCCTCCGCGCAAGACAGCGCGTCGAGATGGGTTTGCAGATCGGGGTCGTCCATCGCCAGGCGGACCACACGACCATCGCCAAACAGGTTCTGCAAAGCGGTGACGAAGGACGTGCCGCCCGTCTTCGGGATGTGCAGGAACAGCACCGGCTTGGCCGGCGCTTGGACCGCACGGGGGCGAAGGCGGGCGTAGGAATTCATCGGTCGTCCAGACGATAGGGGTCAGCGAACCCACGCTAGACCCTATCGAGAGGAAAGTCACCAACCAAACATTAACAAAAAATGTGAATTGTAACAAATACTTGCGCAATCAGGACGAACGCATAGCATGCTCCGCCGCGGAAATGACCGCCGGAACGAACCAGACCGGCGTCCGCTCGGCATCGGGGCGCGTCTGGCGCGCTGGGGCGGGCGGGCGGCACAGCGCGGCGCGGACCTGCCAGGGCGCCGGGGCGTGCGGCCAGGTGATCGGCTCGGCCTCGCTGCCCAGCGCCTGGGCCAGGCGCTCGCCGGGCAGGGTGCCGAAGCGGGCGGCCAGTTCGGCCTGCGGAATCCGGGCCAGTGCGCCGATGCGGCGCAGGCACAGGCGGTTGAGCGCGGCGGTCAGCGGTTCCGGCAGGCGCAGCAGATCGGTGGGCAGATTGGCCAGCGCCCGCGCCTCGCCGCCCGGCGGCAGGATCGTGCTGTCCTCGGTGCTGCGCGACAGCGCCCAGGCGGCGCCTGATGTGCCGGCGATGGCCATCCGCGCCGGCAGGCCGAACGTGGCCAGATGCGCGCTGAGATCGGCCAACAACGCCGCCTCGCCGCCGAACGCCGCGGCACAGGCGGTGATGTCGAGCAGCAGGCCCTCGACTGGGCCGTGCGTGGTGTCGGCGACGGCGCGATGGGTATAGCGCCGGGCCCAGGCGACCAGGGTGTTGAGCCCGGCCAGATCGGCGGCAGGATCGTCCTCGACCGCCAGCAGGCCGGGCAGCACGGCCAGGGCATGGTCCAGCGCCATGTCAGGGCGCAGGCCGGCCGCTTCGGCCTCGGAGCTCAGCGCGCCGAGCACCGGGCGGCCGCGCACACTGCGCACGGTGGCCAGCGGGCCGGCCGCCGGCACCTCGGCATCGCGGCGGCGGCGGGTGATCGACCAGAGCGGGAACCAGACGCACAGGATACGGGTCATCGAAGTCTCCGTGGTGGCCGGTTTGGCCGCGTTGAGGATAGGTTCGTTCTTTGTTCCCTATTCATTCCAGCGTTCCAGCGCAGAGTCAACCGCTTTAGGAATGCTGTCCGTAAAAGTTAATTTTTAGTTGAGAACACCTGCGGAACGCAGAAACGCCGGCGCCTGCAGGTTCAGCAGCGTGCCGGCCTGGGCCAGGAAGCCCGGCAAATCCGCGAGCGGCACGATGGCCAGCGGGTCGTATTCGCCATCGCCCAGCCTGGCATGGCGGTCGCGGATCTCGGCCTCGCGCAGATCGGTGCGCGCCGCGATGCCGAAATCCAGCACATGGCTGCCGGCATGCTCGACGATGCACAGCGATCGCAGGTCGTAGACCGCCTCGGGCTCGATGCCGAGTTCCTCGCCAAGCTCGGTCAGCAACTGGGCGCGGATATCCACCAGGCCATCGGGCCGCGCGGTGCTGCGGTCCACGGTGCCGGCGGGGGGCAACTGCCACTCCCCGGCCTGATACACCGAGCGCGGCGGGCGGCGGCCGAACAGCACGCCGTCGGGGCAGACGATGACACCGCCCACCGCCAGCGAACGCACGCCGAGCACGGCGTGCAGATCGGGCCGGCGCATCTGCGCCACGGTGCGGCGATACTCGCTCCAATGCCCGCAGATCAGGTGGGGCGTGATCACATCGGCGCTGAAGATCGCGCCGTTGAACAGCTTGCCGTCGGTGGCCGCCTGCGCCTCGGCCCAAAGCCGGTCGACCTCGGCGTCGAGCCAGGCCGGCAACGGCGCCATCGGCCGCGTGACCTGCACACGGCAATCGGGAGCGACGGGATGAACGGCCCAGGCCGTGCGCGGAGACATAACCGCTTATACCGCAGATCCGGACGATTGACGCCCCCGCCTGCGCAACGCAGCATTCGCGGGTGAAACGTATTCCAGACTGGCTGCTCGCCCTTTCCGCCACGCTGCTTGCGCAGTCGGCCTCCTCGTTCATGGGGCAGTGCCTGCCGGTGGTGGCGCCGCTGCTGACGCGCAGCACCGGGCTGGCGCCGGAACGGATCGGCAATCTGTCGTCGCTGACCTCGGCCGGTTCGTGCCTTTTCCTGGCGTTCGGTTCGCCGATCCTGGCGCGGCTGGGGCCGGTGCGCAGCCTGCAGATGGGCGCGCTGCTGGCGGTGCTGGCGATGGCGATCGCGGCCACCGGGTCGTGGCCGGCGCTGGTGGCAGCCGCGCTGATGCTGGGGCTGGCCTATGGGCCAACCCCGCCCTCGGGCAGCCGCATCCTGGCGAAGACCGCGCCGCCCGCCCATCGCACGCTGATCTTCTCGATCAAACAGGCCGGGGCACCCGCCGGCGGCGCGCTGGCCGGGCTGATCGTGGCGCCGTTCGCGGTGGCCTTCGGCTGGCCGTCGGCATTGCTGCTGGCCGTGGTCGTCGGCATCGGCTCGGCGGCGATCATCTCGCCGCTGCGCCGGATGATGGATGTCGAGCGCGACCCCACGCGCTCGGTGCATCCACGGGCGATCTTCTCGGTCGACAACGTGCTGACCCCGGTGCGCGCCCTGACCTCTGACCGGGCAATGCTGACCATCACCGCGCTGGCGCTGAGCTTCGCGCTGGTGCAGGGGGTGCTCTACAGCTTCTCCGTCACCTACCTGACCGAAGCCGGGATGAGCCTCGCCGAGGCCGGGCTGGCCTACGCCTGCATGCAGGGCGCCGGCGTGTTTGCCCGGGTGTTCCTGGGCTTCCTCGCCGACCGCACCGGCAAACCTGCTGCGAACCTGACCGTGCAGGCCTTTATCGCCGCCGGCTTCGTGGTACTCTACGCGCAACTGGGCGATCACCCGCCCCTGGTGCCGACGGCGATGATCGCGATGCTGGCCGGGTTCTTCGGCTGCTCGTGGAACGGCATCTACATGGCCGAAGTCGCCCGCCTCGCACCGCCCGCCCGCGTGGCCGACGCCACATCGGGCTCCACCCTGGTGGTGTTCCTGGGCTACGTCGCCGGCCCCAGCCTGTTCGCCGCCGCGGTGCCGGTGTTCGGCTGGCACGTGCCCTACATGATCGCGGCGGGGCAGCTGGCGGCGATGGCGGTGGTGCAGTCGGTGATGCTGGTGCGGGCTGGGAAGTAAGGCAAGCAAGCGTCTTCTTTTTTGCAAAAAAAAAGCAAAAAAACCTTTATCCGTTCGCTTGGGGAGCGGCCGGGCTCTCCCTGATCCAATTTCTGGCGCCGGGATTAGTGGCAACGGACATTATGGCGTTTGACAAAATCGCACACCGTGATCGCTCGCGGCAATTCGACCGGGATGATCTGGGATGTGCCCTCGTAGCGGCAGCCAAGATAGTAGGGCGGGTATTGCGCCCACAAAGGGCGCGGGGTCTGCGGTATCACGAAACGGCCGGGTTCCGGCATAATTTCCAGGATGTTCTCCGGGCGGCCCTCGAAAACACCAACCTCCCGCAACGCCTTGCCGTCATGGGTTTGCGGGCATCCGATGATATCGCTTTGCGCGTGCGCTGCCGTGCCCAACAGCAATCCCACCAGCGCCGAAATCAAGAACAAACGGCTACTCGATTGCACGATAAGACTCTCCCCGATCGACCCTGGGGCGCGGCGATGCGCTGTTGAGCGGCAACGTTCTTGCCGACGGGCGATGCTGTTCCAGAACGTTGCCACTTCCGTCTCGATGATTCCACTGATCGATCACCATGACACCATTCTTGTCCTGCCCCAGATATATCGCAGCATGCCCTGCATAATGCCCGGTCGCATCGAAGGTGGCGATGGCGGTTCCAGGGCGGATCGCCAAGTTGCCCTGCACCAGAGCGCCCGGCCGCCATAGCGCGGATTGCGGTGCGCCGGTTGCCTGGCGGACCAGCGGGACGCACTCGCCGGTGCCGACCGATGGCCGGCCGATCCAGCGCTTTGGATCGACGGCGACATAACGGCCGGGTGGCCGAACCGGCGGTTCGGCCAGGCTTGCGTCCGTGGCGGTGCGCGATGCCGCTTGGGCGAGCACGATGCGGCCCGCGTCCGGCCGGTAGGCCGCGGCCCGCGCGGCGGCATCGGCGAGTTAGCCAGGCCAGCGGTCCAGGCCGACCACCAGCATGCCAGCGGCAAATTGCGCCGAGGCGGCCATCAGGCCCTGATGCGTCGTCGCGGTCCGCGTCGCATCGGCGGCGGCACGCAAGACCTGGATGGCGGCATCGCTGGCCCGCGGATCGGCGAACCGGGCCGCGAACGTGGCATCGTCGAACCCGCGCGCCGCCACCCAGGCCAGCATCGCGCGGCGGATCTGCTCCAGACGCCGACCGTCGAAGGCGATGGCCGAGCGGTGCCAATCCTTACGCGGCAGGTGCATCTGCGCCCCGTGAGCGACGGTGTCGATGCGGCGTTCCAGGCCGGCGGGCTCAAAAATCGGCTCCGGCTGACTCTCCACGGCTGTGCCATGGCCGAACCAGCCGTGCGCCTGACGGCCCTGGTCCTCCCAGCTCATATCAGCCCCGCCGCTACGTCTTCTGCCGCTTCCCCGGCGGCAGTGCCTCTGGCTCGCTCTCTTCCGCCGGCGCCTCACCGCCGGGGGGCACGAGCACCGGGCAGACAACGACGGTCAGTGTCAGGCCGGCCGGGCCTTCGAACTGGGTTTGCGAACACACGCCGCTTTGCAGCAGCAGCGCGATCAGCATGGCGGCGGTCATGGCTTGCCTCCGGTGATGGCGGGGGAGCGGGCGAGCAGGTCGGTTTTCTGGGCGCTGCCGGCGCTGCTGCCGACCCAGTAGGCGACGACCGAGGTCGCCATTGCCGCCAAGGTGCCCAGCAGCATGTTCAGGATGGTTTCGCTGCCCTGCGGCAGGGCGTGCGACAGGGCGGCGAACATCACCACGCCGAAGGTGGACAGCACGACGGTAGAGACCACCACTGGCGCCCACTGCACCGCGCTGCCGGATTTCGCCAGGTCGACGGTTTGCTGCCGGGCGCCGGCGATGTCGGCCAGGTAGGCTTTCATGGTTTCAAGCTGCGCGGTGCGCGCGGCTTCTTCCTGGCCGGCGGCGATCTGCGCCAGTTGCAGGCGCAACTGGGCAGCGAGCTGCGGGTTGGAGCTGATCGTCGCCTGGGCGACGCTTTCGTCGGTGGTGCCGGTCGCGGCTTGCACCACCTGTGCCACGGCGGCCGCGGTCTGTTCGCCTGTGCTGCCGAACAGCCATTTGCCGATCTCCGGCGCCAGCGATATCGCCAGCGGAATCAGAGCGCCCATTGGATGGTTCCTTGTCTGAGCTTCAGGAAAACAGGTCGCGCGCCTTGATGAACAGGCTGGTCACCAGCCAGGCGACCAGCAATGCGCCGCTGGTCGCCAGCACCGGCTCCAGCACCGCGATCGCGACGCGCATCGGGGCATGGCGCGCCTCACGCGCCACGGTCTTCACCGCAGTCCGCATTTTGTGCATCGGCGCGCCCTCACCGTGGCGGCCAGAAATGCGCGGCCAGGAAGCCGGCCGCCGCGGCCAGGCAATGCCCCAGCCACAGCCCGACCCGTAGCGCGCCGACACCCAGCGCATGGGCGCGGCGCATCTCGTCCACCTTGCTTTCCAGCGAGGTGATATCGACATCGCCGCGCGCCGTGCCGGCGGCGAGCGCCTCCCACCGCGCCTCCAGCCGGGTGACGCGATCGCGGGTTTCCAGCGCCTCGCGCTGCAAGGTGGCGATCGCTGTCTGCGTTGCCGTTGCCATGATCAGGGCGTCAGCAACTGGGTGACCAGATCGGCGGTCAGCGGATCGGACATCCCGGCGGTGGCGGTCTGCGCCAGGCTGAGGAAGCTGTGCAACTGGCC
This sequence comes from uncultured Rhodospirillales bacterium, assembly GCA_903881515.1. GTDB lineage: Bacteria > Pseudomonadota > Alphaproteobacteria > Acetobacterales > Acetobacteraceae > CAIRTN01. Next base: position 396 of record CAIRTN010000105.1, on the reverse strand, counting down.
GGAGGGATCGGTGAGATCCACCGTGCCCGCCGCGGTCAGCAGCGTCAGCCCGACCAGCAGGCGCGGGTCGCGTTGCGCGGCGGTGGCCACCGAGACCTGCACCGCCGAGGGCAGGCGCTGCAACCACGCATAGGCGTCGATCTGCATCACTGGCGGCGGCGGCGGCGCCCAGATCGGTGCGCCGTTATCGGGCAGCAATGCGGTGTTGGCCGGCGCGAGCCAGCCATCGCCGGGCGCGCCGAGGATGCGGTTGATCGTGCTGCCGACGGGCACATCGACCATGTGCCCGTCGGAACCGGCGACCTGGAACGGGCCGGTGGTGACGATGCGATAGACCTGTTCTGTCATGCTGCTCACCATTCGATGAAGACAACCTGGCCGGCGCCGCCGGCGCCG
>CAIRTN010000104.1 GCA_903881515.1 uncultured Rhodospirillales bacterium | reverse complement strand
CCATACCACCACTGGATCATCGCGTTCTGCACGCCGGAATAGGCAGTGTAGCCCTTCGCCATGAAGAACGACACCGGCACGGCGGCGTTGTTGCCCAGCACCAGCACGGCGACCGTGAGGATGAAGGCCATATAGAACCAGTTGGCGACGTAGATATGCGGCTCTTCACGCAGGAACACGGTGCCGATGAACACCACCGCATACAGCACCCAGATGATTACCAGGAATGCGGTCAGGTGCCATTCCGGCTCGGAATATTCCTGACCGCGGCTGAAGCCCAGGACGTAGCTGAGCGCCGCCATGACGATGAAGAACTGGTAGCCCCAGAAGATGAAGTTGTGCAGGGCCTCGCCGCCGAACAGCCGGGCGCGACAGGTGCGCTGCACCACGTAAAACGACGTTGCGAACAGCGCCGAGCCGCCGAAAGCGAAGATCGCGGCTGATGTATGCACCGGCCGCAAGCGCCCGAAATTGGTGAAGGAGAAACCCAGGTTCATCGCCGGCCAGGCAAGCTGCGAAGCAATCACGCACCCGACAAGGAACGCCACGATCGCCCAGAACATCGCCGCGATGACGAACTTCTTAACGACATCGTCATTGTAGACGACATCGCGCGAACGCGCGGCGGGGATCGCCGCGCCCATGGTAATGTCAGACATGATGGCCGCCTTTGGCGCGCGCAATCGCCGCTTTGTCGAAATGTCTGCGAACGAGGCCGAATTCGAACAGCACCGCAAACAGCGCCAGTGATAGCCCGAAAATATAGATCTCGTTGTCCAGCGCGCCAGAGGCCATGATCAGGCCCACAAGCCCGAGAATGCCTACCAGCAGGCCGACGAGAATGTCGCCGATGTCGATACCCATGATCTCCTACCCCGCTCGCAAAAAAAGACCGCCCCGTACATGGCCGGCCTGTAACCTGTGTGACAGTGTCCCAACACCGGCTCATTGACGCAGATCAATGCCGCACCGCAGCATTTCGCATCTCTTTTACAATACACAATGAAAGTGCGCTGATTTAATGGGGTTTTTCGCCACTCTCTCGACAATGTGCGGTCTGCCACCGACAGGAAATTTCGTAACAATTCTGCTCGGTATGCTGTTGGCTGGGCTTTCCGGAAGTGTCGTGCATTGCGGACCGATGTGCGGCCCCTTCGTGCTGGGGCAAGCCGCCGACCGGATGTCACGGGTTCCCGTTGCTCGCCTCTGTGAAGGCTCCAGGCTGCGCGGAGCGCTCTTACTGCCGTATCATTCCGGAAGATTGGCGGCTTATGCGCTGTTGGGCGCATTTGCCGCTCGTCTGGGAGCCTTCGCTCCCGGCCGTCTCGCCGGCCCGCTGCTGGCCGCTGCGGCTGTCATCTTTGCGTTGCATGCGTTGCGCCGCCTGGCTCCGAGTTTGCACCGGTACATGCCTGGGCTCGAACATGCTCCGCGCTGGTGGATCGACCGGATTAGCCGAGTCGCGCGCCTGATCGACCGAGGGCAATGGACAGGCGAACTGCTGCTCGGCGCGGCGCTGGGGTTCTTGCCCTGCGGCATGCTGTATGCCGCACTCCTGGCGGCAGCGGCGGTTGGCAGTGCCGCCGGCGGGGCAGTGGCAATGCTGGCGTTTGGGTTGGGCACGGTACCGGCGCTGGTCCTGGTGGCGCTCGCTGGCATGGCGGCCGGACGGCGCTGGCAGCACGGCATGGCAAAGCTGGCGCCGTGGGTGATGCTGTTGAATGCCGCCGTGCTGTCGGTGATGGCATGGCGCATGCTGGCGATTGTTTAACGCTACCAATCCCCCCTTTCCCTGCGGTAGGCCGATGCACTAGGTTGGTCCTGCAAAATGCGCCGGGACGCCTGTAACAGGTGACACCAAGGCGCGCACAGGGAGAGATGGACATGACGACGCGCAGGCGTTTCATTGGCACGGCAGCAGCGGCATTCGCGGCGGCAGCAACGACAGAGGCGCTGGCCCAGGCCGTGGGCGGCACCGGCAAATTCGGTGAGTCCGGCTTGGTCGGCAAGCTCGAAGGCCCGAGCCAGTCTAGCGCGCTTCCGGCAAAATTCGGCGAGGCCCCTGCCCTGGCTGAACTGGTCAAAGCCGGCAAACTGCCGCCCGTCGCGCAGCGCATCCCCGCAGAACCCATGGTGCTGCAGCCGCTGGAAAGCGTCGGCAAATACGGCGGCACTTGGCGCCGCGCGTTCATCGGTCCGTCGGATGGCGAGAACGGCAACCGCATCATGGCGTCGGACAAGCTGCTGTTCTGGGACAATACCGGCAGCAAGATCGTGCCCTGCGTCGCCAAAGGCTATGAGCTCAGCGCGGACGGCCGCACGACGACGATCCATCTGCGCAAAGGCATGAAATGGTCCGACGGCGCGCCGTTCACCGCCGATGACTTCGTGTTCTGGTTCGAGGACATCTACGGCAACAAGGACATCGTTCCCGCGCCGATCGCCGACATGATCGCCGGCGGCAAAGCAGGCAAGATCGTCAAGGTCGATGCCACCACCGTGCAGTTCGTGTTCGAGAACCCGTACTACCTGTTCCCCGACATGCTGGCCGGCGACACGCTGATCGGCGGCGGGCAATCCGCGGCTGCCTCGTTCGGCAAGTCCTACGGCGCTTACATGCCGGCGCATTACCTGAAGCAGTTCCTGCCGAAATACTCGACCGAAGCCGAGGTCAACGCGAAAGCCAAGGCCGCCGGCTTCGACACCTGGGCGCGGGCGATCAAGGTGAAGATGGACTGGGAACTCAACCCGGACCTGCCGACCCTCGGTCCGTGGAAGACCACCCGGCCGATCAACACGCCGACCTGGGTAATGGAGCGCAACCCGTACTATTATGCGGTGGACACCGCCGGCAACCAGCTGCCCTACATGGACAGCGTGGTGATGACGCTGGCCGAGAACATCGAGGTTGCCAACCTGCGCGCCATGGCCGGCGAATACGATCTGCAGGAGCGCCATATCGATCTGGCCAAGCTGCCGGTGATCATGGAAAACCGCGAGCGCGGCAAATACGACGTGCATCTCGACCTCGCCTATAACGGCGCGGACACCACGCTGCACGTCAACATGGACCACAGGGCGGACCCCGAAGTCGGCAAGTGGTTGGCCACCGCCGATTTCCGCCGCGCCCTGTCGCTCGGCATCGACCGCGAGCAGATGAACGAGACGTTCTGGCTCGGCCTCGCCACGCCCGGCTCCACGGCGCCGGCCGAAGTGATGCCGGAGAGCCCAGGACCGGAATGGCGCAAGAAATGGTCCACGCTGGATGTGGCGCTGGCCAACAAGATGCTCGACGCATTGGGCCTGACCAAGAAGGACAGCGAAGGCTACCGGCTGCGCACCGATAACGGCAAGCGGCTGGTGATCGAGCTGCTGGCGATCAAGGCGTTCATGGACTGGCCGAAGCATGCCGAAATGATCGCGCAGCATTGGCGCAAGATCGGCATCTACGGCGATGTGAAGGAAGCCGAGCGCGGCCTCGCCTTCCAGCGCCGCGACGCCGGCGACCACCACATCCTGATCTGGACCAATGGCGGCACCGAGCTGCTGTACCTGTATCCCAGCTGGGCGCTGCCGGTGGACGTTTCCAACGGTGTCTACGGCATGGAACACGCCAAGTGGTACGCCTCGGCCGGTGCCCAGGGCACCAAGCCGAAGGACCCGAACATGCTGAAGGCGCTGGAGCTGTTCGCCGCCGCGGCCGGACAGAAGGAAGAGCAGCGCAACAAGACGGCGCAGGAAATCTGGAAGATCATGGTCGACCAGCAATTCCACATCGGCACCTGCGGTCAGTCACCGGCGCTGATGGGCGTGCGTCTGGCCAGCCGCCGGCTGGGCAACATCCCTGGGCGCGCCTGCATCGCCCAGCATTGCCGCACGCCGGGCAGCTCGCATCCCGAAACCTGGTTCTTCAAGACCTAGGATGCGACGTCGGGGGGCAAGGGGTTGATCGCGTTCGTTACGCGCCGGCTGCTGCTGGGATTGGTCACGGTGTGGCTGATCTCGATGCTGTCGTTCGCGATCATCCAGTTGCCCCCTGGCGACTTCGTCGATGCCTACATCGCGCAGCTGTCGGCCTCCGGCAGCACCGTCTCCGCCGAGGAGGCCGCGGCGATGCGCCAGCTCTACGGCCTGGGCCAGCCGATCTACGTGCAGTACGGCAAGTGGATCTTCCGCGTGGTGCAGGGCGATTTCGGCGAATCGATGGAATGGCGCCGCCCGGTCACCGAAGTGATCGGCGACCGCATCTGGCTCACTTTGCTGCTGTCGTTCTCGGCACTGATCATCACCTGGGGGCTGGCGCTGCCGATCGGCATCTATTCGGCGGTGAAGCAGTACTCGTTCGGCGATTACGCCTTCACCCTGTTCGGCTTCATCGGCATTGCGGTGCCGAACTTCCTGCTGGCGCTGATCGTGATGTATTTCTCCTTCACCCTGCTTGACGCGAACGTCGGCGGGCTGTTCTCCGCCGATTATCTGCTGGCGGGATGGAGCCTCGGCAAGGTCTGGGACCTGATGAAACACCTGCCGCTGCCGGCGGTGATCCTCGCCCTAGGCGGCACCGCGCAGTTGATCCGCATCATGCGCGCCAACCTGCTCGATGAATTGCGCAAACCATACGTGGTCACGGCGCGGGCCAAGGGCGTGGCCGAGCGCAAGGTGATCCTGAAATACCCGGTGCGGGCGGCGCTCAATCCGTTCGCCTCCAACATCGCCTATCTGTTCCCCTACCTGGTCTCGGGCAGCATCATCGTTTCCATCGTGCTCGGGCTGCCGACGGTGGGGCCGCTGCTGGTGAAGGCGCTGATCGCCAAGGACATGTTCCTGGCGGGAACGATCGTGCTGCTGCTGGGCGTGATGACCGTGATCGGCACGTTCATCTCCGATCTTGTGCTGATGTGGGTCGAGCCGCGTCTGCGCCATCAGATGGATTGAGCAGATGTCCGCGACGGTGAACGCCGAACGCTATGCGATGGCAACGCAGCGCCAGCTGATCTGGTGGCGCTTCCGCAAGCACAAACTGGCGATGGCGAGTCTGTTCATTGTCGGCCTGTTCTACCTGCTGGCGCTGGGGGCCGATTTCCTGGCGACGGCGGACCCGCATGCAACCGATGCCCGCACCAGCTACATCGCGCCGCAGCCGGTGCATTTCTTCGATGACGGGCATTTCGCGCCTTACATCTATGGCCTGAAGGGCGTGCGCGATATCAAGACCTTCAAACTGGTCTACACCGTCGATACCTCGCGCAGGGTGCATCTGACCTTCCTCGGGCACGGCTACCCCTATGATTTCCTCGGAATGAACACTGATATCCACCTGTTCGGCCTGGCCGATGCGCAGCGTGGCGACGGCATCTTCCTGCTTGGCACCGACCAGCTCGGCCGCGACCTCTGGTCCCGCCTGATCGTGGCCACGCGGGTATCGCTGACCATCGGGCTTGTGGGCGTCACCGTCAGCCTGTTTCTCGGCGTGCTGCTCGGTGGCATTTCCGCGGTCTATGGCGGCATCGTCGACACGCTGATCCAGCGCTCGATCGAGGTGATCCGTTCGCTGCCCACCATCCCGCTCTGGCTCGGCCTCGCCGCGGCGCTGCCGAATGACTGGAGCGTGACGCAGATCTATTTCGCCATCACCGTGATCATCTCGCTGCTCGCCTGGACCGATCTCGCCCGCGTCGTGCGCGGCAAGTTCCTGGCGTTGAGAGAGGAGGATTTCGTGCTGGCCGCCGAGCTTGCCGGCGCCAGCCAGTTCCGCATCATCTTCCATCACATGCTGCCCAGCTTCGCCAGCCACATCATCGCGGCTGTCAGTCTGGCCCTGCCGGCGATGATCATCAGCGAGACCTCGCTGAGCTTCCTCGGCCTCGGGTTGCGGCCACCGGCGATCTCCTGGGGTATCCTGTTGCAGGACGCACAGAACATTCAAACGCTCGCGCTCGCGCCCTGGCTGCTGATCTCGGCCATTCCGGTGATCCTGGTGATCCTGGCCTTCAACTTCCTCGGTGACGGGCTGCGCGACGCGGCCGATCCCTATGGTTGAGCCCATCCTCTCCGTCCGCGGCCTGCAGACCCGCTTCTTCGGCACCGAAGGTACCGTGCGCGCCGTCGATGGCGTGGATTTCGATGTCTACGAGGGCCGCACCCTCGGCGTGGTCGGCGAAAGCGGCTGCGGCAAATCGGTCACTGCACGCAGCGTGCTCGGCATTGTCGACCGGCCGGGCAAGGTGGTCGGCGGCGAGGCCTGGCTGACCCGCGCCGATGGCAGCCGGGTCGATCTGTTCAGGCTGCCGGAAGCCGACATGCGCAAGGTGCGCGGCCGCGAGATCGCCCTGGTGTTCCAGGAGCCGATGGCCAGCTTCTCGCAGCACTACACCATCGGCAACCAGATCGCGGAATCGATCCTGCTGCACATGGGCGTCGACGAAGCCGCGGCCCGCAAACGCGCCATTGAATTGCTCGACATGGTTGGCGTGCCACAGCCTGACCGGCGGGTCGACGAATACCCGTTCCAACTCTCCGGCGGACTGCGTCAGCGGGTGATGATCGCGATGGCACTAGCCTGCGATCCCCGCGTGCTGATCGCCGATGAGCCCACCACCGCGCTCGACGTCACCACCCAGGCGCAGATTCTCGACCTGCTGCGGCACCTGCAACAGCAGCGCGGCCTGGCCATCATCCTGATCACGCATGACATGGGGGTGATCGCGGAAATGGCACATGATGTGGCGGTGATGTACCTCGGCCGTGCCGTCGAAACTGGGCCAGTCGCTGATATCTTCGCCCGCCCGCAGCACCCCTATACCCGCGCCCTGCTGCGCTCGATCCCCACCGTGATGGCCAAGCCGCGCACAAGGCTGCCGACCATCGCCGGCTCGATCCCGCATCCGTTCAACCGCCCGCAGGGTTGCGCCTTCAACCCGCGCTGCTCGGAAAGCCTCGGCGCGGTCTGTGCCGCGCATGAGCCGCCGGCGGTCACCGCCGATGGGCACGAGGTCCGCTGCTTCATCCATGGCGGTCAGCCATGAGCGAGACCATCCTCAAAGTCGAAGGCCTGACCAAGCATTTCCCGATCCGCCGCGGCCTGTTGCGCAAAGTGGTCGGACAGGTCCGCGCCGTCGACGGCATCAGCTTCAGCATTAACCGTGGCGAAACCCTGGCCCTGGTCGGCGAAAGCGGCTGCGGCAAAACCACCGCATCGCGCTGCATCCTGCGCGCGCTCGACCCGACATCCGGCAAGGTCGAATTCACCATCGACGGCCGCACCGAGGATCTCGCCGCCCTGCCCCGCGCCGACATGCGCCGCCTGCGCCGGCACATGCAGATGGTGTTTCAGGACCCCTACGCCTCGCTCAATCCACGCATGGTGGTCGGCGACATCATCGGCGAGCCGTTGCTGATCAACGGCATGACCGACCGCGCCGAACGCCGCAAGCGCGTCGCCGAACTGATGGACCTCGTCCAGCTACCCGTCGCCTATCAGAACCGCTACCCGCACGCTTTCTCCGGTGGCCAGCGCCAGCGCATCGGCATCGCCCGCGCGCTCGCGCTGAACCCGGAACTGATCGTCGCCGACGAACCCGTCTCGGCACTGGATGTTTCGGTGCAGGCGCAGATCCTGAACCTGATGCTCGACCTGCAGGACCGCCTGGGCCTCACCTACCTGTTCGTCGCGCACGACCTCAGCGTGGTCAAACACGTCTCCGACCGCGTCGCCGTGATGTATGTCGGCCGCATCGTCGAGATCGGCGAGACCGAGGCACTCTACGGCAGGCCGCTGCATCCCTACACCGAGGCTTTGCTCTCGGCGGCGCCCACCGCCGAACCCGGGGTCGCCAGCACCCGCATCGTGCTCGAGCGCGAAATCGCCGACCCGGCCAATCCGCCGCCCGGCTGCGCGTTTCACCCGCGCTGCCGCTACGCCACCGACATCTGCCGCAGCGCCCGGCCAGACCTGATCGAAGTCGAACCAGGCCGGCAGGTCGCCTGCCACCATGCGCGCACCCTGGCGCTGGCCGGAATCAACGGATAGCTACTGACGCCCAATCAGGATCTTGATGCCCTGCTTCACCATGCGGGCTGCATCCAACATCGCCCCCTTGGTCGCGCGATAGGCAATCCCGGCCCGATAGCGGGTGATACCGGACTGGCTGATATCCTCGGCGCCAACCGGTATCGTGTTGTCGGCATAGTCAATCCCGGCCCCGGTGTAGTCGATCACCAAGGCGGAACTGTTGCCGGTATTGTCAGTATAGTTCGAGCGATGCACGACGACTTCGCCAAGCGGCGCATCGCTCGGCAACAGGAAAATAGCTGCCGCGCGGTTTGTGTACGGCGCCTGCTTCTGCAGCACGTTGTCTTCCATCACCAGTGAGCCGATCGAAGCCGAGATCAGCCCGGTCGAATGGCCCTTGGGTCCATCGGTCAGGCTATTGCCGTAGAGTTCAGTCCGCCTCGCCGTTGAATTCACCAGGTAGCCGCCACGCGCCGAGGTGATCTTGCTCTTTTCCAACCGGAACCGCGCGACCCCGCCAATATGCAGCGTGGACATGCAGCGTCCATCGGGCGTGCAGGCGCCATTATCCTCGAACTCGGCGTTCTTGATGGTAATGATGCTGTGCGGCGATGTCGCAGCCAGGATCGCTGCCTGGTTATTGATGAACCGCACCTTCTCCAAGGTCAGGTTACGGCCTTCAGCCCGGATGCCCGCGCCGTTGCCGTCCGGCACCCGAGCGCGCGCAAATGTCACATTGCGGATGGTGACGTCGCTGCCCCGCACCACCAGCTCCGCCTTGCCGTCGCACGTGGTGTCGGAAAAGGTGATCCCCTCGTCGAGGCCAACAATCGTCAGGTGGTCTGCGTTCACCCGACCACAGTCGAAATATTCCCCAGCTTCGATCTCAATGGTGTCGCCATCGGTTGCAGCCAGCAGCGCCTCGCTCGGCTGCTTCAATTTGGAATTGGGGCCGACATGCAACACGTCCGCCCAGGCAGGACCCGCGAGCAACAGCAGCGCGACAGCGAAGCTGACTGGTTTCACCCGCCTTCCCCATGCAGTTCTGATCCCGCCAGCACCTCGGCAAACTTCGCCACCGCGGTGTGATCGGCTCCCTTGCCCAACATCACCGCCGCCGCCGCCCACAACTCACGGGTCATCGCCGCCAGCGGTGTCGGTGTCGCGGTATCCCTGCCGATCTGAAGCGCAATCGACAGATCCTTCACCATCAGGTCAAGCCCGAACCCGCTGTCGAAGCCGCGCGACAGCACGAACTGCTTGAACTTCTTCTGCGACGAATTGGTCATCCCGGTCGAGGCATTCAGCACATCGGTCATCAGCGCCGGATCGAGCCCGAACCGGCTACCGATCAGCAGCGCCTCGATGCCCAACAGGAACCCGCCGGCCGACACCAGATTGTTCAGTGCCTTCATCGCCTGCCCGGCCCCGGTATCGCCACAGCGGGTGATGGTGGTGCCCATCGCCTCAAGCACCGGGCGAACCCGCACGATGGTGGCCTCGTCGCCGCCGACCATGATCGCCAGCTGCCCGGTCTTCGCCCGCGACACGCCGCCCGAAACCGGCGCGTCGATCAGCGTCGCTCCGATAGCGGCCACCTTCACCGCCAGCGCCTGGGTCACCCCCGGTTGCCCGCTGGTCATGTCGATCACCACGCTGCCCGGCTTCAGCCCAGCCAGCACATTGTCCTCGCCGTCGCCCAGCACCGCCGACACGATCGCCGAAGTCGGCAGCATGGTGATCACGATGTCCGACGCCGCCGCCAGCTGCGCCAGCGTATCCGGCGCAAAACCGCCGACCTGCTGCACGAAATTATCGGCAACTTCCCGCCTGGCGTCAGCGATGTTGACCTCGAAGCCGGCGCGCAGCAGGCAGGCCGCCATCGGCCAGCCCATGTTGCCGGCGCCGACGACCCCGATGCGACGATCGCTCATTCCGCGTCGAGGCTCTTGAACACGTCGACGGCGACCTTGAAAGCATCAAGCCCGGCCGGAATGCCGCAATACACGCAGGCCTGCAGCAGGATCTCCTTGATGTCGTCGCGCGTCAGCCCGTTGTTCAGCGCACCCTTCAGGTGCAGCCGCAGCTCGTTCGGCCGGTTCAGCGCGGTCAGCATGGCGATGTTCAGCATCGAGCGCTGCTTGCGGTCCAACCCCGGGCGGGTCCAGACATCGCCCCAGCAGAACTCGGTGACCATCTTCTGGAAGTCGACCATGAAGTCCGAGGTATTCTGCACGGAAGCATCGACATATTCCGCCCCCAGCACGGCGCGACGCACGGCCAGGCCCTTGGCGAAAGCTTCGGTCTGGAATTCCTTGCGCAGCTTGGGCGCTGCCGCTTTCTTCGGTGCGGCGGCTTTCGGTGTTGCGCTCTTTGCCATGGTCGTCTCCCGTTGGACTCTGTTTGTCTCGAACCGCCGCGCAGGTTAGGGATTGGGTGGAAGCGCCACAAGTCAAGGGAAGCAGATAACAGATGTCCGCGAACGCACCGCTCTATGAAATTCTCGCCCTGCGCTATGCCCATTCCGCCGATCGCACCCAGGCCAGCAACCTGATCTTCCCCGACGATCACGCCGCCCCGATGCCGCTCGACTATTTCATCTGGCTGATCCGTGGCGAGGGCCGTACCATCGTGCTCGACACCGGCTTCGACCAGGAGACCGCGACCCGGCGCAACCGCAAGCTGCTGCGCTCGCCGCTGGATGCGCTGCGCGCCGTCGGTGTCGATCCGGCCAAGGTGGATGACGTGGTGCTCAGCCACATGCATTTCGACCACGCCGGCAATCTCGGCGGCTTCCCCAACGCGCGGTTTCACCTGCAGGACGCTGAGATGCAGTACTGCACCGGCCGCTGCATGTGTCACGAACCGCTGCGCCGGCCATTCGATGTCGAACACGTGATGCAGGCCGTGCAGCACGTCTATACCGAACGCATGACCTTCCATTCCGGCACCAGCGAACTCGCTCCCGGCATCACCCTGCATCTGGTCGGCGGACATTCCGGCGGCCTGCAGGTGATGCGCGTGCCCACCGCGCGCGGCTGGGTGGTTCTGGCGAGCGACGCGGCGCATTTTTGGTATAATATCCGCCGGCGCAGCCCGTTCGTGTTGCTGCACAACCTCGAAAAAATGCTGGAAGGCTGGGTGCTGTGCGAGAAACTGGCGGATGGGCCGGACCATATCATCCCCGGCCACGACCCGGAGGTCACCAGGCGTTTTCCCAAGCATCCGCTCGACCGGGGCGCCATCATGGTGGACCTGCCGCCGATCGCGTGAAGCGCGGCTGATGGCACGGCCAAAGCGCCGCGGCGGCCGGGCGTTGCGCTGGCTCTGGCGTGGCTTTGCCGGCGTGCTGTGCCTGCTGCTGGTGCTGGGCGGAGTCGCGGCCGGGCTGATCTGGGCCACCCTGCCGGGCGGCGACCTGACGCTCGATCTCGCCGAGCTCAACGCCCCGGTTTCGGCGGACATCGATGCCGACGGCATCCCGCGCATCCACGCCGCAAATGAGCATGACGCGGCGATGGCGCTGGGCCTGCTGCATGCCCGCGAGCGCTTCCTGCAAATGGACCTCACCCGGCGCGGAACCGGCGGTGACCTCGCGGAACTCGTCGGCGCCATCGCCCTGCCGGTGGACCGGATGATGCGCACGCTGGGCGTGCGCCGCGCCGCCGAGGCCGATTATGCCGCCCTGCCGGCCGAAACCCGGTCGGTGCTCGATGCCTATGCGATCGGCGTCAACACCTGGCTGACGCGGCGCGGCCGGTTCACCGCCGCCGAATACCTCTGGCTCGGCACCCCCCGGCCCTGGACCGGGGTGGACTGTCTGCTCTGGGCCAAGGCGATGGGCATCTATCTGTCCGGCAATTGGCGCACCGAGTTGGCGCGTGCCGGGATGAAACTGCCGGAAGCGACGATCCGCGCTCTGTGGCCGCAGGGCGGCGGCGCCGGGCGCCCGGAAGCCAGCCTGGATCGCGGCATGATCGGCAGACTTGCCGCCGTGCTGCCGCGCTTCCCCGCGCCGTTCACCCTGCCGGAATCGGCCAGCGACGAATGGGCGGTCGATGGCGCGCATTCCGCCACCGGCGCGCCGCTGCTGGCCGGCGACCCCCATCTGGCCCTCGGCCTGCCGGCGGTGTGGTATCTCGTGCGCATCGACCTGCCGGGCCGTGCCCTGGTCGGCGCCAGCGCCCCCGGCGTGCCGTTCCTGCTGCTGGGGCAGAATGGCCGCATTGCCTGGACCTTCACCAACACCGGCGCCGATGTGCAGGACCTGTTCGTCGAAACCCCGGCCGGCCCCGACGCCTACCTGACCCCGGATGGCCCACAGCCCTACACAAGCCGCGAGGAACACATCCGCATCCGCGGCGGCGGCGAGGAAGTGCTGCAGGTGCGCGAAACCCGGCACGGCCCGGTGATCTCCGACCTCGCTGCCCCCGACGGCCCGGTGCTGGCGGCATCGATGGCCAACCTGATGCCCGGCGACACCGCCTCGCGCGGTATGCAGTTGCTGAACCGCGCCACCACGGTGGCCGAAGCCGGCGAGGCGGCGACCCAAATCACCTCCCCGGTGCAGAACCTGCTGGTGGCCGATGCGCGTACCATCGGCTTCTTCGTCACCGGCCGGGTGCCGGTGCGCCGTGGCGGCGACGGCGCAATGCCGGCACCGGGCGCGGACGGCAAATCAGACTGGACCGGCTGGTCCACCGCCCTGCCGCGCGTGGTCGCACCGCCCGGCGGGCGGCTGGCCAATGGCAACGAAAGGGTGGCGCCGCCGGACTACCCGGTGTTCCTCGGCGCCGACTGGTTCGGCGACTGGCGGGTGCGGCGCATCCGCGAACGGCTCGCGGCGTTGCCAAAGGCCGATCTCGCCGACTTTGCCGCGATGCAGACCGACGCCGTCAGCCTGTTCGCCCGCGATCACCTGGCCCAGTTCCTCGCCACCCAAGCCGAAGGCAGCGACGCGCAGATCCGCGACCTGCTGCGCGGCTGGGACGCCACGATGCGCCGCGACGCACCGCAGCCGCTGATCTGGCAGGCCTGGACCCGCGCCGCCGGCCGATTGCTGCTGCAACGCCTGGGCGCCACCGCCGGCGGCACCGCGCCGGTGGAGGAGATGCTGGACTACGCCTTGCGCCCGGAGGGTGCCGCTTGGTGCGGCGGCGATTGCCCAGAACTGCTAGGCGCAGCCCTGTCCGAAGCGGCGGCGGAATTGCGCAACGCCTACGGCGCCGATCCCGCGCGCTGGCGCTGGGGCACGGCGCATCCGGCCAGCTTCCCACACCCGTTGCTGCGCTTCGTGCCGGTGATCGGTGGCCTCGCCGGGGCGGCGATCGACAGCGATGGCGGCAACGACACCCTGCTGCGCGCCGCCACCGTCGGGCGCTCCTATGACGGTATCCATGGCGGTGCCTATCGGGGCGTGTATGATCTGGCTGAACCCGCGCGCAGCCGGTTCGTGCTGGCACCCGGCCAGTCCGGACATTTCGCTTCCAGCCTCGCGCGCAACTTCCTGCGGCGCTGGCGCGACGGCGACAGCGTCACCATCGGTCCCCGCGCCGCGGGGAACGTCACCCGACTGATCCTGAGGCCAGCCCCATGATGATGGACGATGTGATTGAGGACGCGCTGGTGCGCGGTGTGCTGCGGCGGCGGATCGCGGCGTGGCTGGTCGATGCCACGCTGATCGCCCTGCTGGTCTGGGCGGGGTTCTATACCCTGCTGATGCTGGGCTTCTTCACCCTGGGTCTGACCTGGCCGATGCTGGGTGTGCTGCCGGTTCTGCCGGTGCTCTACACTTGGCTGTTCGCCGCCAGCACGATGGGCGCGACACCGGGCATGGCGCTGTTCGGCCTGATCCTGGCGCGCGACGCCGATCTCGCCCGGCCGTCGCCGTTGGCGGTGCTGATCTGGGCAGTGGGCTATTACGTGACCATCGCCGCGGGGGTGATTTGGCTGGCGGTGGCCTTGATCACCACCCGCCGGCGCACCATCCATGATCTGGTATCGGGTCTGGTGGTGGTGCGGATGAAAGCGTTGACCGAATTGAGCCGGAACGGGATCATGTGGGGCAGAGGCGGGGATGTCCCGGAGAATGTTGAAAAAGGGAGAGCGGCGTTGCTCGCCTTGAGCCGGTAGGCTCGGGGTGTCGAATCCTCGAAGGGAGCAACGCCATGAAGAAATCTACCACACCGCCTTCGGTCAGTCCGTCGGCTT
>CAIRTN010000103.1 GCA_903881515.1 uncultured Rhodospirillales bacterium | reverse complement strand
CCGATGCCCTGGCCGCGCAGAAGGAGGTCGAACACAACGTCTATGGTGGCGAACCCATCACCGGCGGGCAGATCGACACCACCGACACGCTGATCGTCGCCTGGTCGGCGGATGGCAAGATCGTGCCCTGGACGGGCGCGAAGTAGGCATCGGACGGGAGTCGGGTCGCAGATGAGCCTGTTCATCGAACAACTGATCAACGGCTGCGCGCTCGGCTCCCTCTATGCCTTGTTCGCCATCGGTTTCGGACTCGTGTTTGCGACGTTGGGTATCCTCAACGCCGCGCACGGAACCTACGCGAGCTGGGCGGCGATCGCGGCGTATTGGGCGGTCGATCAGCTCGGCTTACCCTTTCCCTTCGCCATGCTCGCGGGGGTTGCCGGCGGCGCTGTGCTGGCGCTGCTGGTCGATCAGATCGGTTTCCAGCCGCTGCGGGCCCGCAATGCCGGGCTGCTCGGCGCTTTGATCACCTCGATTGCCTGCTGGATCGTGCTCGACAGCCTAGCTGACAGTGCCACCGGGCATCAGAGCCTCAGTTTTCCGCTGCCGGCCTATCCCTCGGGCATGATCCATATCGGCGAAATCCAGTTCGCGACCATGCAGGGCATAAGCATCGCGGCGATGCTGGTGGTGACGGTCGGGATGCACTGGCTGATCCGCTACAGCCGGTTCGGGGCCGCAATGCGCGCGGTTGGCTGGAACGAGGCCGCCGCGTCGCTTTCCGGGGTCAATCCGCGCCGTGTTGTCATGGTCACCGCGCTGCTCGCCGGCGCAACATCCGGCCTTGCCGGCGTGCTCGGCGGCGTGACGACGCAGAACGTGTCCTACACACTCGGCGAAGGGCTGATGCTGAAGGGGTTCGCCGCCGTGGTTGTCGGCGGCTATGACGATGTGCGCGGCGCCGCCGTCGCCGGCGTGGCGTTGGGTGTGCTCGAAGTGATGGCCGCGCAGTATATTTCCACCAGCCTGCGCGACGGCATTACCTACGCGCTGCTGCTCGGCTTCCTGCTGGTGCGACCGCGCGGCATCTTCGGCGGCGTGGCGTTTACCCGCGCATGAGCGATTGGTTCCAGGACCTTTGGGCGGCCTATCGCAGCACGCTGGGCTTCGCGATGGTGAATGCGTTCTTCTCGCTGTCCACTTATGCCGTTTTGTCGGCGGGCATTCTGAGTTTCGCCACCGTCACCTATGCCGCCGCCGGCGGGTTCATCGGCACGCAACTGGCGTTGCAGGCGCATCTGCCGGTGCTGCTGGTGCTGCCGGCGAGTGCGCTGGTGGGCGCGCTGCTGGCGTTCGCCGTGGCGCTGGTGTTCCTGCGGCTGGACAGTCACTGGATGGCGCTCGCCAGCCTGGCGCTGGTGCTGATCACCCGGGTGGTGGCGCTGAACGCCACGCCGCTGACCGGCGGGGTCAACGGGTTGTCGGTGCCGCTGTTCTTCCCCTTCGCCGCCCTGGCGGGCCTGCTAGCGCTGACCGCTGTGGTGTTCTGGCGGCTGAGCAATTCCTGGTACGGCATCGCCGCCCGCGCGGTGCGCGAGGACCCTGCGGTGGCATCCACGCTGGGCATTCCGCCGCGGCGGATTCAGACCATCGCCTTCGTCGTCTCCGGCGCCGTCGGCGGCCTCGGCGGCATGACGCTGGCGCTGATGCTGCAGTTCCTGTCGCCAGAGACCTATTTCATCAACATCGCCTTCACCATGATCGCCGCCGTCGTGCTCGGCGGCTCGTATCACTGGGCCGGCGCGATCCTCGGCGCCTGCGTGTTCACCGCGCTGCCGGTGATCGCCCAGGCGGTGCTGCCCGAGTTCGAGAAAGTGCTGAACGGCGTCGCCCTGCTGCTGATCATGATCTTCCTGCCGCGGGGCCTGATCGATCCGCGCGGCTGGAAGCTGCGGCGCGCGGCGAAATCGCCATGAGCGATCTGCTTCAGGTCGAAAACCTGCAGAAATCCTTCGGCGGGCTGACGGCGGTGGCCGACCTGTCGTTCAGCGTGCCCAGCGGCAGCGTCACCGGGCTGATGGGCCCGAACGGCGCCGGCAAGACCACGGTGATCAACCTGGTCTCCGGCCTGCTGCGGCCCAATCGCGGCCATGTCGTGCTGAACGGCGAGCGGATCGAGGCCTTGCCGCCACAGCACATCGCCGCCCGCGGCATCGCACGCACCTATCAGAACGTCCGCCTGTTCAGCGGCATGACGGTGCTGGAACAGGTGATGGCCGGGTGTTTCCTGCGCCGGGACACCTCGCTGTTCGCCTCCTTCCTCGGCCTGCCCGCAGCCAACGCGGCGCGCCGCGCGGTGGCGCGCCATGCGCTCGAATTGCTGGAGCAGGTCGGCATGGCCGGGCGCGGCGATGATCTGGCCGAGGCGCTGTCGTACGGCGAGCAGCGCCGCATCGAGATCGCCCGCGCGCTCGGCACCCAGCCCAGGCTGCTGCTGCTCGACGAGCCCACGGCAGGAATGAACGCGCAGGAATCCGACGGCATCGGCCGACTGGTGCACAGCCTGCGCGATGGCGGCATGACGGTGCTGATGGTGGAGCACAATGTCCGCCTGGTGATGGATTTCTGCGACCGCGTCACGGTGATGAATTTCGGCCGCGCGCTGACGCACGGCACCGCGCGGGACTGCATGGCGCACCCCGAGGTTCAGGAAGCCTATTTCGGTCGGAGGGATGATGCTGAGCGTATCCGGGCTCTGCGCTAGCTACGGCGCCATCCGCGCCGTCACCGGCATCTCGCTCGAGGTTGGCGAGGGGCGGCTGGTGACGGTGCTGGGGGCAAACGGGGCGGGCAAGTCCACCACGCTGCGCGCGATCGCCGGCCTGCATCGCCCGGTCGTGGGTTCGATCACGCTCGACGGCCAGGAGATCGGCAAGCTGCCCTCGCATCAGGTGGTGCGGCGTGGCTTGGCGCTGGTGCCCGAGGGCCGCATGGTGCTGGCGCCATTGACGGTCGAGGAGAACCTGCTGCTGTCGCGCCATGCCGGGCGCGGCAACGAGCGGGAGATGCTGGCGCAGGTCTACGAGCTGTTCCCCCGGCTGGCCGAGCGCCGCGCCCAGGTCGCCGGCCTGCTGTCGGGCGGCGAGCAGCAGATGCTGGCGATCGGCCGCGCGATGATGACCGCGCCGCGCGTGCTGCTGCTCGACGAGCCGTCGATGGGCCTCGCCCCGGTGATCGTCGATCAGGTGTTTGCCGCCATTGTGACGCTGCACAAGCAGGGCCAGTCGATCCTGCTGGTGGAGCAGAACGCCGAGATTACGCTCGAGACCTGCGACTTCGCCTACCTGATGAAACGCGGCGAGATCGTCGCCCAGGGCACCGGGGCGGAACTGCGCCGCGATGCCGGGGTGCTGGAGGCCTATCTGTCATGACGTCTGAAACTGCCGGAGCAAAGCCAATGTGGAGCACGCGGATCGGCGCGATGCAGGTGCAGCGGGTCGAGGAAATGCTGACCCCCGGCTTCCTGCCCAGCTTCCTGTTCCCCGATTACGACCCCGCTGTGCTGGTCGAGCATCCCGAGCTCGCCGCGCCGGAATTCTTCCACGCCGCCACCGGCCGGCTGATGTCGAGCATGCAGACCTGGCTGCTGCGCACTGGCGATCAGGTCGTCATCGTCGATACCGGCTGCGGCAACGACAAGATCCGCACCAACGAAGCCTTCAGCCGCTTTCACCAGTTGCAGCTGCCCTATCTCGAACGCCTGGCGGCCTGTGGCGTGCGTCCGGAAGACGTCACCATGGTTATCAACACCCATCTACATGTCGATCACGTCGGCTGGAACACGCGCTTGAGCGACGGCAAATGGGTGCCCACCTTCCCCAACGCCCGCTACCTGTTCGGCCGGCACGAGCTGGAACACTGGCGCGACCCCGAAGGCGGCCCCCGGCTGCACCCCTGGGGCATCCCGGTGATCATCGACAGTGTCGACCCGGTGATCGAAGCCGGCCTGGTCGATCTGATCGACGACGGCGATACCATCCTGCCCGGCGTCTCCGTCCGCGCCGTCCCCGGCCATACCGCCGGGCAACTGGCGATCTGCCTCGCCTCCGAAGGCGCTAGCGGCATCTTCACCGCCGACGTCTTCCATCAGCCGATGC
Source organism: uncultured Rhodospirillales bacterium (assembly GCA_903881515.1). Lineage (GTDB taxonomy): Bacteria > Pseudomonadota > Alphaproteobacteria > Acetobacterales > Acetobacteraceae > CAIRTN01. The sequence goes on along the minus strand of CAIRTN010000103.1, from coordinate 3,580 downwards.
AGATCGCCCGGCCAGACTGGAACAGCTGCTTCTGCGAAGTGCCAACCGCCGCCATCAACACCCGCAAGCGCCTGCTCGCCGACGCGGCCGACACCGGCGCCGTGCTGTTTCCCTCCCATACCGGCGCGCCCCATGCCGGCCGCGTCGCGCGCGCCGGCGCAGGGTTTCGCTTCCTGCCGCTCGACCTGGAACGCTGAGGACGACCCCGATGAACACCGACACCTCTGACATCGCCGCCCGCCTGCAAGCCGAACTCGGCGCCGATTGCGTGCTGAGCGACGCCGCCAGCCTGGCCTTCTACGCCAACGACCTGTTCTGGCAGCCCGGCATTGCGCCGGTGGCGATCGTGGTGCCCGCCTCCGGCGAACAGGCGGCAAAGGCGATCGCACTGGCAACATCTTCCGGCTGCGCCGTGGTGCCGCGCGGCGGCGGCATGTCCTACACCAAAGGCTACCTGCCTGCCCGCGCCGGCTCTGTGGTGATCGACAGCCGCCGGCTGAACCGCATCATCGAGGTCAACGCGGCCGACATGTACGTCACCGCCGAAGCTGGCTGTACCTGGGCCGAGGTCAACGCCGCGCTCGAAGGCACCGGCCTGCGCACGCCCTATTGGGGCCCGCTCTCCGGCGTGAACGCCACGGTCGGCGGCGCCCTGTCGCAGAACAGCGCTTTCTTCGGCTCGGCGCTGAACGGCACCGTGGCTGAAAGTGTGCTCGGCGTTACCGTCGTGCTGGCCGATGGCGCCGTCGCGATCACCGGCTCCGGCGGACGGCTCAACGCCAAACCCTTCACCCGCGAAGGCGGGCCAGACCTCACCGGGCTGTTCCTGGGCGACAACGGCGCCTTCGGCTTCAAACTCGCCGCCACCATCCGGCTGATCCCGCAACCCGCCTGCATCGGCTTCCAGTCCTTCGGCTTCCCCTCCATCCAAGCGATGGGCGCCGCCCAGGTTGAAATGGCCCGCGCCCGGCTGGTCGCCGAAGGCTTCGGCATCGACCGCACCAAGGCCGAACACTCCGCCAGCGTCAACCGCATCAGCGAGGGGCTGCAGATCCTCGGCAACGTCGCTTCGGCCGGGCGCACCCTGCTGTCCGGCGTCAAGGACGCGATCGGCGTCGCGGTCGCCGGCACCGGCTTCCTCAAGGCGCACGCTTACACCCTGCATCTGGTGGTGGAGCGCGAGACCGACGCCGAACTGGCGCGCGCGATGGGCCTGGTGCGCGAGATCGGGCAGCGCCACGGCACCGAGATCGACAACGCCGTGCCCAAGGTCATGCGCTCGCGCCCGTTCAGCCCGGTGCTCGGCATGCTCGGCCGCGACGGCGAACGCTGGGTGCCGATCCACGCGGTGTTCCCGCTCAGCGAAGCGAAAAAGGTGCTCGACGCCAACGACGCCTATTTCGCCAGCCGGCGCGACTTCATGCAGCAGCATGGGATCGTCTACTCGGTGATGACGATGACCACCGGCAATGAGTTCTTCCTGGAGCCGGCGTTCTACTGGATGGACGAGATCACGCCGCTGCATGCCACAAGCCTGGGCGAGGATGTCGTGCGCCCCTGGCGCGACCGTCCAGCTAATCCGGCTGCGCGCAATGCGGTGGTGGATCTGCGTCAGGGCACCCAGGCGCTCTATGCCAGCCTGGGCGGGGTCTCCTGGCAGGTGGCGCGCGACTATCCGTTCCGCGATCTGCTGCGGGCGGGAACGCTCGGGCTGCTCGACGCGGTTAAACAGGCGGTCGATCCGCGCGGGCTGATGAACCCGGGCGGGCTCGGGTTCGGCGGCTGAGATGGCGATTCGACCGCATTGCCTCACCACCGCCTTTGGCCAGCTCGCGGTATGGCGGGCCGGCCAGGGGAAGTTGGTGGTGGTCTTGCCCGGCCTGATCCGTGCCGCGTCGGTGGTGGCGGCACAGTTGGTGGCGATGGCGCCGGAGCTGGGTTTTGCGGTGATCGAGCTGCCGGGGATCGGCGGTTCCGCCGGCGTTCCGGTGGCGCGGGCGGCGGAGGCGATTGCAGCGGCGGTTGGCCTGTTGGACGCCGGTGACGCACCGGTGCTGGCACTCGATCTGGCGGCGGGACTGACCGGCGGATTGGCCGGGCCGGTGCTGCTGGCCGGCAGCGATGTGCGGTGGCCGGCGCCGCCGGATCTGACGCCGCGGGGGGATGGTACGCATCTGACCGCGCTGTTCGCGCATCTGCGCAATGCGCATGTGCTGGATACCACCCGGTCGCGCGCGGCGCGGCAGGGCGAGCGGCTGCCGGATGCGGGCGAATTGAATGCCACCGTGGTGGCGGCGGGCGCGCGGCCTTTGGCCTATGCCGCGCTTTGGGCTGCCTGCCGGGCAGGCAATGTGGCACCGCAGGCCGAGCACCTGCCCGATCTGGCCAGTGCCGTCGCCCGTGCCGTCGCGCTGGCGCGACGCCCAGCCGGCACGCTGCCCCCGGTCCCAGCCGAGGCCGCGCTGTATTGCGATTACGCCGACACGCCGCGGGGCCGCATCCATCTGCGCCGCGCTGGCTTTACCGGCCGGCCGGTCATCGCGCTGGCCTCCGCTCCCGGCTCCACCGCGCCGCTCGCGCCGGTTATCAGTGCACTTGCGGCGGACCATCTGGTGGTGGCGCCGGATTATCTGGGCAATGGGGGCTCGGACAAACCCGATGGTCCGGTGGATATCGCGCTGCTGGCGCGTGATGTCGTCGCGCTCGCCGATGCGCTCGGCTTTGCCGAATTCGACCTCTGGGGCACCCATACCGGCGCGCTGATCGCGCTCGAGACCGCGCTGATCGCCCCCGCACGGGTCGGCCGCCTCGTGCTCGAAGCGCCGCCGCTGCTGTCCAGCGCGTTCAGCGCCGATATTCTGGCCAACTACTTCCCGCCTTTGCTGCCGCATCCCTGGGGGCTGCATCTGCAACAGGCATGGAACATGCGCCGCGACATGTTCCTGTTCTGGCCGTGGTACACCATCGACCGTGCCGCCGCCCGGCCGCTGGATCTGCCCGACCCGGATTTCCTGCATGACTGGACCATAGGCCTGCTGCAAAGCGGCGCCACCTATGACCGCTCGTACCGCGCCGCCTTCATCTACGACACCCGCGCCGCCCTGAAGCTGCTGTCGCGCCAGGCGCTGGTCTGTGCCGGGCCGTCCGACATGCTGGCTGACGGCCTGGAGGAAGCGCGCGATCTGGCGCCGGATCAGGTGGTGATCGCGAAGACGGAGGCCACGGTATGGTATCCGCACCAGGACCCGGTCGCGGTTGCCGCGACGCTGGAGCTGTACCGCCGGTTTCTGGCCGGCTGAATTCCCGTCTGCCCGCGGCGCTTGGAGCAAAAAAACCTTCGGGAGAATGTTTTTTATACTTGCTATTTTTGCTATTATCGAATATAAACAAACATGAACATTTTTGGGCGCATCCTCACCGAACTGAAAGGTACAATCACCACGAACGCGTGGGAGAAATGCGCCTCCGTGCCCGCCCTGATCCTGTTCTGGTGGCACCTGCGTCGCCTCACCGCAGCGCTGGACTCGCTGTTCGCCGCCTGGCGCGCCGGCACGCTGCCATTGCCGGCCCAACCGGCGAT
>CAIRTN010000102.1 GCA_903881515.1 uncultured Rhodospirillales bacterium | reverse complement strand
GACGGGTTCAGGAACAGGCCGTACAGCGACACCAGGGTCGCCAGAGCCGGGAACAGCGCCAGCGTGCCGTAGAACGCGCAGCCGGCGGCCACCAGGGCCGTCTGATGGCGGCTCAAGCGTCTGAGCAGCATCCGGAAAGCAGCGAAAAAACGGCGTCCGATCAGGATCATAGGGACAGCATGCCACGTCGGACCGCCACGCGGTATCGCGGTGCGAAAAAACCGCTTGCATGGGGGGGGGAGCGGTCTTATTGCGACGTCACGCAGCAACGCACGTGCCTCTGGCCCCTTGGGGTTACGTAACGACGTCAAGCGTTCTGGCAATCCGGGTCCCGACGCGCAAGCGCACGGGCCAATCCGATTGGTCGCTGGTTCGTTCGACCGTTTCGCAATCTTACGTCCGTCGCTTTGATAGGCGGGCGCTTCAAAAGGGGTACCGTGCGATGACACCAAAGATCGCCCGCTTCCTGGCTGACCAACAACCGGCAACGCCTTGCCTGGTTCTGGATGTCGATCGCGTGGAAGAGAACTTCCGCGCGTTGCGGGATGCCTTGCCGCTCGCGCGGATCTATTATGCGATGAAGGCCAACCCGGCCCCGCAGATCCTCGCGCGTCTGGTCGGCCTCGGCAGCAGCTTCGATGCCGCGAGCATCGAGGAAGTGCGCATGTGCCTTGATGCCGGCGCCTCCGCGTCGGCGATCAGCTTCGGCAATACGATCAAGAAGTCGTCTGCAATCGCCAGCGCGTTCGAAGCGGGGGTGACGATGTATGCCTTCGATTCGATCGAGGAGCTGGAGAAGCTGGCGCGGCATGCGCCCGGAAGCCGGGTGTATTGCCGCATCCTGGTCGAGAACGAAGGCGCCGACTGGCCGCTGTCGCGCAAGTTCGGCACAACGATCGAAAATGCCCGCGAATTGATGGTGCAGGCGGGCGAGATGGGTCTGGACCCGTTCGGTCTGTCGTTCCATGTCGGTAGCCAGCAGACCGGTACCGCCAGCTACGAGGCCGCGATCGGCCGCGTCGCCATGCTGTTCACCGACCTGCGTGACGCTGGGGTGAACCTGCGGATGATCAACCTGGGCGGCGGCTTCCCCGTGCGCTATCGCGACGAGGTGCCGGGGATCGACCGGTTCGCCGATGCGATCATGGGCGCGATGGTCGAGCATTTCGGCAACGCTTTGCCGGAGATGCTGATTGAGCCGGGCCGTTTCGTGGTTGGCGATGCCGGTTTGGTGTCGGCCGAGGTGGTACTGGTCAGCCGCAAGTCGAAGAACGATCCGATCCGCTGGGTCTATCTCGACATCGGCCGCTTCGGCGGTCTGGCTGAGACCGAGGGCGAGGCGATCAAGTACCGCATCACCACGCCGCATGACGGCGGGCCGATGGGCCCGGTCGCCGTGGCCGGGCCAACCTGCGATGGCGCGGACATCATGTATGAGCGCAGCAACTATCGCCTGCCGATGGCGCTGACCTCGGGCGACCGCGTTTCGTTGCTCAGCACCGGCGCTTACGTGACCACCTATGCGAGCCAGCGCTTCAACGGCTTCGCGCCGCTGGCCGAACACTACATCTGAGACTTGGGCGAGGGCGCCAGGGCAACATCGGATCGACTTGACTATCTGAGCCGATAAAGTTGCTCGACAAACAAAGAGCCAGAGCATGATCGGTGCTTCTATCTGCACCGATCATGCTCTGGTCCTCGCCTACAGATATCCGGTGCCGGCTTCCTCGGCGAAGCGGCCCGGATCGCCTTCCCAGACAATCCGCGAATGCTCCAGCACGTAGACCCTGTCTGCGTGCGGCAGCGCGAAGGTCACGTTCTGCTCGCCCAGCAGCACGGTGATGTCCGTGGTCTGCCGCAGGGTTTCCAGCGCCTTGGACAGTTGTTCGAGGATCACCGGGGCGAGGCCGAGGGTCGGTTCGTCCAGGATCAGCAGCTTCGGCTTCATCATCAGCGCACGGGCAATCGCCAGCATCTGCTGCTCGCCGCCGGACAGGGTGCGGGCGTTCTGGCCCTGACGGGATTGCAGGATCGGGAACAGGCCGAACAGCCAGTCGAGCTGCTTCGCCGCCTCGGCGACCTCGAGATGCTGTCCGCCGAGATCGAGATTCTCGCGCACCGTCATGTCGCCGAACAGCTCGCGCGATTCGGGGCATTGCACGATGCCGCCGCGCGCGATCGAGCCGGCGGTGCGCCCGGCCAGGCTCTCGCCGCGCCAGGAAATCGCACCGCTATAGGGCACCAGGCCCGAGATCGCGTTGAACAGCGTGGTCTTGCCGGCGCCGTTCAGCCCGACGACGGAGACGAACTCGCCCTCGCCGACATGGATCGAGACATCGTCAAGCGCGGTGGCCTTGCCGTAGAGCACTCCGGCGTTGCGCACTTCGAGCAGCGGAGTGCGGCCTTTGCCCTTGCGCTCCGGCCGGGCCGCGGTTTCGATCTTGCCGCCGAGATAGACGGCACGCACGGTCTCGTTGCGCATCACTTCGTCGGCGGTGCCCTCGGCGACGCGCTCGCCGAGATACATCGCGAACACCCGGTCCACCAGGGCGGCCACGCCTTTGACGTTGTGGTCCACCAGCAGCACCGCGTGGCCTTCGGCACGGAAGCTGCCGATGAGGTTGGAGAAATCGGCAACCTCGCCCGCGGTCAACCCGGCGAAGGGCTCGTCAACCAGCACCACTTTCGGATTGCGTGCGATTGCCTTGGCCAGTTCCAGGCGGCGGAGATGGGCGAATGGCAGGGTGCGCGGCAGCCGATGCATCACGCGGTCCAAGCCGACGCGCGCGGCAATCTCCTCGGCACGGCGCATCACCGCGTGGTCAGTGAACAGCATCAGCAGGTTGTCGGGCAGCAGCGCCAGCTTGATGTGCTCCAGCACGGTCTGCCGCTGCAGCGGGCGGGAGTGCTGGAACACGATGCCGACGCCCTGCCGCGCGATCTTGTGCGTCGGCCAGCCGGCGACGTCGATACCGTCGATCTCTACCGACCCGGCATTCGGCCGCTCGATGCCCATGATGCACTTCATCACGGTCGATTTGCCCGACCCGTTCGGCCCGATCAGCCCAAGAATCTCGCCGGGCGCGATCGAAAACCCGATCTCCTTCACCGCGACCAACCCGCCAAACCGCTTGGTCAGCCCTGCAACTTTAAGCAGCGCCATTATTCGCGCCCCCCGTCCTGCAACAACCGGCCAAGAAACCCGCCGGGGAAGAACAGGATCACCACCAGGGCAAACGCCGACACCACAAACGTCGCCAACTGCCCGATCGGCCGCAGCAACTCGCCCGCCGCCACCAGGAAGATCGCCCCCACCGCAGCCCCGATGATGGTGCGCCGCCCGCCAAGCACCGCGGCGATGATCACATTCACCCCGACAGCGATATCGACCACCGTGCCCACCGAGGCGGTGCTGAAATAAAACACCAGCATGCCGCCGGCGAGGCCGGAGAAAAACGCGCTGATGCAGAACGCCGCGATCTTGTGCTTGGTGACGTTGAAGCCCAGCGCCGCAGCCTCCACCGCGTCCTGCCCGCTGGCCTGCAGAATCAGCCCGACCGGCGAGCGCGACAGCCCGAACAGGATCGCCCCCGTCACCGTCATGAACCCGAAGGCATAGTAGTAGTTGGTGGTCTCATCGATCGACAGCACATCCGGCAGGTCGAGCCCGATCTCGCCGCCGGTGATGCCGGCGAACAGCACCAGCAGGTTCTGCAACATCAACACCGCAACCAGCGTCACCAGCCCGAAATACGGCCCGGTCAGCCGCAGCGCCGGCACCGCCAGCACCAACCCGCCAATCACCGCGGCCAGCGACCCGACCGCCAGGCACGCCGGGATCGGCCAAAGCCAGTAATGGTTCAGCAGTGCCGCGGTATAGGCGCCGACGCCGATCAGGAAGGTGGGACCGAAATTCACCTCGCCGGCAAAGCCGAACAGCAGGTCCCACGACATGGCGAACACGGCGTAGTAGCAGCCGATCGTCAGCAGGCCGAGGATGTAGCCGCCAACGCCCAGCGGCAGCAGCGCCATCGCCAGCAGCACCGGCAGCGCGAAGCGCAGCGAACGGGATTGCAGCATCTCAGCGCCTCCCCAGCAGACCCTGGGGCCGGACATAGACCACGGCCACCAGCAGCAGCAGCACTGGCAGCGTGCGGATCGAGGGTGCGACGGTGTAAGCGGTTAGCGTCTCCAGATAGCCGACGACATAGGCCGCGATCAGCGAGCCGGACACACTGCCCAGGCCGCCGAGCACCACGATGGAAAACGCACTCGCCGTCAGCGTGCCGGCATTGTCGGAACTGACGCCCAGGAACGCCCCCAGCAACACCCCGGCAATCCCCGCCAGCACGCCATAAATCGCCCACACCAGCCAGTAGATCCGCGACAGCTCGAAGCCCAACAACGTCAACCCGCGCGGATTGATCGAGGCAGCCAGCAGCGCCTTGCCGGCACGGGTGCGGTTGACCAGCAGCCACAACAGCCCAATGGCGATCCACGACAGCGCCGCGGTCAGAATCTCGTTGATCGGCGTGCGCACGCCGAGAATTTCCACCACCCCGGTGATCAGTGGCCGCACGGTCTTCGGGTTGTTGGTGAACAGATAGGCAATCGCCTCCTGCAGCATGATGCCCCACAGCAGGGTGCCGGTGAGGACGAAGATCTCCTTCTCCTCGCGCGGGATCGACGGCGAATTCTGGATCGGCCGCACGATCACCCGGTAGGTGATGAAGGCAAAGGCCAGCGCGGTCGCCACGCCGGCGAGCGCCCCCCAGTAGGGTCCGGCGGCAAGATCGCCGGCCACGTACCAGGCGATCACCGCGGCCACAACCATGATGGCGCCATGCGACAGATTGAGCACGCCGGATACGCCGAACATCAGCGTGAACCCGGTCGCACCGAGCGCGTAGAGCGAGCTGATCGCAAAACCGTCGATCAGGATTTGCAGAGGGCGCATGAATCTCCGTCCGGCATCGCCGGGAAAGCGCGAGGCCAGCGTTTGCGGACGGCCTTGCGGCCGTCCGCGCGCGGGATCAGTTCGGCAGCTTGATGAAGGCGGGGAACGTCGCCTTGCCGGTGGCGGCTTCGGTCGGCCAGATCGTGATCGGGTTGCCCTTCTGCCACTGCACCATCAGGCCAGCGATGTAGCCCGGGCCGATCTTCATGCCATGCGCGAAGGTGTCGGTCTTCGGCAGGAACTGGATGCGGCCGATCGTGCCGACATAGTCGGTCTTTTCCATCGCCTCGACGATCTTGTCCGGATCGGTGCTGCCGGCGGCCTTGATCGCGTTCGCCCACATGTAGACATCGTCATACGAGGTGTAGGCGGCGTAGCCGGGAACGTTGCCGAATTTCTTCTGGAACGCCGCGGCGAACGGGATGGTCTTCGGGGTCACCGCCACGTCGGCGGCAGAGACCATGTTGTAGATCACGCCTTCGGCCGCACCGTTGGTGTCCTTCCAGAAGGTCGACGATGTCGCCTGGCTGGAGACGCCATACATCGGGATCGGCACCTGCTGCTGCTGCCACTGCACCGTCGGCTGCACGCCGACATGGCTGATGCCGGTGATGATCACATCGGGCTTCAGGCCTTCGATCTTGTTGAAGATCGGTGTGAAGTCCGTGGTGTCGGGCGACAGGCGGATATGATCCAGCACCTTCAGACCGATCGCCGGCAGGCACTTCAGATATTCCTCGTCGAGCGGGATGGTCCAGGCGGCATCCTCGCTCATCACCACGGCGGTCTTCATTTTCAACTGCTTGATCAGCAGTTCCTTGCCGCCCTCGCAGACCGCGTCCGCGATCTGTGTCGAGGCGAGGTAGCCGTGGAACACGTATTTCATGTGGTCGTAATCGTCATGCACGCGCTTGGTGATGTCGTTGCTGGCCGCACCCGGCGTGATCATCGGCATCTTCAACCGACCGGCCCAGGGCTCCAGCGCCAGCACCACTTCGGAGACATAGCTTGCGATCACCGCCACAACCTTGTCCTGCTGGGCGGCGCGCTGGAACGCGCGCACACCGTCGGCGGCCGAGTTGTGGTCGTCGTATTCGACGATTTCGATCATCCGGCCGTTAACCCCGCCGGCCGCGTTGATTTCCTCGGCGGCGAGCTTGGCGCCATTCGGGATGGCAACGCCGGAAATGGCCGAGGTCTCGGCGATGACACCGATCTTGATCGGGTCAGCGGCCAGAGCCAGACCGGGAATGGCAAGCGCAAGCCCGAAGGCCGCACCCGTCAGGGCGGATGTTCGCATCAGTCGCATGGACGAAGTCTCCCTTTGCCGCGATTTTTCCGCGGCGCCGTTCAATCGACGTCCGCCATTCCCGACAATTTATGCGAACTCCGCCGCCCGCGCAACCGTCTGCCTAATTGTTACGCAGGATCATATTTTTCGCAGAATGCCGCGGCATCCATTGCACGAAAATCCGCCAGCCCTTGCCGCAGCGCATCATGCGTCCAGTCCCACCAGGCGATGCGGTGCAAGGCTGCGATGATTTCGTCGGGGAAGCGGAACCGCATGATCTTGGCCGGCGTGCCGACCACGATGGCGAATGGCGGCACATCCTTGGTGACCACCGCCCCGGCTCCGATCGCCGCCCCGGTGCCGACCGACACGCCGGGAAGCAGGATGGCGCCATGACCGATCCAGACGTCGTGGCCAAGCGTGACATGATGCGACCGCCGCCAATCGAAAAACGCCGCGTCGTCCGGCCCGAGGTCATAGGCGCTAGAGCGATAGGTGAAATGGCTGAGCGCCACGCGGTCCAGCGGATGGTTGCCCGGGTTAATCCGCGTATGGGCGGCGATCGAACAGAACTTGCCGACGGTGGCGTAGATGATGTCGGCGTCGTTCACGATGTAGCTGTAGTCGCCGAACTGGCATTCGGCGACCTTGGTGCGCGCCCCGACCTCGCAGTAATGCCCGAAACTGCTGTCGCGCACCTGCGCGGTGGTGTGGATCATCGGTTCCACGCCGAGTTGTTTGGTAGCGGTCACGGGGTCTTGGTACATCGGGCTCTCCTTCGCGGCGCTGTCTGATGCGCGGCTTTCGCGTCAATACGATGACGATCGCATGAAGGTCCGATGACACTCCGCGTTGCCCGGCACCAGCCGATGCGCCATGCTGACGTTTGGCCAATCCGGCAGGGGAACTTGAACGCGGTGACCATTCTCGACGTCACGTCGCAGCAAAGCTTCAACACACTCAGCGATGCGATCACCGCATCTTCCAGCGGCGATGTGATCGACGTTCCGGCGGGCGTCTATGTCGAAGACTTCCCGCTCATCACGCACTCTCTGACGATCCAGGGTATCGGCGGCCTGGCGCATCTGATGACACCGGACCCGACACCGTCGAACCTGCGTGCGATCCTTTACGTGCAGGGCGGCGCCGGGGCGGACCTGACGGTGCGCAACCTGGAACTGTCCGGCGCTGTCGGCCCCTACGCCAATGCCGCCGGCATCCTGTTCGAGGTCGGCAACGGCAATCTCACCGTGCAGAACTCCTGGTTTCATGACAACCAGGACGGCATTCTGGTCGGTAACCAGCCTGGCGGGCAGGTGACGATCAGCAATTCCGAATTCAACAACAACGGCGTGCTTGACCCGTCCAACCCGCGCTACGGCTATTCGCACGACCTCTACGTCAACAAGGTCGGCCAGCTCAGCATCAGCAACAGCTATTTCCACGACGCGATCGGCGGCCACGAAATCAAGTCGCGCGCCGATGTCACGGTGATCACCGGCAGCCGCATCGACGACGGCAGCGCCAATGCCAGCTACGAGATCGACCTGCCGAATGGCGGACAGGCGCTGATCGCCGGCAACGTCATCGAAAAAGGCGCCAACAGCTCCAACCGCTACGCCGTGCATTTCGGCGGCGAGTTCTACAACGGCCTGTCGTCCTATGACGGCTCGGCGCTGACGCTGCAGGACAACATCTTCATCAACGACCGCGCCGGCGCGACGGTGCTGCTGAACCAGACCTCCGACCCATACGGCCAGAGCGCCCCGGTCTCGGTCACCGGCAACACCTTCTACAGCTTCGACGATCTGTATCAGGTGGTGAACAACCCGCTGCTGCCGGACAACATCTCCGGCAATACCTTCCTCACCTCAGGCGCCCCGGCGCTGGATACGACGCATCCGTTCAACGCCCCCGAGCCCGCATCGGGCGCGGTGCTCGGGCTGGCGCTGCTGGCAACAGCGACGCTGCGCCGTTTCAGTTCAGGAAAATTTTGCCGGGGTTGAGAATGCCGCGCGGGTCGAACGTGGCTTTCACCGAGCGCATCACCGCCAGCGTCTCCGCGCCGTGTTCCTGCTCCAGGAACTCGCGCTTGCCGATGCCCACGCCATGCTCGCCGCTGCATGAGCCGCCCAGCGCCAGCGCGCGGGCGACGATCTTGCGGTCCAGCGCCCAGGCGCGCTCGATGCCATCCGGCTCCGGCGGCACCAGGATGACTGTGTGGAAATTGCCATCGCCGACATGACCGACGATCGGCGCCGTCAGGCCGGAGGCCGCGATATCCTCCTGTGCTCCCAGGATCGCCTCGGCCAGCCGCGAGATCGGCACGATCGCGTCGGTCGCAATCCCGGTGTAGCCCGGCTTCAGCGCCAGGCACGCCCAATAGGCGTCATGCCGCGCGCGCCAGAGCTTGTTGCGCTCCTCCGCATCGGTGGCCCAGCGGAAACCCGAGGCGTTGAAGCCGCCGGCGATCTCCTCCGCCAGTTCCGCCTGCTCCTTTACGCCGGCAGGCGTGCCGTGGAATTCAAAGAACAAGGTCGGCAGTTCCGACAGCCCTTCCAGCTTCGAATACTGGATGCAGGCGCCCATCTGCACATCGTCCAGCAACTCGATCCGCGCCACCGGTATGCCGGCCTGCATGATCGCGATCACCGTCTCCACCGCATCGCCCAGCGTGGGGAACTGGCAGATCGCCGCACTCGCCGCCTCGGGGATGCCGTGCAGCCGCAGCTGGATTTCGGTGATGATGCCCAGCGTGCCCTCGGAGCCGACGAAAAGCCGCGTCAGGTCGTAGCCGGTCGAGGATTTGCGCACTCGTCCGCCGGTCTTGATGATCCGGCCGTCGGCCAGCACCACGGTCAGCCCCATCACGTTCTCGCGCATCGTGCCGTAGCGGACTGCGTTGGTGCCGCTGGCCCGCGTTGCGCACATGCCGCCGATCGAGGCATCGGCGCCGGGATCGACCGGGAAGAACAGGCCCTGGTCGCGCAGATGCGCGTTCAGGCTGCGATGCGTCACCCCGGCCTGCACCCGGCAATCCATGTCCGGCGCGTTGACTTCCAGCACCGCGGTCATCCGCGACAGATCAACGCTGATGCCGCCGCGCACCGGGGTCACATGGCCCTCCAGCGACGAGCCGACGCCGTAGGGCACCACCGGCACGCCGTGGCTGTGGCACAGGGTCAGGAGTTTCGAGGCTTCCTCGGTGGTCAGGATGAAGGCCACTGCGTCGGGCATCACCGGCGGCTGGGTGTCCTGGCCGTGGGCGTGATGGTCGCGCAGGCCTGTGTTGGTGGTGATGCGTTCGCCCAGGAACACGCGGGCGGCTTCGATCACCTGGTCGATGGGGCTGGGCATGGGCGGTCCGTTCTCTGTCAGGGGGCGCGCAAGGTGGTGGCTTCGGTGATCGGCGGCGCGAGGTTCAGCGAGCCGTCGAGCACGTAGCCATAATCCAGCCGGGCGGTGCGTGCCCAGACCTGCAACAGGTCGAACAGGGGCACCGCACAGGCGGCAGCCATGATCTTGCGCTGCGCCGTCGCCCAGAGTGCGGCGCGGTGCACCGGATCGGTATCGCCGCGTGCCGCGTCGATCTCGCTGTCGGCCACGTTGCAATGCGAGAAGTTCAGGCTCGCCGCCGGCTGCCCCGGCGCGCTGCGCGAGTGGTACATCTGCGTCAGGTAGCTGTCGGCGACCGGGAACCGTGCCGCGCCATAGAACACCACCTGCGACAGGTCCTGGCGGATGCGGGTGTGATAGGTCGCGTGGTCCACCACATCCATCTCCAGCGTGATGCCCGCTCGTTTCAACTGCGCCTGCACCACCTCCATCACCGACAGTTGCGGCGAGACCGAGGACACGATGGCCTTCAGGGTGATCCCGTTCGGATACCCCGCCTCGGCCAGCAATGCGCGGGCCCGCACGGGGTCGGGCGCATAGGTCGGCAGATCCTCGGTCATCCCCAGATAGCCCGGCGGTACCGGCGAGCGGCCCGGCTTGGCCACATCCAGGCCGACGAACTGCGCGATCCGCAGCGCGTCGATCGCATGTTCGAACGCCTGGCGCACCCGCAAATCATCCAGCGGCTTGCTGTGGGTGTTCAGCAGCAGGGTGCGGAATTCGCCGGGGGTGAACATGTCCACCACCAGCCCCTTCTCGCCGCGCATCCGCTCCACCCAGCGCTGATCGCGCCGCCCGGTCGCCAGATCCAGCTCCCCCGTGGTCAGCGCCAGTTCCCGCGTCTGGTCGGAATTGATGTAGCGTACCGCGATCCCAGCCAGCTTCGGCGTGCCGCGGAAATAGCCGGGATGCGCCATCAGGATGGTGCTGCCGGGCTCGATGCGGCTGTAGGTGAACGGCCCGGTGCCCACCGGCGCGGTGGCGAAATCCGCCCGCTCGGCGGCGCGCGCCGGCACGATCATGCCGCCGCGCGTATTCGCCACCAGCCCCGGCAGGCTCGGCACCGGCCGGCGCAGCACCAGCCGCACCGTGTGCGCATCCACCGCCGCCACGCTGTCCAGGTCGGCGAAGTCGCCGGCGTAAGACGACCGCTTCGGATCGGCCGCGCGTTTCAGCGACTGCACCACATCCTCGGTGCTCAGGATGCCCAGCCCGTTCTGGATCGCCACATTCTGCCGCAGCTTGAATGTCCAGGTCAGCCCATCCGGCGAGCCGGTGTAGCTTTCCGCCAGATCCGGCTCGATCTTCGCCGGATCGGCCGAGCCGGGCGGGAACCGCAGCAGCCCGTTGAACATCCAGCTGGTCACCGTGACGTCTTCGGTGGTGGTCGCACGGTGCGGATCGAGGGTCCCGGCGGCCAGTGCCTGCAAGGAAACGCGCAGGGTTTGGCTATGGGCAGGGGTCGCCGCGAAGACAGCGGCAACGAGCAGGGCGAGACGGCGCATGGCGTCCTCCACAGGCGGGGAGTTTGTCTTGCCAGATGCGGCCCCGCCGCTCAAGCTAAGGTGATGAGCGAGATTTTCGACGTGGCTGTGATCGGCGGCGGCATGGTGGGCAGTGCGATCGCCTATGGCTGTGCCATTCGCGGCGCGCGCACCGTGTTGCTGGACGGCGCCGACGGGTCGTTGCGCGCCGCGCGTGGCAATTTCGGCCTGGTGTGGTCGCAGGGCAAGGGCGCGAGGATGCCCGCCTACGCCGCGTGGACCCGCGCCAGCCTTGACCGCTGGACCGCGTTCTCCGAGGCGATGGGCAGCGCCGCCGGCCAGGAGATCGGCTATCGCCGCACCGGCGGGCTGGATTTCTGCCTTGGCGACGAGGATTTTCAGGAACGCACCGAGGAAGTCCGGCGGCTGCACAACCTGGTTGCCGGCGGGCCGGAGATCCAGATGCTGGACCGCGCGGAACTGCGCGCTTTGCTGCCCAACACCCCGTTCGGCCCGAACGTCACCGGCGCCTCGCTGATGCCCGATGACGGCCATGCCAACCCGTTGCTGCTGCTGCGTGGCCTGCATGCCGGGCTGCACCGCGCCGGCGCCGAGCACCGGCCGGGCATCGCGGTCGACAGCATCGTCGCCACGGATGGCGCCTTCCTGATCACCGGCCCCACCGGGCAGACCCGCGCGCACCGCGTTGTGGTCGCCTCTGGCCTTGGCACGCCGCGGCTCGCCGCGCAGATCGGCATCGAGATCCCGATGCGCGCGGTGAAGGGCCAGAACATGGTCACCGAACGCCTGCCGCCGCTGCTGCCGATGCCGGCCTCCGCCCTGCGGCAGACCGCCGAAGGCGTGATCCAGATCGGCGTCACCAGCGAGGAAGGCGAGACCCGCACCGCCACCTCGGTCAACCACCTCGCCCGCATGGCCACCCGCGCGGTCGAGGTGCTGCCGGTGCTGAAACAGGCGCGCATCGTCCGCGCCTGGGCGGCGATGCGGCCGATGACCCCTGACGGCTACCCCGCCTACGCGCAATCGGCACTCTACCCCGGCGCATTCGCCGCGGTGTGCCATTCCGGCGTCACGCTTTCGGCGATCCACGCCAGCGTGCTCGCCGAAGCCATTCTCGCAGGTGCCTTGCCGGCCGAAATGGCCGACATGCACCCCGCACGCTTTGAAGGACGGACAGATGTTCAAGCGCACTGAGGCCGCGGGCACCCCGTTCGCCTTTACTTTCGACGGGCAGGAGGTCGCCGCGCGCGAGGGCGACAGCATTGCCGGCGCCCTGCTCGCCGCCGGTATCGTCATCACCCGCACCACCCCGGTAGGGCAGGCCCCGCGCGGCCCGTTCTGCATGATGGGCGCCTGCTTCGACTGTCTGGCCGAGGTCGACGGCATCGGCGGGGTGCAGACCTGCCTGGTTCCCGCCCGGCCCGGCATGGTGGTGCAACGCCAGATCGGTGTGCGCGACCTCGACGAGGCGGACGCGGCATGAATATCGATCTCGCGATTATTGGCGCAGGCCCCGCGGGCCTCGCCGCCGCCGTTGAAGCCCGCGCGCATGGCCTGTCCGTGCTGCTGCTCGATGAAGGCACCGCGCCGGGCGGGCGGATCTGGCAGGCGATGGAACGCCGCGAAGCGAAAGACGCCGACGACCGCATCGCGCTCGCCACCATCGCCGCGTTCCGTGCCAGCGGCACCGACTACCACCCCACCGCCACGGTCTGGGCGATCGAACCGAACGAGGCCGGCGCCACCGTGTTCTGGAGCGAGGCCGGCGCCGCCAGCAGCGCGCAGGCCAAGCGCGTCCTGCTCGCCACCGGCACTACCGAGCGCCCGGTGCCCATCCCCGGCTGGACCCTGCCCGGCGTGATGACCGTCGGCGCCGCGCAGATCGCGCTGAAAACCTCCGGTCTGGTGCCCGAAGGCAAGACCTGGATCGCTGGCCAGGGTCCGCTGCTGCTGCTCTACGCCGTGCAGGCGCTGCGCGCCGGCGGCCGCATCGCCGGCATCCTCGACCTCTCCGCTCCCGGCGGTACGCGCCGGGCCCTGCCGCATCTGCCTGCCGCGCTGCGCGCCGCCTCGCTGCTGGCGCGCGGCCTGATGTGGAAGCGGCAGATCTTCCGCGCCGGCATTCCCTGGATCCGTGCCGAGGCCCTGCGCGCCGAAGGCAACGGCCAGCTCGAGACCATCGCCTTCCGCACCGCCACCGGCGAGCGCCGCGAACAGGCCGACCTGCTGCTGCTGCATGACGGCGTGGTGCCCTCGGTGCAGGCCACCCGCGCGCTGGGGCTCGCGCATGATTGGGACGAAGCACAACGCTGCTTCCGCCCGCGCGTCGATGCCTGGGGCGTCAGCAGCATTCCCGCCGTGTCTGTCGCCGGCGACGGCGCCGGCATCGCCGGCTGGCAGGCCGCCCTGATCTCCGGGCGGATCGCCGCACTCGGCATCGCATCAGCCACCGGGCACCTCGCCCCGGCCGCGCGCGATACCGCCGCCAAGCCATTGCATGCCGCCCTCGCCCAGGCCAAGGCGATGCGCCCGTTCCTCGATGCGCTCTACGCCCCGCGTGCGCCAGTGCTGGACGATGCCACCATCGTCTGCCGCTGCGAGGAAAATCACCGCCGGGCGCGTGCGCGAAGCCGTCGCGCTGGGCTGCCTCGGCCTGAACCAGCTCAAGGCCTTCACCCGCTGCGGCATGGGCCCTTGCCAGAGCCGGATGTGCGCCGCCACGGCAGCCGAGGTGATGGCCGCCGCCCGCAACGTGCCGTTGGAGCAGATCGAGCCGCATCGCCTGCGCTTCCCCACCAAGCCGCTGACCCTGGGCGAACTCGCCGCCCTGGATACCGACGCTTGAGCGGCCACGGCATCGTCATCGGCGGCGGGCTGCACGGGCTGTCCACCGCGCTGCATCTGGCGCGGATGGGCTGGCGGGTGACGGTGCTGGAGCGCCGCCATGTCGGCCGGCATTCCAGCGGCATCAACGCCGGCGGCGTCCGCCGCCTCGGCCGCGACCTCGCCGAGATGGGCCTCAGCCAGGTCGCCGCCGGGATGTGGGCCCGCATCACCGAACTCGTCGGCGACGATTGCGGCTTCCGCGCCACCGGGCAGGTGAAGGTCGCCGAAACCGACGCCGACATGGTCAAGCTCGCGGACCGGGTGCAGCAGGTGCGCGCCCTCGGCTGGGAGTTCGAGGAACTGATCGATGCTGAGGAGACCAAACGCCTGCTGCCCGGCATCGCCCCGCATGTCGTCGGGGCGCTGATCGTGCGCGATGACGGCGCCGCCGATCCGATGCGCACGGTGATGGCGTTCCGCAAGGCCGCGGTCGCCGCCGGGGTCGATCTGCGCGAGGGCATCGCCGTCACCGGCATCGCGCGCCGCGGCACCCAGATCGTGGTGAGCACCGAAGACAGCGAGATCGCCGGCGATCGCGTCGCCAACTGCGCCGGCGCCTGGGCCAACGACTTCGCCCGCATGCTGGGCGACGACATGCCCTGCGGCGTCAAGGCCAGCATGATGATCGTCACCGAGCGCCTGCCGCCCTTCATCGCGCCCACCGTCGGCGCCACCTCGCGCGCGCTGTCGTTCAAGCAGACCGATGCCGGCACGGTGCTGATCGGCGGCGGCATGCAGGGTAGGTGCGACCCGGCCACCGAGCGTTCGGTGGTGGATTTCCACAACCTCGCCCGCTCCGCCCGCACCGCCAGCGAGCTGTTCCCGATGATGCGCGGCGTGCGCTTCGTGCGCAGCTGGTCGGGCATCGAGGCACGGCCGCCCGACGAGATCCCGGTGATCGGCGAAAGCCCCGCCTTCCCCGGCGTGGTGCATTCCTTCGGCTATTCCGGCCACGGGTTTCAGCTTTGCACCGCCGCCGGCGCCGCGGTTGCGCAACTGATGGCGCGCGGTGAAACCAACCTGCCGATCGCCGGCCTCGCCCCCACCCGCTTCACCCAAAAGGCCGCGGCATGACCGCTCCGGTGCTGTCGATCGAGGGCCTGCGCACCGAGTTCCGGATCGGCGGCGTCTGGCAGGCCGCGGTCGATGGGCTGACCTTGGAGATCGCCCGCGGCGAAACCCTGGCACTGGTTGGCGAAAGCGGCTGCGGCAAGTCGATCTCCGCCCTGTCGGTGATGGGCCTGGTGCCGCACCCCGCCGGGCGCATCGCGGCGGGCAGGATCGTGCTGGAAGGCACCGACCTCGTCGGCCTGCCGGACACGCAGATGGACAGACTGCGCGGCAACCGCATGGCGATGATCTTCCAGGAGCCGATGACCAGCCTGAACCCGGTGATGACCATCGGCGATCAGGTCGCGGAATCGCTGATGCTGCATCGCGGCCTGTCGCGCAGCGCGGCGGCGAAACTTGCGCTGGCGGTGCTGGAGGAAGTGAAGATCCCCTCGGCCGCCGCGCGCTATCACGACTACCCGCATCATTTCTCCGGCGGCATGCGCCAGCGGGTGATGATCGCCATCGCGCTGGCCTGCGAACCCGCCCTGTTGCTGGCCGACGAGCCCACCACCGCGCTCGATGTCACCATCCAAGCCCAGGTGCTCGGCCTGCTCGCCGACCTCAAGGCGCGGCACGGCATGGCAATGCTGTTCATCACCCATAATCTCGGCGTGGTGGCGCAGATCGCCGACCGCGTCGCGGTGATGTATGCCGGGCAGGTGGTCGAACAGGGCAGTGTCGAGCGCCTGTTCGCCGCCCCCGCGCACCCCTACACGCGTGCCTTGTTCGCCGCGATCCCGCGCATGGATCTGGATGATCAGACGCTGAACGCAATCCCCGGCCGGGTGCCACCGCTCGACGCCATGCCATCAGGCTGCCGCTTCGCCCCGCGCTGCCCGCTGGCCCGCGCCGGCTGCGAGGCGCCGCAGACCCTGGCGCCTGTAGGCACCGATCACATCGCGCGCTGTCACGTCGCAACGGAGCCTGTCCATGCTTGACCCCACCGGCCGCGTCGCCCTGGTCTCCGGCGCCTCGCGCGGTATCGGCCGCGCCATTGTCGAGCGCCTGCTCGCGCGCGGGTTCCATGTCAGTGCCGGCGTGCGCACGCCGGGCGCGATGCCGGCGCATGAGCGTCTGCTGGTCGAGCGGTACGACGCCGAAAGCGAGACCGCGCCCGCCGCCTGGGTCGCGGCCAGCATCGCGCGCTTCGGCCGCATCGACTGCCTGGTCAACGCCGCCGGCATCTCCACCCCGCGCACCCCGCTCGACGACACCGACGAAACCGGGCTCGACGCGATGTGGCGCATCAACGTCAAAGGCCCACTGCGGATGATCCGCGCCGCCCTGCCTCACCTAAGGGCCAGCGGAACCGGGCGGGTGATCAACATCGCCTCGCTGTCGGGCAAGCGGGTGGCGAACGCCAATTTCGGCTACGCGATCAGCAAGTTCGCGCTGATCGCCCTCACCCAGGCCACCCGCCGCGAAGGTTGGGAGTCCGGCATCCGCGCCACCTCGCTTTGCCCCGGCTTCGTCGCCACCGACATGACCGCCTATGTCGCGGATGTGCCGCGCGCCAAGATGACCGACCCCGCCGACCTCGCCGTTCTCGCTGAAACCCTGCTGCTGCTGCCCAATACCGCCACGATCGGCGAAGTGCTGGTCAACTGGCGGTTGGAGCCGCTGCTCTGAACGCGCTACTGTACGTCAAAATATTGGGAGACTTCATACGGCATCGGGGCGGACACCAACGCCTATCAGGGCATGCCGACGGTGGTAACACCGCTGCAGCGGCGATTGAATGGCGGCAATGAGGTCGAATTCTTCCGCTGCCTCGCCGTGGGCGAGCGCGCCGTCGCCAAGCCGCGCT
>CAIRTN010000101.1 GCA_903881515.1 uncultured Rhodospirillales bacterium | reverse complement strand
GTGCTTGGGGCGACGATGTGAGGAAAAACCTAGTTTGTTGCTATAACGGAACAAATTAGACGTGCGTGGACAGCGCGGCAAAGTGTCGCAATTTTTGGATTTTGCTTCTGGTGGCGCGCATTGTGCCGGCGCGGGACTTGCCTGCCGGTAGAACGCGGGACGCGTGGGGGCAGCGGCTTCCTGTTCGGTGCGCGGCGCGATGGTGACGCGCGTACGGATCACGCGGGGCGCATGACGGCCGCGGGATTTTGGCGCGGCTGGGGCGCGAGGGGGCGTTGGGGCTTTTGCGGCGGGGAGCGGCGCGGGCATTGCGGGCGGGAGTTCGCCGTTGCGCCAGGCGGTGAAGAGATTGTCCAGGCTTTCCACGAGACGGCGGACGGCGAACCAGAGCAGGATCGCTTCGGACACACTTCCCCCGGCATGCCGCACATAGGCGACGAGGGTTTTGAAGTGGCCAGATACGATGCGTGCCTGCTGGATTATAACCATTGTTGTTTTTTTAAATGACTTTTATGCGGTTGGCAACGGAAAAATGCGGGTTCGTGAAAAAAATTTATGGGCGCGCGTTGGGGTGTAGGTGGCGGGTTATGCTTCGCTAACCCGCCCTACGAAGTTGTTGATATATTGACGGTTTTGGGGCGTTTTACGGAAACGGCACCGCTTCGGGGCGCTTCACTTCGATTTCGACGAAAGCGATCGGATGCGGCGAGCCGTTCATCACGTCGTGCTGGATGCCGGAGGGGCGGTTGTAGGCTTGGCCGGCGGTTAGGCTGGTTTCGGAGATTTCGGCGCCGTTGTGTACGCGCAGGATGCCTTCGGTGAGCATGATGACGAAGTAGGGCCAGCCGTGGGTGTGCCAGCCGGTGACGGCGCCGGGGGCGAAGTCCCAGCGGGTGATGCGCAGGTCATCGTCGTCGCGTTGCAGGGTGGGGACGGCGGGGATGGTGCAGACGAAGGCCATGGGGTGCTTCCTCAGGACGGCGGCCAGGCGCGCAGGCGGTGGCCGAGGAAGACAGGGAACACCATACCGGGGCGGCCGGGAAGATCTGCCGTAAGGGGGGGCAGGGTTTCGATGCTGTCGAACACCGCGCCGTAGGCGGCGGCGATGCGGGTGGCGTCCTGGCGGGGGGCGATGATCAGGATGTCCTGACCGAGATGAGCGGCGGCGCCTTGGGTGAACTTGTATTGGCGGGCGTCGGTGTTCAGGCAGATCACGGTGGCGCCGGGGCCGATGCCGTAGTCGATTTTGCCCATGTCGGACCAGTTCGGCGCGGCGATCACGCCGTTGAGCAGGCCGCGGGCGGCCAGCGCCGGGCGGAGGGCGGTCCAGTCCACGGCTTGCAGGGCGGGGTCGTTTTTCAGGCCGAGCGCGTGGGTGCGGACTTCGAGCGAGACCACGGCGAGGGCGGCGAGGAGCAGCAGGGCGGTGCCAGCGGTGAGACGGCGGAGCAGGCGGCCGTCCCAGGTGGCGAGCAGGGCGCCGAGCAGGGGGAACATCAGCAGGTAGCCGGGGGCGGGCCAGTGGAACAGCACCTGTCGCGACCAGATGGCGACGATGGTGAACAGCAGCACCGGGGGCGCGGCCATGCAGGCGAGCAGCGGGGCGAAGCCGGGGCCGCGGAAGGCGCGGGACCAGGCGAGCATGGCGGGCGCCCAGATCCAGGGCAGCAGGAAGGCGGCACTGCCGGCCAGCACGATCAGCGGGCCGGCGGGGTTGAAGCGCGCGGCGTTGGCGCGGCTGGCCTGGAAGCTGATCGACAGCCAGCCGGTCTGCATGTTCCAGAGCACCACGGGGGCGAACAGTAAAGCGGCGACGCCGACCGCCAGCCAGGGCCAGGGGGTGGCCAGGTGTTTCCGCCAATCGCGATGGGCCAGGATGCCGGCGAAGGCGCCGAGGATGACCAGGGAAGCCGAGTATTTCGACAGCATCGCGCCGCCCGCGGCCGCGCCAGCGAGCAGCCACCACCCCAGCCCTCGCCCGGCCAGTGCGCGGGTGAGGCTCAGCGCGAAGCCGAGCAGGCAGAACACCAGCGGGCCATCCGGCAGCACCCAGCCGCCGGTGGTCACCCCGAACACCGGAGCCAGGTTGAACGCCAGCACCGCCCAGACGCCGGCGCGTTCGCCCAGCGTGTCCCGCGTCAGCAGGAACATCAGCCAGGAGGAGGCGGCGAATAGCAGGATGAAGGGCAGCCGGACGGCGATCGGCGCCTCGCTGCCCAGCAGATGCGCCGCCCCGGCACTCAGCCACCACGACGCCACGGGATGGTCGAAATAGCCCAGCCGCATCGTGCGGCCGGCAGCAACCATGTAGCTTTCATCGATGCCCAGGCCGATCGCCCAGGCGAAGCCCAGGCGCAGCAGCGTGCCGGCGGCGATCAGCCGGACGACGATGGCGGACGCCGTCACGACCAGGGCGTGCTGGCGCCCAGGGTCCGCCGCAGCTCGCGCTTCAGCAGCTTGCCGGCGGTGTTGCGCGGCAGGTCGTCAACGAACAGCACCCGCTTCGGCAGCTTGAAGGCGGCGAGATGCTGGCGCGCATGGGCGAGCAGCGCCTCCTCGGTCACCACCTGACCCGGGCGCAGCACCACGACGGCGGTAATCGCCTCGATCCATTTCGGATCGGGCAACGCGATCACCGCGACTTCCGAGACCGCGGGATGGGTGAACAAGGCTTCCTCGACATCGCGCGAGGCGACCAGCACGCCGCCGGTGTTGATGACGTCTTTGATGCGGTCGACGATGTAGAGAAACCCGTCGGCATCGAAATAGCCAACATCGCCGGAATGGAACCAGCCGCCGGCGAACGCCTCATCCGTGGCGTCCGGCTTGTCCCAATAGCCATTCAGCAGTTGCGGCGAGCGGTGCACGATCTCGCCATGCACGCCGGGGGCGCAGTCGTTCATGTCGGGATCGACGACGCGGGTCTCGACATTGAACACCGCCTTGCCGACCGAGCCGGGCCTTGCGTCGTGGTCCTCGGGCGCCAGCACGGTTGCCAAGGGGCCGATCTCGCTCTGGCCGTAGCAGTTGAACGGGCGGGCGCCCGGCAGGCGCTGACGCAGTTCCTCGAGCACCGGGACCGGCATGATCGAGGCGCCGTAGAACACGCTGCGCAGCGAGGCCAGGTTGCGCCGGTCAAAATCCGGGTGCCTGAGCAGGCTGATCCAGACCGTCGGCGGGGCGAAGAACGCGGTAACACCGTCGCGTTCGATCAGTTCCAGCACCACATCGGCGGCCGGGGCAGGCAGGATGCGCGAGTAGCTGCCGACCAGAAGGCCCGGCATCACCAGCACATGCATCTGTGCCGAGTGATACAGCGGCAGCGCGGCCAGACCACGGTCCCGCCCGCTGAGTTCCAAGGCGACGATGCAGCTTTGGTATTCCGCCATCAAAGCGCGGTGCGACATCGCCGCGCCCTTCGGCAACGCGGTGGTGCCGGAAGTGTAAAGCAGTTGCGCCAGATCACCCTCGCCGACATCGGCGGTATCAGTAGCCGGTAGCGCGGCGTCACGCGCGACCGCGACCAACACAGCGAAATCATAGGCCGGCAGGCCCGGCAACGCCGTCAGATGGGATTGCAGCGCGGCGTCGTAGAACACCGCCGCGGCGCCGGATTGCTGGCCGATATAAGCCAGTTCCTCGCCCGTCAGCGCATAGTTCACCGGCACATGCACGAAGCCGCCGCGCACGCAGGCCAGCCAGAGCAGCAGATAACAATCCGAGTTGCGGCCATACGCCGCCACGCGGTCGCCCCGGCGCAGACCGAGGCCGAGCAGATGATGCGCGATGCGGCTGGCCGCCTGATCCAGTTCCACAAAGCTCCAGTCACGCTCGGCATAGCTGATCGCCGGCCGGGTGCCGAAATGCGTCGCCGCGCGGTGCAGGGCGTCGCCGATGGTGTTGCGGTGAATACGCTCGCTCATGCGCTCAACACCAGCCGCGCGCCGATCCCGCCCAGCACCACGCCCAGCGTGGCATCCATGCCGCGTTGGAACCGCGCATAAGCGCGCAGCACCGGCGGCGAAGACATCGCCACCGCCAGGAACACATGCCAGATCAACGACATCACCACCGCGCCCGCGACCGCGATAATGGTGGTCGCCACCGCCGTGTCCGGCCCGATCAGGAGCCCCGTCAGCGAAACCCAGAACACGCCGGCCTTCGGATTCAACGCCATCAGCCCAATCCCCCGCAGCACACCCGTAGCCGCCGCGCCGGCCCGCGGCGCATCCGACCCGCGCCACGCGGCGCGTAA
This sequence comes from uncultured Rhodospirillales bacterium, assembly GCA_903881515.1. Lineage (GTDB taxonomy): Bacteria > Pseudomonadota > Alphaproteobacteria > Acetobacterales > Acetobacteraceae > CAIRTN01. Next base: position 9,796 of record CAIRTN010000101.1, on the reverse strand, counting down.
CGACATCATGCCAAGATAAATCAAAAACACCCCGCCAGCGAGGCGTAGCACCACGCCCAGCCACGGATGCGCCGCCACCAGGGCGGCCACGCCAAACAACGACCCAAAACCCCACCACATCTCGCCCAAGGCAAACCCGATCGCCGTGCGCACCGCCGCACCCCGCCCGATCCGGGTCGCGGTGCCGAGCAAAACCGCGAAATTCGGCCCGGGGGACATGACGGCCAGGCCGAAAGCGCCCCAGAACAGCAAGAGTGTCGCGGCTTCATGCATGGAGTCGGCCTTTGACGGCTTTGAAGTAAGGCAAGGAAGGGAAGGCAGTTAAGGCAAGGAAGTGAAGGTAAGGCCAGGGCTCTGCCCTGGACCCGCAAGGGGACTCAGTCCCCTTGACCCCACATCCATAAGCTTGAACTCCAACGTACATGCAGCGGCGAAGCCCATAGATTTTTTATGGCTCCGCCGCTCCATGCCCAACGCCGAGCTAACCAGTTAACCACCGCACAAACGAAGGTGGGGTGCAGGGGGGGTGAGCCGCGCAGCGGATCGCCGTCCCCTGCCCGGATCCAGGGGCAAGAGCCCCTGGCCTTAAGTCTTAGTCCGCCAGCACGTTCTGCTTCTGCTCGCCGAGGCCGGCGATGCCGAGTTGCATCACGTCACCGGATTTCAGCCAGATCGGGTTCGGCTTCTTGCCCATGCCGACGCCGGGGGGTGTGCCGGTGGCGATGATGTCGCCGGGGTGCAGGGTGATGAAGTGGCTGACATAGCTGACCAGTTGCACCACGTTGAAGATCATGGTGCGGGTGTTGCCGGTTTGCATCCGTTCGCCGTTAACGTCGAGCCACATGTCGAGCGTTTGCGGGTCGGGAATTTCGTCTTTGGTGACCATCCAGGGGCCGGTGGGGCCGAAGGTGTCGCAGCCCTTGCCTTTGTCCCACTGGCCGCCGGGGCGGCCGGTCTGGAAGTCGCGTTCGCTGACGTCGTTGACGACGCAGTAGCCGGCAACGTGCTTCAGCGAGTCGGCTTCGGAGACGTATTTCGCCTTGGTGCCGATGACGATGCCGAGTTCGACTTCCCAGTCCGGCTTGGTGGACTTCTTCGGGATCACCACGTTGTCGAACGGGCCCTGGAAGGCGCTGAGCGACTTCAGGAAGATGATGGGCTCGGTGGGCGGGGTGGCGCCGGTTTCGGCGGCGTGGTCGGCGTAGTTCAGGCCGATGCAGACGAAGTTCAGCGGGCGGGCGATGCAGGCGCCGATGCGCTGAGTGCCACGCACCAGCGGCAGCGTCTTCGGATCGACGCCGGCGATCTTGGCCAGACCGGCCGGCGACAGCGTCTCGCCATTGATCTCGCTGATGATGTCGGACAGATCGCGCAGGGCGCCGTCGGCATCGAGAATACCCGGCTTTTCCGCCCCGACGGGGCCATAACGCAGCAGCTTCATGTTTCTTGGACCTCTGGTGTGGGAGTGTCGGAGCGGTGAGGCTCGCGACAATGGGATGACACTAGTAGATTAAGGCCAGGGCTCCGCCCTGGACCCGCAAGGGGACTCAGTCCCCTTGACCCCACCTCCATAAGAGGTGGTTTCCAAAGGACTGAGTCCTTTGGTGGAGTGCAGAGGCAAAGCCTCTGCTGGGTCCAGGGCAAAGCCCTGGCCTTGCTTCTCCTAAGGGATTCTTTCTGATCGCCATTTCCTACCGAATGCCTACAGCGTCAGACCGCCATCGATCACCAAAGCCTGACCGGTGACGAACTGGGCGTCGTCGCTGGCGAGGTAGACGACGAGTTTGGCGATTTCTTCCGGCGTGCCGAGGCGGCCCATCGGTTGGCGGGCGATAAAGGCGGCGCGGGCGGCATCGAAGCCGCCGGCGGCGGCCGCGTTGGCTTGCATGCGGTCGATCAGGCTGGGGCTTTCGACGGTTCCGGGGCAGATCGCGTTGCAGCGGACGCCTTTGGTGACGTAGTCCATCGCAACGGATTTGGTCAGCCCGAGCACGGCGGCTTTGCTGATGCTGTAGACCGCGCGGTTGGGGATGCCCTTCAGGCTGCTGGACACGCTGGCCATGTTGATGATGGAGCCGGCGCCGCGGGCCAGCATGCCGGGCGCGAAGGCGCGGATCATGCGGAACATCGAGCGCACGTTGAGGTCCATGGCGAAGGTGAAGTCGTCTTCGCTGGCTTCCAGAATGGTGCCCTGGTGCACGAAGCCGGCGCAGTTGAACAGGATGTCGATCGGGCCGGCGGCTTCGGCGGCAGCTTTGATGGCTGCCGCGTCGAGCACGTCGAGCGCCTGGGTTTTGAGGCCCGGCCCGGCGATTTCGCCGAGCCGGGTGGTGTTGACATCCGTCGCGATGACCTGTGCGCCGGCGGCGGCGAAGGCCAGCGCGGTGGCCCGGCCGATGCCTTGGGCCGCCGCGGTGACGAAGGCGGTTTTCCCTGCGAGCCGCATCAGTGGTTGTCCCGGCTTTCGCCACGGGTTTCCAGCACGTCGAGGAACAGGGTGGCGTCTTCGAGGCAACCGCCGTCGCCGAGCTGGCCGACCATGGAGCGGTAGATCTGCTCCCAGGGGGTTTTGTTCAGCAGTTCGGGCGGGGTCCAGGCGGCACGGCGGGCTTCGAGTTCGCCGTCTCGCAGCAGCACGTCGACCTTGCGGTTGTTGAGGTCGATGCGGATGCGATCGCCGGTGCGCAGCAACGCCAGGCCGCCGCCGACCGCGGCTTCGGGCGAGACGTTGAGGATCGAAGGCGAGCCGGAGGTGCCGGACTGGCGGCCGTCGCCCATGGTGGGCAGGGCGTTGATGCCGCGCTTCAGCATCGAGGCGGGGGGCTGCATGTTCACCACCTCGGCCGAGCCGGGGTAGCCGACGGGGCCGGCGTTGCGGATGATGAGCACGGATTGCTCCTCGATCTGCAGGGCGGGGTCTTCGATGCGGTCGTGATAGTCTTCCGGGCCTTCGAAGACGACGGCGGTGCCTTCGAAGACGTTGGGGCGGCTGGGGTCGGACAGGAAGCGCTGGCGGAATTCCTTGTCGATGACGCTGATTTTCATCACCGCGCTGTCGAACAGGTTGCCGGAGAGCACGACGTAGCCGGCGCGTTCGAGCATCGGCTTGTCGTAGGCGCGGATCACTTCGCGGTCGCCATCCGCAACGCCGACCAGGTTCTCGCCGATGGTTTTGCCGGTGACGGTCATCGCGTCGAGGTTGAGTTTGCCGGCGCCGGCGAGTTCTTTCATCACCGCGGGGACGCCGCCGCCGCGGTGGAACATCTCACCTAGGAAGCGGCCGGCGGGTTGCAGGTCGACCAGCAGGGGAATTTCCGGGCCTTTGCGCTGCCAGTCGTCCAGCGTGTGATCGACGCCCATGTGCCGGGCGATGGCGATCATGTGGATCGGGCAGTTCGAGCTGGCGCCGAGCGCGGCCGCGGCGACGACGGCGTTTTCGAAGGCCGCCTTGGTCATGATGTCGGACGGGCGGAGGTTCTCATGCACCATGCCGACGATGCGCCGGCCGGTGTAGTAGGCCATCTGCCCGCGTTCGCGGTAGGGCCCGGGGATCGCGGCGCAGCCAGGCAGCGACATGCCGAGGGCCTCGGCCAGCGAGTTCATCGAGGTGGCCGTGCCCATGGTGTTGCAATGGCCGACGGAGGGGGCGGAGGAGCACACCATCTCCATGAACTCGTCGTAGCCGATCTTGCCTTCGGCGAAGAGCTTGCGGCCTTCCCAGACGATGGTGCCGGAGCCGGAGAGGCGGCCTTTCCACCAGCCGTCGAGCATCGGGCCGCCGGAGAACACGATGGCGGGGATGTTCACGGTCGCCGCGCCCATCAGGCAGGCCGGGGTGGTTTTGTCGCAGCCGGTGGTGAGGATCACGCCATCAAGCGGGTAGCCGTGCAGCACCTCGACCAGGGAGAGATAGGCGAGATTACGGTCGAGCGCCGCGGTGGGGCGCTTGAGGGTTTCCTGGATCGGGTGGATCGGGAATTCCAGCGGGATGCCGCCGGCGTCACGGATGCCGTCGCGCAGGCGCTCGGCGAGGACGATATGGTGACGGTTGCAGGGCGAGATGTCTGAGCCGGTCTGGGCGATGCCGATGATCGGCTTGCCGCCTTGCAGCTCCTCGCGCGTCAGGCCGAAATTCAGGCTGCGCTCGAGGTAGAGCGCCGTCATGCTCGGGTTGGCCGGATTGTCGAACCAGCGCCGGCTGCGCAGCCGCTTCTCGCCCGAACCGTTTTCATGTGCTGTCATGGTTTCGCTCCCATTCGTCGCGCGCAACGTGAGCGCGGGACCCCAAACCTGTCAACGTGCGCGCACGGGTCTTTGTGCGTGGCTCGTCTGTGGGATGCCACGGTGCAGCGACATATGCGAGTGTACGCAGCGCCACCCCCAGGCCAGAGCGGGGCTGCCGGAGCGGTCGAACACCATGGTGGCGCGGCCTGGCCGGTCGAAGCGGGTGCCGTCTTGGGCGTAGCCGGAGCTGGTCCAGGGGGTGACCGCGACGGCGATTTCGCCGCCGCCGAGCACGCGGGTGGCCGGCAGGTCGAAGGCGAAATGCGCGGTGCGGGGCCAGACATTGTCCCACTGGGTGGCGATGGCGTTTTCCAGGCCGGGGACGAAGTCGCGGTGAGTGCCGAAGGCCAGCAGGTCGGGGTGCCACATCGGCCTGGCGGCGGCGTAGTCGACCGCGCGGACATGGCCGGCAAAGATCTCGAGCCAGAGCAGGATCTGTCCGTAGGTTGGTGCATCGGCTTCCGGCAACGCGCTCATCCTGCCAATCTCCCCTTAGGTTGTTGTTACAGGAGCCAGCATGGCCGATCGCGTCATTCTCGTCACCGGGGCCGCCAGCGGTATCGGGGCGGCTATTTGCCGGGCGCTGGCGGCGCCGGGGGTTACGGTCCTGGCGCATACGCGGCGCAATCGGGAGGGGCTGGAGCGGACGCTGGAGGCGATTGCCGGGCGCGGCGGGGCGGGGGTGCCGCTGCTGGGCGATCTGGCGGAGCCCGCGGTGCCGGGGGCGTTGATCGCGGAGGCGGGGGAGCGGTTCGGGCGGCTGGATGTGCTGATCAGCAATGCCGGGTTTGCCGACAAGACGCCGGTGGAGGCGTTGACCGATGAGGGGTTCGCGCGGTCGGTGGATGCGATCCAGTGGGGGTTCCTGCGGCTGGCACGGGCGGCGATACCGCTGCTGCGGGCGGGGCGGGAGGCGCGGATTGTCGCGGTCAGCAGCTTTGTCGCGCATGCGTTTCAGCCGGGGTTGACCACGTTCCCGGCCTCGGCGGCGGCGAAGGCGGGGATGGAGGCGATGGTGCGGGCGCTGGCGATCGAGCTGGCGCCTGCGGTGACGGTGAACTGTGTGGTGCCGGGGTTTGTGCGCAAGGAGACGGGCGCGCATGCGGCGCTGGATCCGGAGGCGTTCCGGCGGAATGTCGCGCGGATTCCGGCGGCAAGGCTGGGCGAGCCGGAGGATATCGCGGCGGCGGTGGCGTTCCTGGCGTCAGGCGCGGCCGGCTACATCACCGGGCAGGCGCTGCATGTCGATGGCGGGCTCGTCATCTAGCGTCTGGCTGAAAATGCTACTATGCCGGCCATCTGACGCGCTTTTCTGCGCTTCCGTTGCTCACGGACAGTAGTCCGCTCCGCGCCGGTTCTCGAAAAACACGCCAGCTGACTCGGCCTAGCGCATTTTGAGCCAGACACTTAGCGTTTTACCGGCTGCAGGGCGGGACGACGCCTTCGGGGATCGGGCAGACATAGGGCGTCGCCGCTGTGCGGGCGGCGTGGTCGGCCTTGGCTTTGGCCAGCAGGGCCGGGTCCAGCAGGGCGTCGACCGCGGTGGCGGCCATGATCTTGGCGGCTTGGGTCATGCCTTTATGGGCGGCGGGCAGGCGGCCCTGGCCGGTGAGCTGCCAGGAGTGGCCGGGGGTGCCGAAGGTGTAGCAGGCGGTCCAGACCTGGGCGGTGGGCACGGCCCAGCTGACGTCGCCGACATCGGTGGAGCCGGACATGAACGGGCGCTGCTCGCTCATCGGCACCACGCCGTTGTGCAGCACGGCGCCTTTCTCGACCGGGACGCCGAAGCGCTTGGCGCCGGATTCGATCTCTTCGTTGGTGACAGTGGCGTGGAAGCGGGCGGCGGCTGCGTGATCTGCGGCGTCGAACGGCGGGGCGCCGAGGGCGTCGAGATTGGCCTGCATCGCACGTTCCAGCGGGTCGTTGCCGAGCATGTTGGAGCAGGCCTTGTCGACCTCGACCTCGACGGTCGTCTCGGTCATCAGGGCGGCGCCTTCGGCGATTTTCTTCACCCGCTCGAACAGCGCGTTCATCGTCGTCAGGTCACGCGCACGGATCAGGTAGAGCACCGCGGACGTGGCCTGCACCACATTCGGCGCGACGCCGCCCATGTCGGTGTAGGCGTAGTGGATGCGGGCGTCGGACGGCATGTGCTCGCGCATGTAGTTCACGCCGGCGCTCATCAGGCCGACCGCGTCGAGCGCCGAGCGGCCGAGATGCGGGGCGGCGGCGGCATGGCTGGCGCGGCCCTTGAAGCGGAAATAAACTTGGATATTGGCCAGCGAATCGCCGTTCATCAGCGCGTTGTAGCTGCCGGGATGCCAGGACAAGGCGGCGTCGACATCGGCGAACACGCCCTCGCGCACCATGAAGGTCTTGGCCGAGCCGCCCTCTTCCGCGGGGCAGCCGTAGTAGCGCACGCGGCCGGGCAGGCCGTTCGCCGCCAGATAGTCCTTCACCGCGACGGCCGCCATCAACCCGGCGGTACCGAGCAGATTGTGCCCGCAGCCATGGCCGTGCCCGCTGGTGTTTCTGGCGGCCTGCTGCGGTGCGGCCAGGCCGTCTTCCTGGCTCAGGCCGGCGAGCGCGTCGTACTCGCCCAGGATCGCGATCACCGGACCATCGGTGCCGGCCTCGGCGACGAAGGCGGTGGGGATGCCGGCGATGCCGGTCTCGATGCGGAAGCCCTCGTTGCCGATGCTCTCGATCTGCGCCGCCATCGACTGGTGCTCTTCCCAGCGGGTCTCGGCCAGTTCCCAGATCCGGTCGGCCACCGCGAAGAACCGCTCCTTCTTGGTGTCGATCAGGCGGGCGACGCGGTCGGTGTCGATCATGGCTTACTCCCGGTGCAGCACGCGGTCGGTGATGAAGCTGGCGAGCCCGTGCGCCCTGAAGTTCGCACGCAAGGCCACCTCGTCATACTCATTTTCCACCCATTCCAGGAACGGAACGCGCCCCTCGGCCACGGCGGCGAAATGGAAGAAGAACGCGTCCAGGATGCCAGTGCTGGCCTGGCGCACATGCAGATAGCGGAACGACAGCTGCTGCAGCGCCTCGGCCGAGGTGCCGCCGTTGAACATCACCACCAGCGCGCTCGCCAGCCCTGCGCGGTCGGCGCCGGACTTGCAATGCATCAGCGCCGGAAATTCCATTGATTTGTAGATGCCGGCCCAACGCAGGATGCGATCGCGATGCGGCGCGCCACGGCTTTCAAACGGCATGTCGATATGCGCGAGGCCCAGCCGCCGCGCCGCGTCGCGCGACAAGGCGTCGGAGCCGCATTTGCGTTTACCGCGCAGGTTAACCAGCGTCTTGATGCCGAACTGCTCTTTTGCCCGCGCCAGCCGCGCCGGCGTCGGATGATTGGAGCGATACAGCTTGCCCGGCACCACCTCGGCCCAGTTCGTCCAGCCAAAGCGCAGGAACGAATGGTCGTGGATCAGGCTGTCCCACCAGGCGGCGGCACGATTGCCGCCAGCGTCGAGATCACCGGAATACATGGGGGATACTCCGCTGGAGACAGAAGGAAGCCTCTTCTTTTTGTGAACAAAAAGAAGCAAAAAAACTTTCTCCGGCCGCCGGCATCAGCGTGCGTCGCAAGAGAAAGATATGGCTGCTAGCGGCGAGAGGGAAAGTTTTTTGGTTCTTTTTTTCAAAAAAGAACCGCTTCCTTCCCCTCCCTTCGGCTCAGACCTCGCGCTCCACCATCAGCAGCTTCAGCTCGCCGATCGCCTTGCCCGGGTTCAGCCCCTTCGGGCAGGCCTGGGTGCAGTTCATGATCGTGTGGCAGCGATACAGCTTGAACGGGTCCTGCAGCGCGTCCAACCGCTTGCCGGTCGCTTCGTCGCGGCTGTCGGAAATCCAGCGATACGCCGCCAGCAGCACGGCCGGGCCCAGATAGCGGTCGCCGTTCCACCAGTAGCTGGGGCAGGAGGTCGAGCAGCAGAAGCACAGGATGCATTCCCACATCCCGTCCAGCTTCGCGCGTTCCGCCACACTCTGCCGGCGCTCGCCATCCGGCGGCGCCGGGGTGTCGGATTGCAGCCAGGGCTCGATCGAGCGCAGCTGCGCATAGGCCAGGCTGAGATCGGGCACCAGATCCTTCACCACCGCCATATGCGGCAGCGGGTTGATCTTCACCGCGCCCTTCACCTCGTCGATCGGCTTCAGGCAGGCCAGCGTGTTCGTCCCGTCGATGTTCATCGCGCAGGAGCCGCAGATACCTTCGCGGCACGAGCGGCGGAACGTCAGGCTGGGATCGACCTCGTTTTTGATCTTGATCAGCGCGTCCAGCACCATCGGTCCGCACGCGTCGACATCGATCTCGTAGGTATCCATCTGCGGGTTTTTCCCGTCATCCGGATTCCAGCGATAGATCTTGAACTCCCGCACCTGCGTAGCACCTGCGGGAGCCTTAAACGTCTTGCCCGCCTGGATTCGGCTGTTGGCGGGCAGATTGAACTCGACCATCTCGTCCTGCCTTCTTCGATCAGTAGACGCGCTTCTTGGGCGGGAAGACCTGAACGTCGTTGGTCAACGTCTGCATCTTCACCGGGCGATAGTCGAGCCGCACCGCGCCGTCATCGCCGCACCAGGACAGGGTGTGCTTCATCCATTCCTGGTCGTTGCGATCGGGGAAATCGTCATGCGCCTGCGCGCCGCGGCTTTCCTTGCGGGCTTCGGCGCTGACGATCGTCGTCATCGCGTTGCCCATCAGGTTGTTCAGCTCAAGCGCTTCCATCAGGTCGCTGTTCCAGATCAGCGAGCGGTCGGTCACCTGCATGTCGTCCAGGCCCTTCCACAGCTTCTGCATCTTGTCGACGCCCTGGGTCAGGCTTTCCGAATTGCGGAACACGGCGGCATGCGCCTGCATCGTGCGCTGCATGGTGTCGCGCAGTTCGGCCACCTTGGTGCCGCCCTTCGCGTGCCGCGCCTTGTCCAGCCGGTCCAGCGCCGCCTCGCCGGCGCGCGCCGGCAGGGCCGGCTGCACCGCACCCACGGTCAGCGTCGCCGCCGCGCGTTGCGCCGCCGCACGGCCGAACACCACCAGATCGAGCAGCGAATTGGTGCCCAGCCGGTTCGCGCCATGCACCGACACGCAGGCCGCCTCGCCCACCGCCATCAGGCCCGGCACCGTCGCGTCCGGGTTCTCCTTGGTCGGGCGCAGCACTTCGCCGTGATAGTTCGTGGGGATGCCGCCCATGTTGTAATGCACGGTCGGCAGCACCGGGATCGGCTGCTTGGTCACATCCACGCCGGCGAACACTCGCGCGGTCTCGCTGATGCCCGGCAGACGCTCGGCCAGCAGGTCAGCGCCCAGATGCTCCAGGTGCAGCATGATGTGGTCCTTGTTCGGCCCCACCCCGCGCCCGGCATTGATTTCCAGCGTCATCGACCGGCTGACCACGTCGCGGCTGGCCAGGTCCTTCGCCGACGGGGCATAGCGCTCCATGAAGCGCTCACCCTCGGAATTGGTCAGGTAGCCGCCTTCGCCGCGGGCACCCTCGGTGAT
>CAIRTN010000100.1 GCA_903881515.1 uncultured Rhodospirillales bacterium | reverse complement strand
GACGGGCTGCGCGGGCTAGACCCGAAGGCGACCGAGGCGAACCTGGCCGGCATCCTGGATGTGCTGGCGCAACGAAAGATCCCGGTGCTGCTGGCCGGCATGCTGGCGGCGCCGAACATGGGCGAGGATTACGAGCACGCGTTTGCGGCGGTATATCAGCACCTTTCGACCCGCAAGGGGCTCATTTTTCAGCAGTTCTTCCTCGATGGCGTGGCCGGGCAGCCCGGGCTCAACCAGGACGACCGCATGCACCCGAACCCGATGGGGGTGAAGAAGGTGGTGGCGGGAATTCTGCCGCTGGTGGAGGCTTTGCTGGCGGAGGTGAAGCGGTGAGGCTGTTTGTCGCGCTGGATTTGCCATGGGAGGTGAAGCTGCAACTGGCCGGGATGGCCGAGGGGCTGCTGGGCGCGCGTTGGTTGCCGGCGGAGAATATGCACCTGACGCTGCGGTTCATCGGCGAGGTGCCATCGTTTCGCGCCGAGGAGATCGACGCGGCGCTCGCGGCGTTGCGCGGCAAGTGCTTTGAGCTGAATCTTCAGGGGGTTGGCACGTTTTCCAAATCCGGACGCGACGTGACGCTGTGGGCCGGGGTGGAGCGGTCGCAGGCGCTGGAGCTGTTGCAGGGCAAGATCGAAACCGCGTTGCAGCGCGCCGGGTTGGAGCTGGAGCGGCGGCGGTTCACCCCGCATGTGACGCTGGCCCGCCTGGACGCCACGGTGCCGGACAAGCTGGCGAGCTTCGTGCAGCGGCATAATCTGATGCGGATCGGGCCGATTCCGGTGGAGCATTTCACGCTGATCTCCTCGCGCCTGGGCAAGGAGGCTTCGGTGTATACGCCGGAGGTGGACTACGCCCTTGGCTGATGCATTGAGCGAGGCGGCGGCGGCGGCCCGGGCGTGCCGGCTGTGTGCGGAGCGCTTGCCGCTGGGGCCGAGGCCGGTGCTGGTGGTGTCGGAAACGGCCAGGCTGCTGATCGTGGGGCAGGCGCCGGGGACAAAGGTGCATGCCAGCGGCATCCCGTGGAACGACCCGTCGGGCGAGCGGTTGCGCGCCTGGATGGGGGTGGGGAGCGAGGTGTTCTACGACGCGGCGAAGGTGGCGATCCTGCCAATGGGGCTGTGCTACCCCGGGGTGTTGCCCAATGGCGGCGACCGGCCGCCGGACCCGATCTGCGCGCCGACCTGGCATCCGAGGATTCTGCCGCTCTTGCGCAGCGTGGAACTGACCCTGGTGGTTGGCACTTACGCCCAGGCCCGCATGCTGGGCAAAGGGGCGATGACCGAACGGGTGCAGGGTTTTCGTTCGTTTCTGCCACGCTATCTGCCGCTACCGCACCCCTCGTGGCGCACCGTAGGTTGGGAGGCGAGGAACCCCTGGTTCGCAACCGAAGTCCTACCCGTGCTACGCGCATCGATATCGAAGCTCATAGGATAAAAGTTTTTTGCTTCTTTTTTTCAAAAAAGAAGCCCCTTACTCCTCCCCCTCCAACGCCTCGATCTCCGCATCGCTGAACCCGAAATGGTGCGCCACCTCGTGGATCACCACATTGCGCACCAGGCGGTACAAATCCTCGCCGAGTTCGACCCATTCGAGCAGGATGGCCTGGCGGTAGAGAAAGATGGTGTCGGGCATGCGCACGGGGTCGTCGCTGTGGCGTTGGTGTAGGGGCGTGCCATGGTAGAGACCGGTGAGGTCGAACGGGCTGGCGATGCCCATCTCGTCGAGCGTGGCGTCATCGGCGAGTTCCTCGACCATGATGCCGAGATTGGCGATATGCCGGCGCAGCCGCGGCGGGATCTGGGCAAGGGCGCGTTCGGCCAGGGCCTCGATCTCGGCGGTGCTGGGGGCGGTGGTGAAGCGGCGTGGGGCATCTGACATTTCAGGAGAGTGGCATGGGCGGGCAGTTGTCGGAAGCGGAGCGGGCGGGACTGGCGGAGGCGCTGCCGGACTGGGAGATGGTGGAGGGGCGGGATGCGTTGTTCCGCTCGTTCGAGTTCGCCGATTTTTCCGAGGCGTTTGCCTTCATGACCAGGGTGGCGCTGCTGGCGGAGAAGGCGGGGCATCATCCGGAGTGGTTCAATGTGTGGAACCGGGTGGATGTGACGCTGTCGACGCATGATGCGGGCGGGTTGAGCGCGAAGGATGTGGCGCTGGCGCGCGCGATCGACGCGATGGTCGAGTGAGCCTGGGGTTTCCGGAGCGCTCGGCGCTGGTGCGGCGCGGGGCGGCGAGGCTGTGCGTGGCGCTGGGCTGGGCGCCGCTGCATGAGGTGAGCCTGCCGAATGGGCGGCGGGCGGATATTCTGGCGTTGCGGCCGGATGGAGGATTCGTCTGCATTGAGGTGAAATCCGGCGAGCGGGATTTCATGGTGGATGCGAAGTGGCCGGAATACCGCGATTTTTCCGACGTGCTGTATTTCGCGGTGGATACCGAGTTCCCCGAGGCGCTGATTCCCGAGGATGTCGGGCTGATCGTCTGCCATGAGATGGCGGGCGAACTGGTGCGCGAGGGGGTGCCGCATCCGATGGCGGGCGCGCGGCGCAAGGCGCTGATGCAGCGCTTCGCGGCGCTGGCGGCGTGGCGGCTGGTGGGGATCGAGGACCCGTTCGTGGCCTCGCTGCGGGCGGATTGATGTTCAGGCTCGATCTGGAATGGTGGCCGGGCGATCCGCCGCGGTATGTTTTCACCTTGCATAACCTGGGGCCGGCGGCGCTGGCCGGGTTTGCGCTGGGGTGGAGCGGGCACGGCAAGCTCGACCCGGCGGTGCCGATCGAGAATGCGACGGTGCTGGAGCGGGTATCCAACTACAATCTGGTCGCGCCGCCGGAGGGTTTCGTGCTGCGTCCCGGGGAGACGTGGCGGTTCGTGGTGCGCGGGATGCGGCTGCGGATGCGGCATTGGACCGAGGCGGCGAGTGCCGCGTTCGTGGGGCCGGCGGATGGGGTGCCGATTGCGGTCGCGGTGGGGCTGTGTGCGCCGGAGGGGGTGATGGGCGCGCCGCGCCTGGGGGTGACGCGGTTCGAGGGGGCGTTGGATGACGGCCTGGCGCTGGTGCCGTGGCCGGCGCGGGTTGAGGTGGAAGGGGCGGTGGCGCCAGTAGGGCTGTGCGTGGTGGACGGGCCGGCGGGGTTCGAAACGCTGTGCGCGGCGCTGTTCGCCGATGAAGCCTTGCTGGACCCGGGCGGGCGGGTGGTGCGGCTGGTGACGGCGGATGTTGCCGATGAGGAGTATCGGCTGCGCTTCGGCGCGGAGATCGTGCTGGAGGCGGCAGGGCAGGCCGGGTTCTTTCATGGCCTGGTCACCCTGGCGCAGGTGCTGCGCGGTGCGCGGCAGGACCCAAGCTGCCGGTTTCCTGCCAGCGGCGTGATCGAGGATGCGCCGCGCTTCGGTTGGCGTGGCGTGCATCTGGACGTGGCGCGGCAGTTCTATGCGCTGGCAGAGCTGGAGCGGTTCCTGGCGGTGCTGGCCTGGAACAAGGTCAACCGGCTGCATCTGCACCTGACCGATGATGAGGGCTGGCGGTTCGAGGTGCGTGCCTATCCGGAGCTGACCGCGATCGGCGGGTATCGCGGCTTCGGCCTCCCGGTACCGCCGCTGCTGGGTTCCGGCGCGGCGCGTGAGGGTGGGTTCTATACCCAGGCCGAGCTGCGGCTTCTGGTGGCACTGGCGGCGGACTGGCAGATCCAGATCGTGCCGGAGGTCGATGTGCCCGCGCATTGCTATGCCGCGCTGGCGGCCCTGCCGTGGCTGCGCGACGCCGATGAGCGCGGCGCCTATTTGTCGGTGCAGGATTTCCCCAACAACGCGCTGAACCCGGCGGTGCCGGAGGTCGTGCGGTTCGTGGAAACCGTGTTCGCCGAACTGATGGACGTGTTTCCCGGATCGGTGGTGCATCTGGGCGGCGACGAGGTGGCGGCCGAGGCCTGGGCGAGCTCGCCACGGGCGCAGGCTATGGGTGGCGCGAAACTGCTGCAGGCCGGGCTGCTCAGACGGTTGCAGGCGATGATCACCGGCACGGGCCGGGTGGCCGGGGCGTGGGACGAAGCGGCGGCCTCGCTGCTGCCCGCGGGTGCGCTGATGTTCGCCTGGCAGGACGCGGCGGTTGGCCCAGCGATGGCGGCGGCGGGTTTCGATGTGGTGGTGGCGCCGGCGCAGCTTTACTACCTCAACATGGCGCAGGACCGGGATTGGTGGGCGCCGGGGGCGTCCTGGGCCGGGTGTGCGCCGGTGGAAGCGGTCTACCGGTTCGAGCCGGCGTCGGGGTTTGCCGCCGAGGATCGCGCGCGGCTGCGCGGGGTGCAGTGCTGCATCTGGAGTGAACAGCTGCGCGATCGCCGCGTGTTCCGCAGTCTGGTGTTTCCCCGGCTGTCGGCGGTGGCGGAGACCGGGTGGAGCGCTGCCGAAAGCAAAGATTGGCGGCGCTTCGCGGCGGCGGTCGCGTTGATGCCGGTGTTGTAGGAGGTGGCGATGGCGCAAGAGGTTCTGGCGGAGTGGGGCATGGCCGGGGTGCAGCATCTGCGCCACCGCGTCGCCGTGCTGGTGATCGTCGATGTGCTCTCGTTCTCGACCGTGCTTGATGTCGCGGTGAGCCGGGGGGCGGTGGTGCATCCGTTCCGCTTCGGTGCCGACGCGGCGGCGCAGGCGGAGGCCGAGCGGCTGGGCGCGGTGATGGCGCGGCGGCGCGACGAGGCGGGCGGGTTCACCCTGTCGCCGGTCAGCATGCTCGGCATCACGGCGGGCACAAGGCTGCTGCTACCCTCGCCGAACGGGGCGACGTTGTCGCTGGGCGCGCGGGAGAAGCCGGTGCTGGCGGGCTGCCTGCGCAATGCCGCGGCGGTGGCCGATGCGGCGCGGCAGATCGCGGGCGATGGCAATATCGGCGTCGTGCCGGCAGGCGAGCGCTGGCCGGATGACAGTCTGCGGCCGGCGATCGAGGACCTGCTGGGCGCCGGCGCGATCATCGACCGGCTGGGACTGCCATGTTCGGCCGAGGCGCTGGTGGCCCGCAATGCGTTCCGCAGCGCGGGCGCCGATCTGCCGGCGCTGATCCGGTCCAGCCTGTCGGGCCAGGAACTGATCGGGCGGGGCTTCCCCGGTGATGTCGACCTGGCCGTGGAGCAGGAGGTCAGCCGCACCGTCCCGCGGCTGCGGGACGGTGCGTTCCGGGCCTAGCCCGCCAATACCGGCGTGCGGCGGTGCCGTGTCGCCTGTTCGTAGTCATAGGCCAGCGCCAGCAGACTGGCCTCGCTCCATGCCCGGCCGACGAAAATCAGGCAGAACGGCGCGCCGGAAGCATAATAGCCGGCGGGCACGACGATGCCGGGCAGGCCGGCGATGTTGATCTCGGAGACCGTGGTCTCCTGGATCGGTGTGCCGGAATGCAGGCCGGGCAGCGCCTCGCGCATCTGCGGGAAGACCAGCGCGTCCAGCCGGTGTTCGGTCATCACCGCATCGAGGATGGCGCGCGAGGCTTCGCGGGCGAGGATGAAATCCGTCATCTCCGGCGGGTGGGTCGGGTCGTCCAGGCACGCCTTGAAGGCAGGCAGCGCCGGCATCCCCTTCAGCACGCCCTCCGGGCCGAACGGGTTCTGCGCCGCGGTGGCGGCGGCGAATTCGGCGAAGGTCTTCAGCGCTGCGTTGGGGCCGAGGCGCTGGAGATAGCAGTGCAGATCATAGGGTAGCGATTCCATGCCGCGAGAATCGCCGCGGTTGGTGCCCGGCCGGTTGGCACGGATGTCGGCGAAGCCGGAGCCCTGGAACGGATCAGCGACCAGCGTGGCGCCGCGCGCGGCGATCTCGGCCCGGGCGCGCAGGTATAGCGCGGCGGTCTCCTCGCTGAGCGGCTCGTCGCGCCAGCCGGGGCCGTAGAGGCCGAGGCGGGTGTCGGTCAGTGCGGAGGTGGACAGCCCGGCGGTGTAGCCGCCAGCCGGGATGCGGCCGACGCTGGCGACGGTCTTCGGGTCGGCCATGGTGAAACCGGCGAGCACGTCCAGGCACAACGCGGCATCGCGCACGCAGCGGGCGATGGGGCCGACGACGTCGCGCTGGCTGGACAGCGGCAGCACGCCGGTGTTGGGCACCAGGGCATGGGTGGGCTTGATGCCGACCAGGCCCTGGGCCGAGGCGGGGTTCTGGATCGAGCCGCCAGTCTCCTCCGCCAGGCCCAGCACGCAGAACGCGGCGGCCACCGCGCTGGCGGTGCCTGCGGAGCTGGCGCCGGGTACGCAAACGGGCGCGGCTGCGTTGATCGTCGGGCCGGCCCAGCTGTTGTTGGTGTGCGAGCCGCTGGCGCTGAGGATCGGCACGTTGGTCTTGCCCAGCATGATCGCGCCGGCGGCGCGCATGCGCGCCACCACCGGGCTGTCGCGCTCGGGCAGCAAATCCACCCCGCCGGCGCCGCTGTAGAGCAGCGACCAGCCGCCGGTGGTGGGGAAGCCGACCATGTCCATCGGGTCCTTGATCACCACGGGGATGCCGGCGAGCGGGGAGAGGATTTCTCCCGCGGCACGGCGGCGGTCGATCTCGCGCGCGTCGGCCAATGCTTCGGGGTTGTGGAAGATCAGCGCGTTGAGGCTGGGGTTGTAGCGGGCGATGCGGTCGATGCAGGCCTGGGTGAGGGCTTCGCAGGTGAAGCTTCCCTCGGCATAGCCCTGTTGCACGGTGGCGACGGTCAGTTCGGTGAGGTCGATCGGGGCGGTCATGGCGCGGGTCCTCGGTTCAGCGCGATGCTATTGCGCGCTGCGCGATCCCGCCAGAACATGTTGCGGGTGCGAAGCGCGGGGGAGGCGGACATGGAGGGCGGGTGCCTGTGCGGGCGGGTGCGCTATGAGGCACGGGGCGCGCCGATGCGCAGCTATCTGTGTCATTGCCGGGATTGCCAGCGCGCGGGCGGCTCGGCGTTCGCGGCGGCGATGATGTTTCCGGCCGAGGCGGTGTCGGTGCAGGGCGAATTGCGCGCGTTCTCCGTCACTGCCGAGTCAGGCGAGGCGGTGTATCGGCATTTCTGCCCGCAGTGCGGCTCCGGAGTGATCAACACCGGCCCGCCGGGCGGCGAAGCGGTGGTGGTGCTGGCGGGAACGCTGGACGATCCCTCGGGGTTCGCGCCTGATTTCGAGCTGTTCTGCCAGTCGGCTCAGCCCTGGGTGCATGCAGAATCGGCGCGAACACGCCTGTCGCGCGGGCGGTAGGGTTTCGTCGTTGCCGTGCGGCGTTGCGGGCGCTAGCGTTTGCGCAAGAAACGAAAGGGATCTTCATGCGACAGGGATGGACTTGGCTCGCGGGCGCTTTCACGGCGCTGGCGATGGTGATGCCGGCAAAGGCCGAGACGGTGCGGATGACCGTTTCGTTCTACAGCGCGCAGACCGGGCCTTACTACGAGAAGATGGCCGAGGAGTTCCACAAGGCGAACCCGTCGATCGATGTGAAGATCGAAGTGGTGAACTGGGCGAACCTGCTGCAGAAGCTGCAGACCGATATCTCCGGCGGCACCAATGCCGATCTGTCGATCATCGGCACGCGCTGGCTGCTGGATTTCGTCAAGGACGGCATCGCCGAGCCGCTTGATCCGCTGATGGCGCCGGGGTTCAAGGAGCGCTTCATCGGCCCGTTCATCAAGCCGGGCACGATCGGCGGCAAGACCTATGGCCTGCCGGTGGCCGCTTCGGCGCGCGCGATGTTCTACAACAAGGCGATGCTGGCCAAGGCCGGGTTCCCGAACGGGCCGAAGACCTGGGACGAGGTGATCGCGGCGGCGGAGAAGATCAAGGCGGATGGCGGCAACGGCTTCGGGCTGATGGCGAAGGGTACCGAGGTTGACGTCTATCTCTACTACGCGCTGTGGACGCATGGCGGCGAGGTGCTGGATGCCAACCAGAAGGCGGCGTTCAACAGCCCGGCCGGCGTCAAGGCGCTGACGATGTACAAGATGATGCTGGACAAGGGGCTGACCGAAGCGGCGCCGACCAACTACACCCGCGATGAGTTGCAGGCGCTGTTCAAGCAAGGCCGGCTGGGGATGATGATCACCGGGCCGTTCCTGATGAACCAGATCGCCAAGGAAGCGCCGACGCTGGAATACGGCGTGCTGCCGGTACCAGTGGGCACCAATCCGGCGACCTATGCGGTGACCGACAGCATCGTGATGTTCGCCAATTCCAAGGTTAAGACCGCGGCGATGAAGTGGCTGGACTTCCTGTTCACGCCGGCGCCGCGCATCGCGTTCACCAAGGGCGAAGGCTTCCTGCCGACGACGATCGAGGAAGCCAAGGACCCTGCGTTCACCGAGAACGAGCGGTTGAAGGTGTTCGTCAGCCTGCTGCCGAATGCGCGCTTCGCGCCGACGGTGACCGGCTGGGAAGACACCGCCAAGGCTGTGACCGATGCGGTGCAGTCGGTCTATCTGGGGACCTCGACGCCGGAGGCCGAGCTGAACGCGGCGGCGGCGAAGGCGAACCAGTCGCTTGGGAAGTAGTCTGGCGCGGGGGCGGCGCGGCCGCCCCCTTTCCACCGCGGCTCTGCCGTGGATGCTGATCGCGCCCAGCCTGCTGCTGGCGTGCGGGGTGATCGGGTATCCGTTCTACGAGATCGTCCGGCTGTCGCTGTCCGAGGTGTCGCGCTTCGGGCAGATCCGTGGTTTCGCGGGGTGGGACAATTTCATCCGGGTGGCGACGGACCCGATCTTTGTCGATGCGCTGATCCGCACGCTGGTCTGGACGGTGACCGTGGTGGGGGGGACGATCCTGCTGTCGGTGCCGGTGGCACTCGTGCTGCGGGAGGATTTCTTCGGTCGCGGCCTGGCGCGGACCATCATCATGCTGCCGTGGTCGATTGCGCTGTCGATGGCGGCGATCGTCTGGCTGTGGGCGTTTAATGCCGATTACGGGATGATCAACGCCACGCTGCGGCAATGGGGAATCCTGGCGCAGCCGCTGCAATGGATGGCACGGCCGGAGACGGCGTTTCCGGTGGAGGTGGCGATCGGGATCATCGTGTCGATTCCGTTCACGGTCACCATCCTGCTGGGCGGGCTGTCGTCGATCCCCGGCGAGATCTATGAGGCGGCGCGAATCGATGGGGCGCGGCCCTGGCAGAGCTTCGCGTTCATGACGCTGCCGATGCTGCGGCCGTTCATGAACATCGCGATCGTGCTGAATGTGATTCATGTGTTCAACTCGTTCTCGATCATCTGGGTGATGACGCAGGGCGGGCCGGATAACCGGACGCATATCCTGGTGACGTATCTGTACGAGCTTTCCTTTTATCTCGGCCGGCCAGGGCCGGCGGCGGTGGTTTCGCTGGTGGTGCTGGCGATCGTGTTCTCGGCGACGGCGGTTTACATGTGGTTGCGGGAGCGTGAGGGATGAGCCGGTTCTGGCGGTCGGTGCTGTCCTGGGCGGTGCTGTCGCCGTTGGTGGTGACGACGATTTTGCCGTTCGCGGTGATGATTTCCACCGCGCTGAAGCCGCATGCCGAGGTGCTGTCGTATCCGCCGACCTGGCTGCCGCAGCATTGGGCGTGGGAGAATTTCGCCGAGATGTGGGAGGCGGTCGGTTTCGGGCAGGCGGCGTTCAACTCGGTGCTGATCGCGGTGTCGGCGACCGTGCTGGCGCTGCTGATCGCGGTGCCGGCGGCGTATGCGATGAGCCGGCTGCCGATGCGGGGCAAGGGGGCGTATCGGCAGTTCCTGCTGGTAACGCAGATGTTGTCGCCGATCCTGCTGGTGCTGGGGCTGTACCGGATGGTGGCATCGATCCCGTTCGGGGATGCGACGATGGCCGATACCAGGCTGGGGGTGGTGATCGTGTATGCGGCGTACCACCTGGCGTTCGCGGTCTGGATGCTGGCGTCGTATTTTTCGACGATCCCGAGCGATCTGGAGGAGGCGGCGTGGATCGATGGCGCCTCGCGGGCCAGGGCGGTGATTTCGGTGTTTCTGCCGCTGGCGCTGCCGGCAATCGCGGTGACCGGGATCGTGACGTTCGTGGCGAGCTGGAACGAGTTCACCGTGGCGCTGACGTTGCTGCGCGATCCGTCGCGGCTGACGTTGCCGTTGAAGGTGGTCAATCTGGTGGCGGGGCGATACTCGGTGGAGTGGAACCAGGTGATGGCGGCGACATTGCTGGCGACGTTGCCGGTGGCGGTCGTGTTTACGCTGTTGCAGCGGTATCTGGTGACCGGGCTTACGCTGGGGGCCGTGAAGTAGAGCGCGTCTGGCTCCAGCCGATATAGAGGCCTGAGCTGACGATGATCGCCGCGCCGACCCAGGTCAGCGCGTCGGGCAGATCGGAGAAGGCGACGTAGCCGACGGCGACCGAGCCCAATAGCTGGAAATACTGAAAGGGGCTTACGACGTTCGCCGGCGCATAGAGCATGGCGCGGGCGACGCAGTAATGGCCGAGGGCGCCGAGCGGGCCCATGGCGCAGAACAGCAGGATGTCGTGCAGATTGTCCGGCGTGCGCCAGACGAAGGGCAGGGTGACGATGATCAGGAAGGCGCCGACGACGGAGCTGTAGACGGCGGCGGTCTCCGGGCTGTCGGTGGTGGCCATGCGGCGGGTGAGGATCTGATAGATGCCGTAGCAGGTGGCGCTGGCCAGGATGAACAAGCTGGCCCAGTGGAACAGACTGGTTCCCGGCCGGATGACGACGATCACGCCGATGAAGCCGACGGCGAGTGCGGCGATGCGGCCCGGCGTGGTGCGTTCGCGCAGCAGGGGCCAGGCGAGCAGGGCGACGACGAGGGGAGCGGCGAGGCTGATCGCCGACGCTTTGCCGATCGGGATGAAGGTGACGCCGAAGAAGAAGCAGAGGTTGGAGAGAAACAGGAAGACCGAGCGCAGCATCTGCCCCTTCAGATTGCGGGTGTGCAGCAGGCGCAGGCCGCGGCGCGGCATGAAGGCGATTAGCAGGAACAGCACATGGCCGAAGGCGCGGGCCCAGGAGACCTGTAGCGAAGCGTATTCGCCGCCCAGGAATTTGGCGATGCCGTTCATCACCGGGAAGATCAGGCCGGCGCCGATGATGAACAGGATGCCGAGAAGCAGGCGCTGAGGTTGGTGGGCTGGGGGCATCCGGGATCGTTCCGTGTGGACGCGTTCTGTGGACCGGCGCGGGCGCGGGCGCAAGGCAGGGCGGCGCACGGTGGGCTTGCAATTGGCGGGGCGGAAAGCGAACGATGTGGGCAGAAGGAGATTTCGCATGGCAAAGACGGCCACGGTTTTCATCGACGGCGAGGCGGGCACGACGGGGCTTGGGATTCGTACGCGGCTGGAGGCGTTCCCGGGAGTGGAACTGCGCTCGATCGCGGCGGATCGTCGCAAGGACCCCGAGGCGCGACGCGCGGTGATGGAAGAGGCCGATCTGGTGGTGCTGTGCCTGCCGGATGCCGCCGCGAAGGAAAGCGTGGCGCTGGCCGAAAGCCTGGGCGCCAAGGCGCCGAAGATCGTCGATGCCAGCACCGCGCACCGGGTGGCTCCGGGGTGGGTTTATGGGTTTCCGGAGATGACGGCGGGGCAGACCGAGCGTGTGGCCGGGGCGAGCAAGGTGACTAATCCCGGCTGCTATCCGACGGGGGGGATCGCGCTGATCCGGCCGTTGGTGGAGGCGGGGATTATGGCCCCCGATTACCCGGTGAGCATCAATGCGGTGTCGGGCTATTCGGGTGGCGGCAAGGCGATGATCGAGGCGCATGACGCTTCCGGCGGGCCGGCGTTCGAGCTTTACGGATTGGGGCTGGAACACAAGCATGTGCCGGAGACCCAGATGTATGGGTTGCTGACGCGGCGGCCGATTTTTGTGCCGTCGGTGGGGCATTACCGGCAGGGGATGCTGGTGAGCGTGCCGCTGCATCTGGACACGCTGGTGGGGAACCCGTCGCCGGACGATCTGCACGATGTGCTGGCGGCGCATTTCAAGGGTTCGGCTCTCGTACGCGTGCTGCCGCCGCTGGCGGGCGGGCGGATCGAGCCGGAGGATCTGAACGATACCGACGTGCTGGAACTGCGGGTGCATGGGCATCAGG
Source organism: uncultured Rhodospirillales bacterium (assembly GCA_903881515.1). Classification (GTDB taxonomy): domain Bacteria; phylum Pseudomonadota; class Alphaproteobacteria; order Acetobacterales; family Acetobacteraceae; genus CAIRTN01. The sequence continues at coordinate 5,820 of CAIRTN010000100.1, read as the reverse complement.
CGCACGGGCAGGCGGTGCTGGTGGCCAGGCTGGATAATCTGGGCAAGGGGGCTTCGGGGGCGGCGGTGCAGTGCATCGCGCTGATGCTGGGCCTGGAGCATCCGGCGTATGCGCCTGCGCTGGCTGACGCCTGAGCGTGGGGCCGCTTTACGGGTTTGAGGGCAAGCATCCGGCGGTGGCGCCGGATGCTTTCATCGCACCGACGGCCGCCCTGATCGGCGATGTGACGGTGGGGGCGCAGTCGGGCGTGTGGTTTCACTGCGTGTTGCGCGGGGATACCAACTATATCCGGGTGGGCGCGCGATCGAACATCCAGGACGGCACGATCATCCATGTGAACCGCGGCAGCTATCCGACGATCATCGGCGACGATGTGACGGTGGGGCATGCTTGCATCATCCATGCCTGCACGCTGGAGGATCGGTCTTTCGTGGGCATGGGGGCGACCGTGCTGGATGGGGCGATCATCCGGGAGGGCGGAATGCTGGCGGCGGGCGGGGTGTTGACGCCGGGCAAGGTGATCGGGGCTGGGGAATTGTGGAGCGGGTCGCCGGCGAAGTTCTGGCGGGTGCTGAGTGTGGAGGATCGGGCACGGTTCGATGCGACGGCGCCGCATTATGCCGAGCTTGGCGGGCGGTATCGGGATTGCGGATATTAGTTTCGATATCGCAATAATATTGACGCGGTTCTCCCCCGGCGCCTGAGTGGATTTTTGAAAATTTAGCAGTTTTGGCGCGGCGTGCGGGCGCGGTGGCGGATTGTGGTTGCGCGGGCGCATCGCGGGCCGTGGGGCGCGCGGCGCGGGTGCAACTGGGGCGATGCGGGGCGTTTGCCGGGGGCGCCGGACGCGTGTGGGGCGTGATGCGGGCGCAGGTGTACGGCGCGGGGGAGCCTGACGCGCGGGGGCGGGCTGCGGCAGTGCGGGTGGCGGCGGCGGGGGCAGGGTGCCGCTGCGCCAGAGGTTGAACATCTCATCGAGGGCGGTGAACAGGCGGCGAAGCTCCAGCCAGAGCAGGATCGCGGCGGGCAGAGTCGTGGCGTTGTGCCAAATCGCGCTGGCGAGGGTTTTGAAGCGGCCTGGAGAGATGAGGGCCTGGTCGTTTCGTGACATCGTAAGTCAATATAATTAACCGCCGGTTCACTGTCAAGCGGTGTTAGAAATTTTTTCGTCACCGCTGGCCGGATCAGCCTGGCCAGTTGCCCGTAGCGAGGGTGGTGGGGGCGGGGAGCGGGTTGCTGAAGCGCAGTGGCAGGGCGGTGCGGCGGCGCCAGGAACTGTGGCTATCGAGGTGCCAGAGGCGGGCGGTGCCTGTGGGTGCAGTGCTGGGGGACCAGTCGATGCTGGCGGTGCCGGTGAGGTGCAGCACGTCGCCGGTGGCGAAGTCGGGAATCAGCAGGCTGGCGCGGGGGTCGAGCAGCAGGTTGCCGAAGGTGTTGAAGTAGCCGTTGCCGGGGAAGTCGGGGATCGACAGGCGGTCGGCTTCGAGGTGCAGGAAGCCGGGGCGGCCGCCGCGGTGCGAGATGTCGGCGCCGTGGGCGGAGGCGGTGGCGACGAAGGCGGTGTCGGCGGCGGCGATGAGGGCGCGGGCGTGGGCATCGAGGGTGGCGAGGTGCTCGGTGGGGGCGGGGGTGTGGGGGGCGGGGGCGATGCCGCGGGCCTGGATGTATTGCGGGCAGTTGCCGAAGCTTTCGCGGATGGACAGCGTCAGGCCGGTGGCGTCGCTTGCGGCGATCAGGCCGTTGGCGCGGTTGCGGCGGCGGGTGGCGAGTTCGATGCCGATGACAGCGGCCTGGGCGCCGGGGATGAGGGCGGTGCTGGCGGGGTCGTCGGGGGCGGGGAGGGCTGAGATGTGCAGGGTGTTGGCGTCGGGGCTGCTGATGAAGCCGCGGGGGCCGGTGAGGAAGGTGGCGATGGGGGCGCCGCCGGGCGGGACGGTGGCGATGGGGAGCAGGGCGAGGCTTTCGAAGAAATCGCGATGCTGCGGCGGCAGGAAGGGGCGGATGGGCGCGGTGTCGCGGATGATGCCGGCGCGGGATTGGGCGAGGCGTTCGCCGGGGTGAAAGACTGAGTTGGTCATCGGGGCCTCCTGTGCTGGGCCCTGGATTTAGGGTGTTCTGTTGATTGGCAGAATATGGCTAAATTTCAATTCACTGATTTGAAAAATGGAAGAATGGCATGGACCGGCTGGAGCGGTTGGCGGTGTTCGTGGCGATTATGGAGGAGGGGAGCCTGGCGGGGGCGGCGCGGCGGTTGCGGCTGTCGGCGCCGTCGGTGACGCGGGTGCTGGGGGAGTTGGAGGCGGCGCTGGGGGTGCGGCTGATCACGCGGACGACGCGGCGGCTGGCGGCGACCGAGGCGGGGCGGATGCTGGAGGCGCGGGCGCGGGGGGTGCTGGCGCAGTACGACGACGCCATTGAGGCGGCGGCGGGGGTGCAGGGGCAGTTGCGCGGGACGCTGCGGGTGACGGCGCCGCTGGTGTTCGGGCGGTTGCATGTGGCGCCTGTTGTGGCGGGATTTCTGGCGCTGTATCCCGAGATGCGGGTGGAGCTCGTGCTGTCGGACCGCAATGTCGATCTGGTGGAGGAGCAGATCGATGTGGCGGTGCGGATCGGGGCGCTGCCGGATTCGACGCTGGTGGCGCGGCGGGTGGGGGAGGTGCGGCAGTTGGTGGTGGCGAGCCCGGTGTATGTGGCGCGGCGGGGGGCGCCGGAGGGGATCGGGGAGCTGGCGCGGCATGACATTATTTTCGCGGCGGTGCGGCCGCGGGCGGTGGAGTGGCGGTTGCAGGTGGAGGGGGCGATGCGGAGCGTGGCGTTGGCGCCGCGCTTCGTGGTGAACGATATTGATGCGGCGATCGGGGTGGCGCGGCTGGGGCACGGGCTGGTGAGCGTGTTTTCGTACCAGGTGGCGGCCGATCTGGCGCAGGGGGCGTTGCGGGAGGTGCTGAGCGCGTTCGAGCCGGAGGCGGTGCCGGTGCAGGTGGTGACGCCGACGGCGCGGCTGATGCCGCAGCGGGTGCGGCGGTTTGTGGATTACGCGGTGGGGGTGTTGGAGGGGTTGGGACTGGGTGTGTGCTGATTGCAAATCGTTTCGTGAGACCGTTACTATCTGCATCTGAAGGTCCGGGAGGCCGCGAAGTGGCATGGAGCGCGACGCCGTTGAGGCAAGCGGCACTGGTGGTGCTGCTGCTGGGAAGCGGGTGGCACGCTGCCAGTGCGGCCGGGATATCGGATTGCGGGTCACTTTCGGCGGCGATTGGCCAGATGGAGCGCAACGCCGCCACGGCGACGCAGACCGACAGGCAGTATTTCCTTAGCGCGGCCAACAACTACCGCCGAGCCTATGCCAGCGCCTGCCAAGGCGGCGGCGGCTTCGCAGCAGGCGGCAGCGGACGGTTTTTCAACGGCTTGCAGGGTGCGATGCAGGCCTTGCAAGGCATGGCGGCAATCCAGGCGCAGCGCGAGGCACAGGCCCAGGCGGACCAACAGCAGGCCGAGTTCGAGGCCTCGATGGCCGAGGCGCAACGCGCGGTCGATGAGGCCGAACGTCAGGCTGCGGCGCGACGGGCACGGGAAGAGGACGACCGCCGCCGGCAGACCATCGCCAATCCCTTCGGCGCCGGCGGCAAGGCGGCGGCGAATCCGTTCGATGGCGCGCCTGCGGCTGGGGCGGGCAATCCGTTTGGCGGCAGGCAGACGGTTGCCTCGGCCGCGCCGTCCAATCCGTTTGGCGTGGCACCGACAGCGGGACCGCCGCTTAGCAACAATTGCGTGGATGTGAAGGCCGCCAAGCGCGGCAATTGGATTAACTACACCTTCGTCAACACCTGCGGGGTGGCGGTGCGGTTTCAGTACAACGATTGCGGGCAGAACATCGCCACCACGCCAATGAGCAAGGAGTGCCGCACGGAGAGCGCATTCCTCGCACGAAACGAGACCTCGATGCGGGGCCTCGCCTATCAGGAGGCGCCGGTGCCACGCAACATCGTGCCGGCGCGATGAGCCCCTCAGGGCAAGGCGATGCGGCGCGGGTGACCCAGGTTAGGAAAAGCGGATGCAGCGGGTAATTTGGCTGGCAGTGTTGTTGGCGGGCGGGCTCGCCGAAAGCGCGCTGGCGCAGCAATGCGATGTCGACCCGGTGGCGACGGTGCCGGGCGAGGGCGGCGCGTTTTCCGCCGATGGCCGGTTTTTCGCGGTGCAGACAGCATATCCCGATCCGATGGCGGTGCATGTCTGGTCGACCGAGGAGGGGCGCGAGGTCAGGACAGTATCGGGCTTCTTCGATCGTTTTGCTCCGTTACAGCCTCAAATGTTCCTCACAGACGGTGTGCTCGTGGACCTCGACAACTGGTCGGAGCGACGTTTTCCCAACGGTTATCGGCTTAAGAACTGGGGGATTCCGACCGGGCGGCGTTTGAAAATGGCGAGTTCTCTCTTCGGCGGTGAGATGATCCTGGACAATACGACAATGCAACCGGTCCTGAACGCTCCGGGAAGGGGGAGGGGTGTGGCGCTGAGCGATAACGATCGGGTGGCTGCCGTTTACCAAGGGTACGCCGCCAAATACGAGAATCTGCCGACGATCGACGCTCAGCCGGATATCGCGCTGTTCGACCTGCCGACCGGCAAGCCGCTGCCGGGTATCAAATACGCGCCGACGGTGCGTTACGCGCAAGACATCCTGTTTTCAGGCGGCGGAGCCTACCTCGTCACACGCAGTGGCAGACTCGAGACGAGCGGCCTCGAGTCGCGGGCGACTGTGTGGGAAACGTCAACCGGGCGGGCGGTAATCGGGGAGATGCACTTCTGCGCGGCGTTCTCGGAGGATGAGGCGCTGGTGGCGACGCGGGAGGTCATCGGCAGCTTGTTCGGCGATGTGCTGGTGCGGCGGACGCGGGATGGCAGTTTGGCGGCGCGGTTCCCGAAGCAGCCGGGGTGGGAGTGGGAGTGCCCGGTCTTCCGGCGGGGATCGTCAGACGAGGTGGTGCAGATGTGGCGGGGGAGCCAGGAGAGCCCGGCCATGCTGACGGTGCATTCCGTGGCGCGGCAGGCGGCGCTGGGCAGCTTGTCGCTGGCGGTGAAGAACGAGCAGGATGTGCGCTACACCGAAGCTGGGCGCGGCCGTTTTGTGGCGGCAATCAGCGGGGTGTCGCGTGTGAGCGTGGCCGACCTCGACCAGCGCCGGACATTCTGCGAGGTAGAGACCGGGGCGCAATACCTTGGCAAGACGGCGGTCTCGCAGGACGGTCGTTTCCTGTCGATACTGGCAAGTTTCGGCGCGGGTGGAAAGCTGACGACGAAGGTGTTCGCGATGTCGGACCCGGCGGAAACCGCGCGCCAGTTGATGGAGGCGAAGCGGGCGTCGAGCAAGCTGTCGGCGCAGCAGCGCGGACAGGCGCAGGGCATGTTCAAGCAGGCGTTCGAGATGTTCCAGGCCGGGGAGTTCGCGGCGGCGAGTGCGCGGTTCAAGCAGGGGCTGGCGATCGATCCGGCGAATGGAGTGGCGCATTTCTACCTGGGCGAAGCGCTGGCGCGGGCGGGCGGGGCGGATATCGCGCGGCGGGAATACAAGCGGACGATCGATTTCGCGCCGCAGAGCAAAGAGGCGCTGATCGCGCAGAGCAAGCTCGGGCGGTAGCGCGCGGGGCGGGATGATTGGTGCTGGCGCAGTACGACGACGCAATTGAGGCGGCGGCGGGGGAGGCGATGACGATGAGGGCGGCGGAATTGTCGAGGGCGAGGCTGGTTTGGCTGGTCAGCGAGGTGCCGGCGTCGAACTCGGAGCGGTCGAGGAAGACGGGGCGGAGGGTGGGCGGGACT
>CAIRTN010000099.1 GCA_903881515.1 uncultured Rhodospirillales bacterium | reverse complement strand
GCTCTAGCTCTTTGTTTTAGCGAGCATCTTTATCCGATGGGTGATCCCGTCAGGTCGGATGATGCTCTAGGACATCGTCCCGGCCGCATAACGCGGCAGCGCGGTGAATCAGCATTCAAGGCGGAGACCCGCTCGGCGCCTATCGGGTCTCCGTTCTGATCTGCTCTATCCCCCTGCGAAATTGAAGACCTTCAGCGCATTGTCGCGCAGCAGCTTGCGTTGCGCGGCCGGACGCAGGTTGAGCTCGTGCACCTCGTTCATCGCGCGCTCGGGGTCGATCACCCACCAGTCGGTGCCGAACAGGAATTTGTCCTGGCCGAAGGTGTTAGCGAAATGCACCGCCGAGGCGCCCCAGTGCTTCGGCGCATAGGCATCGCCGCACATGAACACGTTGCGGTGCTTGGTGGCGACGCTGATCATCTCCTCGGTCCAGGGATAGCCGAGATGGATGCCGATGATGGTGAGTTCGGGGAAGTCGATGGCGATCCGGTCGAGCGCCATCGGGCGGGCCACGGTGGCGAAGCGGGCGTCCGGGCCATAGATCAGGCAATGGCCGACTTGCATCATGATCGGAATGCCCAGTTCGGCGCAGCGCGCGTAGTAGGGGTAGTAGATCGCGGCTTCGGGCGACTGGCCGAACCAATGCGGGTAGAGATGCGCGCCGACGAAGCCGAGTTCCTTCACCGCGTAGTCCAGCTCCTTCAGCCCTGAAATGCCGCGGGTGGGGTCGATCCCGGCGAGGCCGGAGTAGCGGTGCGGATAGGCCTGGCAGGCTTCGTGGACGTATTCGTAGGGGATCTCGGTGGAGCCGCGCATGCGGCGGTCGCCGCAGCGGGTGGCGATCAACAGCGAACGCTCGATGCCGGCGCGATCCATCTTGTCGATATACTGCTCGATGGTCAGGCCCTTGCGGTCATCGGCGTCGATGCGGACCTGGTCCTTGAAGCTGCTATCGGTGGGGGCGCGGCCCTCGGCGATCACCCGCGGGGTGTAGAAGTTCACGACGATATCGATGGCGCCGTAGCCGGCACGGGTTGCGGTGGGGTCGAACGGCTTATCCATGTGGCGCTCCTGAGGGGCGTTTTTCGCGAAAGGCGGCGAGGCCCTCCCGGGCCTCCGGCTGTTGCGACAAGGCGAGGCTGCGCGCTTCGGCTTCGGCCAGGGCAGCGAGGAACGCGGCGTCGCTGCTCTGGCGCAAGGCGGCGCGGCCGGCGCGCAGGGCTTGTGGCGGCTTGCGCGCGATGCTTTGCGCCAAGCTGTCGATTTGCGCATCGAGGTCGGAGAGCGGCACCTGGCGCGTGATCAGGCCGGTCTGTTCGGCGCGCGCCGCTGCGATTGGCTGGCCGGTAATGGCAAGCTCGCGCAGGGTGGATTGCGCCGGATGATCAGCGAACGCCGCGAGCACGACGAAGGGGAACAGGCCGACATTGATTTCCGGCAGGGCGAATGTCGCCTCCGCGCTGGCGATCGCCAGGTCGCACAGCGCCAGCAGGCCCATGCCGCCGGCATAGCAGGCGCCGTTGATGCGGCCGATCAGAGGTTGATCGAGTGTGCGACGGGCACGGATGAGGTCGCCGAGTTCGGTTGTGGCTCCCTGACGACCTGGCGCGAAGAAGGCCGCCTCGCCCGACAGATCCGCGCCGGCACAGAATGCCTTCTGCCCCTCGCCGGTGAGCACGACAACGCGGCAAGCCGGGTCGCTGCCGGCGGCGAGCAGAGCTTCGCGCAGCGCCACGAGATGCGCCGGCGCCAGAGCGTTGCGCTTGTGGGCGCGGCGGATCGTGATGGTGCAGACGCCACCTGACGTCTGCACGGTGATCTCGCGGCTGGGCATCGACCGCTAGCGCGGCTTGCGGCTGTCGAGGATGCGGCGCGGCTTTGCCTGGGAGGCCGGGTCGAAAATCTGGTCACGCGGCAGGATTTCCACCCGTGGCCGCAGATTGGTCAGCCGGGTGACGTCGGCCACCACGGCATCGACGAAGCCGCTGTCACTGCCCTTGCCGGGCGCGAGGCGGAGCAGGAGTTCATCCATCGAGAACGGGTCGTCGGCGTCCTGAGATTGGACCACGATCTGGTATTCATCGAGGCCGCTGCGGCGATCGAGCTCTTCCTTAAGATTGCCGAGATTCACCAGCGCGCCCTTGATCTTCATGATGTCGCCGGTGCGCACCGGTGTGGACGACAGCCGCACCGAGGTGCGCCCGCAATGCGGGCAGGGCGCATGGTCGAGCGAGCCGACATCGCCAACCATGTAGCGCAGGAACACCGTGCCGCGGCGATTGAGATGGGTGACCGCCAGCATGCCGCTCTGGCCGTCAGCGAGACGGTTGCCGGTGGCCTCGTCGATGATCTCGTGGAAAAGCTGATCAGGCAGCGCGCTGTGAAAACCGCTGCCTTCGCAGCATTCGATCATGGTGCCGCCCTGCTCGGTGGAGCCGTAGCGGTTGACGACGACGGTGTCGGCACAGCCGAGATCGGCCATGCGGCGGCGGAAATCGGCGCGCATCGCCGGCGAGGACGCCTCGCCGGTGGTCATCACCATGCGCACGCTGCGGAAATCGGCGCCAAGCTCGTCAGCGCGGATCAACACGCGGCGGACGAAGCCGGCGACGCCCCACAGCACGGTCGCCTTGTGCCGGCTGACCATCGCCACCGCTTCGTCCATGCTGCGGTTGAGCGGGAAAGGCGAGTCGGCACGCCCGGTATTGCCGAACAGGATCGCAGCACCCACCGCGGCGATTTCGTCGGCCGCCCGCGCATAGGCGCCGAGCGGAAAACCGGTCAGCGGGAACAGGCTGATCAGGCGATCGTCGTCGCGCAGGCCGATGAGGTCCTGGCGGTCCTTGAAGCCGAACATGTAGGCGAAATGGTCATGCGAGGTGACGTAGACCGGGGCCGGACGGCCGGAGGTGGTGCCGGTGGTGTAGACCACTTTCCACAGCAGGCCTTCATTGCCGGGAAGAAGCTCGGGGCGCAGGCGGAAGGCGTCGGGGTCGGCCAGGAACTCCTTCTTGGAGCAGGGCGGCAGGCGGACCAGATCGGCGCAGCTTTGGATATGGCGCGGTTCCAGACCCTCGCGGCGCATCAACGCGCTGTAATAGGGATGACTGTCGTAGCAGATCTCCACCATCCGCCGCAGCAGCGCGTCCTGCAGGTGGCGCACCGTTTCCGGCGGCTGGCGCAGCATGTCAGGCAGGGTGATGGCGTTCGTCGGGATGGCAGTCATCGCAGGGATTCCGGAACTGGAAAGGAAACAGCGGCGGATGCCCGGAGGCATCCGCCGTTCGGCTTCGGCTTCAGTTACTTGAAGTCGTAGAGCCGGACGAACCCGTCCGGCCAGGGCACGTAGTCGACGTTTGCGCGCATGCCGTAGGCCTGCATCTCGTCATACAGCGGGATGTGAAAGCGATCGGCATTGCTGATCCGGAAGGCATCGGCGAGCAGCTTCTTCTGCTGCACGAGATCGGTGACGGTGCGCTGCTGCTTCAGCAGGCGATCGATCTCGTCGTTCACCCGGTAAGCGTGCGAGCCCTTCTCGTACATCGTCGTCAGCACGGATTCGGCGTGGTAGCCGGAAGCGCCGAAGGCGAAGAGATACATGCCGTCCAGCTTCGACTGCAGCCAGAGAGGGAAGAAGGCGGTGAACTCCAGCGGCTTCAGCTGAACCTTCAGGCCGATGGCGGTCATGTAGCCGGCGATGGCCTGGGCGACTTCGTTGGCCATCACCAGGTTGTTGTTGGGGTATTGCAGCGGGATCACCCGGCCATCGTAGCCGGAGTCCTTCACCAGCTTGCGCGCGGCCTCGAGGTCGAACGGCGTGGGCTTGAAGGAGGCGTCGTAGCCGATGTTCATCGGCGGAACCATGATGCCAGTCGGTTTGCCGAGCCCGCGCAGCAGGTTCTTGGTGAGGCTTTCGCGATCGATGCCCCGGTCGATCGCCTCGCGGATCATCGGATTGTCCAGCGGGGCGGCGTTGACGTTGAAGGCGACAAAGATGACGCGGAAGCCCGGGGCGGTGCCGACCTTGATGCCAGCGGCCGAGCCGACCTGATTGAGCAGCGAGGGCGGCAGGGCGGGCACCAGGTCGATCTCGCCGGACATCAGGGCGGAGGCGCGTGCGGCGTCAGATGGGATCGGGCGGAAGGTGGCGGTCTTGATCGCCGGTTCGCCACGCCAGTAGCCGGGGTTTGATTTCAGGACCATCCGGTCGTCCTTGATCCACTCGACCATCCGGTATGGGCCGGTGCCGACCGGTTGTGCCCCGTACCCGGCGTCACCCACTTTGTCGAAATAGGTCTTCGACATCATGTTGATGTAGGTCATCTGCCGGTCGAAGATTGCGTAGGGCTGCACCAGGGTGAACTTCACGGTGAGGTCATCGACCTTCTCCACCGTCTTCACCAGCTTGAGGAAGGTGCGCACCGGCGTGGCCTGGTCGGCGAGAATGCGCTGGATGGTCCAGACCACATCGTCGGCGCCGAACGCGCTGCCGTCGTGGAAGCGGACATTCGGGCGCAGTGTCGCGGTCCACTCGATGAGATCGGGAGAGTAGGTCCATTTGGTCGCCAGCCGGGCGGTGACCATGCCATCGCGCTGCAATTCGCTCAGCGCATCGAAAGCGTTGAGGCGGAAATTGAAACCGAGCGGCGAGGTGTCCTTGCTCGGGTCAAGCCGGGGGAAATCGCCGGGCAAGGCAATCGTCAGGGATGCCGGCGGTGCGGCAGCAACCGGCGCCGCCGCGGCCAGCGTGGCGAACATCGCGGCGGAGGCAAGCAAGGCCGAGAGAGATTTCATCGGTGTCATCTAGGGTTCCTTCCTGGTGCGGCTTGTGGTGGCGGCTGCGTCGCGGGGCAGCGCGCAATTGACAGCGTGTTGTGCCGGACTAACGTCGATTGCGTTTGCAAAGGATGGGCGAGCATGCGCGATCATATCGAATTCATCCAGGCGCAGCGCCTGCCGTGGCAGGACGGTGCGGCTTGGGGTCGGCCGGGTACGCGGCTGAAGCTGTTGAGCCGCGATTCCGACACCGGGGCGTTTTCCTGCGTGATGCAGTTTTCCCCTGGCTGGTCCGGTGGTCCTGCCGCGTGGCTGGCGGTGGATGAGGAATTTTATGTGCTGGATGGCAGGCTGGTGGTCGGCGGTGTCGACTACGCCGAGAATTCCTACGCCTTCTGGCCGGCCGGCTTCGAGCGGCTGGATGCCGGTTCGGCGGAGGGGGCGACGCTGCTGTGCTTCTTCTCCGGACCGCTTAGCACAGGGGCTGCGGTGCGCCCCGAGGTGCCCGCAGGACGGCTGGTGCGCAAGGTCGATATGACCGACGGGCAATGGGATGGCGACCTGGAGAAATTCGGGCTGGCCAGCATGAAAGCGCGCTCGCGGATGCGGGTGCTGCGCGAGGACCCGGTGACCGGGGAGACGACCTACATCACCGCGACCTTCGCCTTCCTGAGCGGCGTGCGGGCGGAGCGGCATCCGATCGTGCAGGAATTCTTCCTGCTGTCGGGCGAATTGGCCGGCAATACCGGCATCATGCAGGGCGGGGCCTATTGCTTTCGGCCCGAGATGGTCAAGCACGGGCCGTACGGCTCTCCGTCCGGCGCGGTAATCCTGTTCCGCGGCATGGGTGGCAAGCAGGAGACCTTCTGGGAGGATGCGCCGCCGTTCACCTTCAGTCCCGATCATGCGCCCGTCCTGCCGGCAGAGTTGCAGGCGCTGGGGGCGCCGTGGCCGCGTCCTGATCGGTATTAAGCGCAAGACCGTCGAACCAGGGGGCGAGACGGCTTGCCGCCTCGGCTTCGGTCTCGGGCAGGTGCAGCGGTTTGGTCGCGAGCAGTTCGGCAGCGTGGTCGCGCGCGAAGGCGAACTGGTCGGCGTCGCGATAGACCAGCAGCGTCGGGACCGTGAGGTGGCGCAGCTTCCGCTCCAGCGGATAGGACAGCAGTTCCCGCCAGGTGGGGCGATACTGCGCGGGCTGCTTCAGCAGGGCCACCGCGCGCGCATGCAGCCGGTCGGGCGCGATGCGTGGCGCGGGCCGTGCGTTGCCGCGGCGCTGGTCGAACCAGGGCCACCACAGTTCCTGATCACGCAGATGGTGCCACAGGCGCAGGAAGTTGCCGCCATCGCGTGACGGCGTGATGTCCGGCGCATAGTTCGGGGCGAGTTGGTCGGCCAGGGACTGTTCGAGCGCGGGCGGGGCGTGCAGCACGAGGCTGGCGACGCATGCAGGCGCGGCGCTGGCGAGTTCGATGGCGATCGCGGCGGCGGTGCCGTGCGCGTAGATATGTGCGGCACCGAAGCCGAGCGCGGCCATGACTTCACGGATCTGCGCGACCCAGGTGTTGATGCCGATGCGCTGTCCGTCGTTTGGCACCGAGTTGCAGTGCCCGGCAAAGTCGAAGGCGATCACCGGACGATCTGCACCGATCGCCTCGATCTGCTCCAGATGCAGGCCGGCCGCACCGGGTAGGTCATGCAGGATCAGCACCGGCGTGGCCTTGCGATCGAGGCCCGCGCCGATGGTGTAGGCCGGACCGAAACTGGTTTGCACATAGTCAGTGACCCGTGCGGCGCCGGGCTGGAACCCGCTCTGGTGCGGCGTGGGGATGCTGGCGGGATGTAGCGCGAGGATATCGCGCTCCAGCACTGCGGCTTCCGCCGCGTCGCGCGGGAACTCCTGCACCCAGGCGGTGGGCGGATACAGGCGCATGGTCTTGTGCTGGCTGTCGCCGGGGCGGTTGCCGTAACAGACCGGCGGCTTGACTGCGTCGATCATCGCCAGACCGGCATGACGGAAGGCGGAGGCATAGATCTTCGGATAGTTCTCGCCGGATTCCAGCATCTCGATCGTGCCGCGATACAGGAAGTCCAGGTCTGGAACATCGCAATCCGAACGATGCGCCGCCAGCGGACGGTCCCAAGGCCAGAAGATGTGCTGTTCGCGATAGCGGAACCAGGTCCAGGTCAGGTGGCTGCCGTCCCAACGCGGTTCGATCGGCAGCAGGTATTCGTTCAGCCGTTCAGGCGTGTAGGGCGCCGCAAACACCGGGAAGCCGTCGGTCAGCACCATGCTGCACAGAGCGGGGTGACGATGCGCCAGTTCGACCGCGACGCCAGCGCCGGTGTGCCGGCCATAGGCGGCAACCTGGGTGAGACCGAGCGCACGCACCGCACCGGCAATGGCGTCGGCGAGGTGATGGGTCTCGACCTGCGGCACATCGAGCATCTCGGAGAGGCCGAAGCCGGGCAGATCGAAGGCAAAGGTCGTGAAGCGCTCGGCCAGCACAAGCTGGAAGGGCGCCATCACTTTCGCCGAGCAGGGGGCGGCGTGCAGCAGGATCACAGCGGGGCCACTGCCTTGGCGGACGTAGTGAATCAGCTTGCCGTTGACCTCTGCGAAGCCCTTGTGGACCATCGTCATGGCTGGTGTCCTACGCAGAAATGAAAGTATGGCACTGGATGTTTGCCGAACGCCAGCGTGCACAGGGGGAATCGGCTCTTGCGGGAACGGCCGGTTCGGCTACACCTGAAAGCCCGGCGCGCAGTTTGGCGCCCGCCCACAAGAGGAATGTTGGCGTGATGCTCAACGACAGCGCTCAAGCCGAACCGGTGGAACTGCTCGGCCAATTGCAGGGCCTGCTGCCGGACATGCAGGTGTCGTCCGACGATCTGGAGCTGTACCGGACCGACATCTTCTACGTCGCCGAACACCTGCCGCTCGCCGTCGTCGCACCGCGCAATACCGGCGAGGTGCAGCGGCTGGTCACCGCCGCGCGAACGCTGAAACTTTCGCTGTGCACCCGCGGCGCCGGTCTGTCCTACAGCGCGGGATATATCCCGGCGGACGGGCGCTCGGTGATCGTCGATATGACGGCGATGGATCAGGTGCTCGAGGTCAACACCGCCGATCGCTACGTTGTTGTCGAACCCGGCGTCACCTGGGCCAGTTTGCACGACGCGCTGCGCGGAACCGGCCTGACCACCCCGTTTTGGGGAACATTTTCGGGACTGAACGCGACCATTGGCGCCAGCCTGGCGCAGGGGGCGAAGTTCTACGGCTCCGGCCATCGTGGCACCTCGGCCGAATCGGTGCTGGGGCTGAAGATCGTGACGGGGACGGGCGACCTTCTGGTCACCGGGTCGGCGGCGACCAGCCAGCAGCCGTCGCCGTTCTTCCGCAATTACGGGCCGGATCTGACCGGGGTGTTCCTGGGCGATTGCGGCGCGTTCGGCATCAAGGTGGAAGCGAGCCTGCTGCTGATCCCGGCGGCCGGCGCCGTCGAGATGTGCTCGTTCTCCTTCGATGATCCGGCGGCGCTGCTGCGCACAATGGGGCAGGTTGGTGCCGAGATGCTGGCCACCGAGTGCCTGGCGATGGACCCGTTCTCCGCGCGGGCCCGCATCGATAGCAAGGGCCTGTGGCAGGACATCAAGACGCTCGGCACGGTCGTAACATCCGCCACCTCGAAGATCGCCGGCGTGCGAGATGCGGTGGGCATTGCGCTGGGCGGGCGCCGATTCGCCAGCAAGATCGGCTACCTGATGAACTGCATCGCCGAAGGCCGCGACAGCGGCGATGCCGCTTCGCGGATCAGGCGGATCAAGCGGATCGCGGGCAATGCCGGCGGCCGGCCGGTGGTGGCCTCGGTGCCGAAGGTAATCCGCGCCATGCCGTTCACCCGGATGACCGGGCTGCTGACGCCATCGGGCAAGCGGATGAACTGGCTGCATACCGTAGTGCCGAATTCCCGCGCGGTGGACTGCTTCAATGCCACCGAGGCCGCTTTCGCCACGCATGGTGAAGCGATGGCCAAGGGTGGCATCGATCGTGGCTATCTGCTGTCGGCGCACGGCCCGACAGGCGTCGGCATCGAAACGCTGATCCGCTGGTCCGACGCGCCGTATCCGATCCATACTCATTTCATGGACGAAGCCGAGCGAGCGCGGTTGCGGGTGCGCGCGGAAAACCTGCCGGCGCGGCAGGCGGTGGTGGCGCTGTCCAATGACATCGTCGCGCGTTGGGCGGCGATGGGCGGCGTGCATATGCAGATCGGCCGGAAATACCCGTACATGGCCACGCGGCTCGATCCGACCCGCGATTTTGTCCAACGCCTGAAACAGGTTCTGGACCCCGATGGGGTGATCAATCCTCATAATCTGCTGCCACCGGCGGCAACAGACTGATCGGCGGCTACGGGAAAGTGGCAGGCGCTGCGATGGCCGGGCGTGCCATGCTCGGCCAAGGGCGGCTCGATCTGCGCGCAGATCTCCTGGGCCTTGAAGCAACGATTGCGAAAGGCGCATCCGGAGGGCGGCGCCAGCGGATTGGGCAGGTCGCCGGTCGCGATGACGCGGGGCGTGCGGACCTCGCCGGGCACGGTTGGCTTCGGGATCGCTGAGAGCAGCGCGACGGTATAGGGGTGCTCCGGCGTCTCGAATATCTGCCGGGTCGGGCCGTATTCGATCAGCCGGCCGAGATACATCACGGCCACGTCGTCGCAGATGTGACGCACCACGGAGAGGTCGTGCGAGATGAACAGATAGGTCAGCGCGCGCTCGGCCTGCAACGACTTCAGCAAATTGATGATCTGCGCCTGGATCGAAACGTCGAGCGCGGAGACAGCCTCGTCGAGAATCAGCACATCGGGCCGCAGCGCGAGGGCGCGGGCGATGGCGATGCGCTGGCGCTGGCCGCCGGAGAATTCGCCAGGCCGGCGGCGCCCAACCGGGGG
>CAIRTN010000098.1 GCA_903881515.1 uncultured Rhodospirillales bacterium | reverse complement strand
GGCGCGAACCCCTTCGACGTCATCGTCGCCACGCTGGCCTGACAATCGCCCGGCGCGCCCCAGCGCGGAAAATCACGCTTCAAAATGGGGGTGGGTCATTACTGCAGAGCGGCACCAACGGCAGTGTGCTGGGGATCACTGTGGTGGATCCGACCAACCCACTGTACACCTTTGCCGCGGTGCCGCTGGCCGGCACCATTGCCGGGCAGGTTGCCATCCGCAGCACCGGCACGCCGCTGACCGCGCCGCTGGCGCCGCCGGGCGGCGGTACACTTCCGCCGACGCTGCCGATTGTGGTTCCGATTGTGACCGTTCTTGCCAATCTACCGCCTGCCGCTCTTGTTGACCTGGTCATCCCGATCAACGCCATCACCACGTTCGGCGGGGTTGTGGATGCCGCGACCCAACTGGCGCCCTCGCCATCGTCGCTGGCGGCACCGCTGGTCGGGTTCCAGGCGACCAAGACGTTCCAGGATCTGGCGACGGGGCGGATGGATGATGTGCTGTGCGGCCCGACCGGCCGCAGCGAGACCGCTGACGACAAAACCTCGCCCTGCCAGATCTCGCCGCCGCGCGGCAGTTGGTGGATGAAGGCGACGGGCTTGCGCGAGAACCAGGGCGCGCAGGACAGCTTCGTCGGCTACAGCGCCAACATTGCCAGCGCGATGGTCGGCTTTGACATGCTGGTCGATCCGCAGACCGTGGTTGGTATCGGCATCGGCGCCGCGCGCAGCGACATCGATGGCAAGGGTGGCGACAATCACACCGATATCAACGGTCTGCACGCCACCGCCTATGCCGGGCATCAGAGTGGGCCGTGGTTCGTCTATGGCGATCTGTCGGTGGGGCTGAACGATTATTCCGGGGCGCGGCAGATCGCTTTCCCCGGCATCAACCGCCGGGCGCATGCCGATTACAGCGGGCAGGACTACACCGCCTATCTGGCCGGCGGGCTGCATCTGCCGGTGGGCGACTTCACCGTGACGCCGCTGGCCTCGCTGCAATACACGCGGGCAAATCTGGGCAGTTACACCGAGACCGGCGCGGGCAGCGCCAACCTGACGGTGCAGTGCCAGAGCTATGATTTCCTGGAATCAGCCCTTGGCCTGAAGGTCGCGCGCGGGTTCATAATGGGCGATCTGCACATTGTGCCGGAACTGCATGTGAAATGGCTGCACGAGCTGTCCAACCCGACCACACGGCAGAATGCCTCGTTTGCCGCGGTGACGGGTTCGGTGTTCAGCACGCCGGGACTGAAGGCGGCGCGCGACACCGGCAATATTGGCGCCGGGCTGAGCCTGCTGTCCTGTGCCTGCGGTGGCAACAGCTGGTCGTTGGAGGCGGTGTATGATTACTACCGGCGCAGCGACCGGTTCAGCGCGCATCAACTGATGATCAAGTTCACCAGCAGGTTCTGAGCCAGCCGGCGGGCCGTGCCGCGTGTCCGGTGGAAACCGGACATGCATACTCTTCGGATCGTCCTATAACGCGACCCACAAGCGATTGGTGCGCGCGGGCCATTGCGGGCCCGGATATTCGGCGGCGGGGAATCGCGAGTGGATCGGATTGGAAATGCGCGGTCTTTGCCATGGCCCATGAGGCACGTCCGCAGCCTGCCGAGGCCTTCGTTGTTGTCCGCACGGATCGCCCTGCGCCGGTATGGCGCTGGACGCCGCGGCGGCTTGAAGCGGGGCTGCTGCTGGCCTGCCTGCTGCTGCCGCTGGCGCTGTTCGGCTTCAAGGTCTGGAACGACCGCGAGATGATGATCGCCGCTGCCTATCGGGATATGGAAAGCGAGGCCAACGCCGCCGAGTACCAGGCGCAGAATTCGTTCGAGACCTACCAACTGGTGGGGACTTTGCTGAACGAGCACATCAAGGGCCTGACCTGGGCTGAGATCCAGGAGTCCACCGACGTGACGGCCTATCTGAAGCGGCTGGTGGTGGAATATCCGCACATCGCCGGCATCGCGCTGCAGGACGCGCAAGGCCGGGTGCGCCAGACCACCACGGAAGGACCGATCACGGACTTAAGATACAATGACCGCGACTATTTCATGCCGCTGGCCGACCAGGACGTGGGCACGGTGGTCGGGCAGCGAATTCGATCGAAACTTGGGCTGGGCGATCTTCTGACCGTCACGCGGCGGCGCGGTTCGGGCAGCGTGTTCGACGGCGTGATCCAGGTGAGAACGCGGCCGGAGTATTTCACTGGGTTCTGGGAACGAACCATGCCCGGCCGGGTGACCGGCCTGTTCCGCTTGGACGGGCGCTTGCTGGCACGTTATCCCGAGCCGGGGGGGGACATTCTGGAGGTGCGCGCAAGTGCCGAATTGCTGGTAGCGGCGAACGCGGCCGACCGCGGTACGATCACCGTCAATTCCGGGATCGATGGTGTGGAACGGATCGCCTCGTTCCGCCGGCTGGCGGGGTTTCCAGTCTATGTCGTGCACGCCGTCGACATGGCGCAGGTGATCGCGGTGTGGCGGGCGAATGCACTGCAGGAAAGCGTGTTTTTCGCCATTGGCACAGCAGGCTTGCTGGGCCTCGCTTTGCTGGTGATCCGGCAGAGCCGGCAGCGGGAGGCGGCAAACGCGCTGTTGCAAATCCGCTCGCTTGATCTCGAGGTCGAGGCCGAGCGGCGCCGGCAGGCCGAGCGGGAGTTGACCGCGGTGCTGCGCGACATGGTGGGCCGGCAGGAGACCGAACGAAAACGGATCGCCCGCGACCTGCATGACAGCCTGGGCCAGCACATGGCGGTGATGCATCTGGGGTTGGACAGCGTGCTCAGGCGGATCGAGCCTGCACAGCGGCCCGAGGTGGATGCACTGAAGGCGACCGCAACGGAGGTGAGCCACGAGATCAGCCGGCTGGCCTGGGAGTTGCGGCCGGTCGGGCTTGACGAGTTGGGGCTGGAGACGGCGGTACGCTCGTTCCTGGCGGCGATGTCCTTGCGCACCGAGGTGAAGCTCGGGTTCTATCTTGGCTCGAAAGTGCCACGGCTGGACCGGGACGTGGAAGCCACGCTGTACCGGGTTACCCAGGAGGCGATCACCAACGTGCTCAAGCATGCCCAGGCGACGCGCGCGGATGTGATGCTGGAGATCCGTGGCAGCCGGCTGACCTTGATCATCGAGGACGATGGCGTCGGCTTCGTGCCGGACGAATCTTTGCACGGCGGGCCAGGCGGGCGGTTGGGGCTGCTGGGGATGCGCGAACGGCTGGCGTTGGTGGGCGGTTCGCTGGAGATCGAGTCCGCGCCCGGCAAGGGCACCACGCTGATCATCATTGTCTCGGTCTGAGATGAGCGAAGCTGCGATTCGGATCGTGCTGGCCGACGATCATCCGATCGTGCTGGCCGGCATCCGGGCGCTGCTGTCGGAGCATAGCGATATCGAGGTGGTCGGCCAGGCGATGACCGGGCCCGCGGCGCTGCGGCTGATCACCGAATTGCGGCCGGATATAGCGGTGCTGGACATGTCGATGCCGCAGATGAGCGGGCTGACAGTGGCGCAACGGCTGAGCGATGCCGGGGTGGTCTGCAAGATCATCGCACTGACGGTGCACGAAGAACCGACCTATCTGCGGCAATTGCTGGAGCTGGGCATGGGCGGCTACGTGCTGAAGCGCTCGGCCACCGACGATCTGGTGAGGGCGATCCGCATCGTCAGCCATGGCGGGGTGTATTTCGACCCGATCATCGCCAGCCAGTTGGTGGACATCACCACGCGGCGGCATGAGCCGGGGCTGGACGGCCCCGTGGAACTGAGCGAGCGGGAGAGCGAGGTGCTGAAGCTGGCGGCGCTGGGCTTCAGCAACAAGGCGGTGGCGGTACGGCTCGAGCTGGGGGTCAAGACGGTGGAGACCTACAAGGCGCGCGCGATGGAGAAGCTGGGCTTTCATAGCCGGGTGGACGTGATCCGCTATGCCGCTGACAAGGGCTGGCTGACCGAAAGCTAGAGCAATATCGCTTTAGGTTGAATCGCGTAGCGATCAACAAAGCGATGAAATTGCTCGATAAAATATGGCTAGAGCGTGATTGTCTTCAGACGATCACGCTCTATCGCGTGATGATCGTAGGTGTAATTACGCAATCCAATGTCGCACAGCGTCAGGGTATTTCAGGACGCGGCCATCAGAAACTCCCGGATTTCGCCGCGGCCGCTGGGGACCGATAGTCCGCCCCGACGCAGAACAGGACTCGACCGGGTCCGGCCTGGCGTCAATGACGGCACCGCTGTTTGGCGGTGCAGGAAAGATCGAGATCGTATCATGGGTGCAATTAAAACTTCGGCTCACACGCACACGCTCAGCCTGAAGCTGACCGAGGATGCGTATCGTCAATTGCGGCGTTTCGCCGTTACCCTGGAAGAGCGCACTTTCGAGCGCATCACCCATCAGAAGGTGCTGGAAACGGCGCTGCAGGAATATCTCGGCCGGATGGCGAACCAGTCGAGCGACGTCGGGGACTGACCCCGGCTCGCCCTGAACTGACCTGATCCGGGACGCGGCGGCGCGCACCATTGGTGCGTGCTGGCGTGTGCCATTTCTCCAGGCAAGCAATCGTTACCGATCAAACAACCCGTTTGACCGCGTGCGCCCTGCTGGCCTGCGCGAGGATATCTTATCATGACACTGCGCTGGCATTTTGCCGCTGTGTTGCTGGCTGCCCTGTGCGCGGCACCTGCCCAAGCCGTGGTGCTGGGGGCGGGGGATACGCTGAGGTGGTTCAACGCGGTCACCGCGGGCGGGTTCAGCACCGACCATGACGTCGAGGGTCCGATCGTGGTGGGCGGCACTTTGGATGGCCGTGGAAGCCTGCTCGGCCTGGGGCTGCCGCTGCCGGCAGCGTTTGCGCAATATGGATCGGCGAGTGTCTATGGCGCCACGGCGGGTGCGCGCTTCAACGCCAACCGGCTGAACGTGACCGTGGCGACAGCCGACCAGGGCGGGCGGTTCTCCGGTGCCGCGGCCGTGCGTTACGCGGCAAGCAACCTGTATGCGCTCAGCGATATCATGACGCCGCTGTACACATTGTCGGTGTCGCTGGCGGCGCTGGCCGATACCGGGACTGTGTTCAGCGGTGATACCAACGCCATGGTGATCACCGCCAAGCCCGCGGTGGTCAGCGGTGTGGCGAACATCGCCGTGGTCACCCTGTCGGCGGCGACGCTGGCGAGCTATCGCGGATTGCAGATCGCGCCGAACGGGGCGAGCACGGTGATCATCAATGTGCGGGGCAATCTGAGCAGCACGGTCAACCTATTGAACGCGGCATCGTGGGGGTCGTCGGTGCTGTGGAACTTCAGCAACGCGACCAGCGTTACGCTGGGCACCGCCTGGGCCGGCACCGTGCTCGCGCCGATGGCGGCGGTGACGAATACCGCGCCGCTGGACGGCGGCCTGGTGGCCGCATCGTTCATCGGCCAGGCTGAGCTGCATTACGTGCCGACGTCCGGAAGTGTGACGCTGCTGAACACATTGGGCAGTGCGATGGTGGTTGTGCCGACCGCCACGCCAGAGCCGGCGAGCGCTCTGCTTTATGGCGCGGCGCTGGCGTCGCTACTGCTGGCGTGCAAGCGCATGCGGCGCGTTACCGCGCTGCGCGAGGCACGTGCCAGCCGGGCAGGTGTTTCCCGGTACCTTTCTCAATATCAACCACGGCTGCGGCTTGGTACACGGTGGCCGAACAGCGATCATGGGCCCGGTGCCGGTGGACGCGGTGTGAGGGTGACGCTTTGTGTGTAGCGATTAGTGAGCAGATTCGCGGGGCCCTGACCTTTCAGCAGGCCCGTCGGGGTCGTGGGGCCGTGCAGAATATCCTCGGTTGGCTCAGGAGGCTGCACATCCGGTTCAGGGCAGATCGTCACTGGCACGGCGAGACTGGCGCGGGATGACGGCGGCAGATAGGGGCGCCCGGTGACCTGCAACGGGATGTTCTGTGGCGCGCAGGCTGGTGCTTGAGCGAAGGCAGGTGCGGTCAGCAGCAGGAACAGCAGGATGCGCATCGGCGCACTCTGCCGCGACGATCTTAAGGCTTGGTTACGACCAGCTAGCAGAGATGTGAACGCGGAACGGTTCCGGCCGGTGCTAAAACCGGGCTGTGCCAAATTTGGCACTCGACAATTGTGGGAAAATATCCCACGTTTACGCCGCGCCGAGTTTGGCTTTCCATTTGTTCAGGGAGGGATGCGATGCAGACGATCGATACATATGTCGGCCGGCCCGCTTCGACCGGCTGGAACTTGCGGGAGCGGCTGGACGATATCCGTGATCTCTGCGCGCTGTCGGTGGCGGCACGGGCCAGGATCATGGCGGCGGACGAACCGGCGCGCGAACAGCCGGTTCGCGGTTGGTCGATGGCGCAGCGTTCTGAAGAGGGCGCACGATGAAACGGTTCTTGCCAATGGCGGTTGCTCTGTTGGGTGGCGTGCTCGGCTGTGTTGCCGGATCTCAGGCTGCGAGCGGCCTTGATGGCGTCGACGGGCTGGCGGCGATGGTTGGCGGCGGGATCATGGGTCTGACGCTGTTGGCGCTGGCGATGATGGTCGGGCGGGTTGTTGCGCTGGTGGTGCGCGCGCGGTCGTATTGAGGCGGATCGCGAATTGTCTTGCTTTCGCATCATGGACGTCGAATAGAGCGGTTCTGCAAGGAACTCGGGGCATTGTGCATCGCGGCACGGCTGCCGCAGGGTCACATTGCGGCACGTTTTCAGCGGAGTCCGTCCATGAGCGAGCACAAAAAATCAGTAGCCTGGTGGCAGATTGCGCTGCCACTGGCGGTGGCAGCGGGCTTGGCGCTGACACCCCCGCCAGCGGGTCTGGCGCAGCATGCGTGGTATTATTTTGCCATCTTCTCCGGCGTGGTCGCGGCCCTGGTCACTGAGCCGCTGCCGAATCCGGCGGTGGGCGTGATCGGGGTGACCACGGTGGCAGTGCTTGGGCGCTGGGTGCTGCAGGCGCCGGCGGATCTGGCCAAGGCGGGATTCAACCCGGCGAGCGACTCGGTGAACTGGGCGTTGAGCGGATTTGCCAGCAACACGGTGTGGCTGGTGGGCGCGGCGTTCATGTTCGCGATGGGCTACGAGAAGACCGGGCTCGGTCGGCGGCTGGCCTTGTGGCTGGTGCGGGTGCTGGGCAAGCGGACCTTGTTGCTGGGCTATGCGGCGACGGCGGCGGAGGCGGTGCTGGCGACCTGCACGCCGTCCAACACCGCGCGCGGCGCGGGCACGGTGTTTCCGGTGATCAACTCGGTGCCTGGGATCTATGACAGCAAGCCGAACGATCCCTCGTCGCGGAAAATCGGCAGCTATGTGCTGTACACCGCGTTTGCCGCCAACACGATCACCAGTTCGCTGTTCCTGACCGGCTGTGCGCCGAACTTCCTGGCGCTCAATTTCGCGCGGAATATCGCCAAGATTAACATCACCTGGTGGGACTGGTTCTCGGCCGCAGCACCGTTCGCGCTGCCGCTGCTGCTGCTGATGCCGCTGGTGGTGTATTTCCTGTATCCGCCCGAGATCAAGCAGAGCCCGGAAGTGTCGGTATGGGCGGCGAAGGAACTCTCCGCCATGGGCGGCATGGGCCGCAAGGAAGCCATCCTGGGCGTGCTGGTGGTCGGCGCCGTGGGCCTGTGGATATTCGGCGATGTGTGGATGGACGGCGCGATCGCGGCGTTTGTCGCGGTGTCGCTGATGCTGGTGTTCGGCGTGTTCACCTGGCGCGACATGGCGCGCAACGATGCGGCCTGGACCACGATCACCCTGCTGGCGACGCTGGTGACGATGGCCGGCGGTCTGGGGCGCGTGGGCTTCATCAAGTGGTTCGCCGATTACGTGGCGCACCATATCGGCGGCTATGACCCGACGACGATGATCATCCTGCTGGTGAGCATCTATTTCGTCTCGCACTACATGTTCGCCAGCCTGACCGCGCATACCACGGCGATGTATCCGGTGATGCTGACCGTCGGCATCGCGATCCCGGGCATGCCGGCCGGGCGGCTGGCGCTGGCGCTGGCGCTGTGCACCGGCATCATGGGGGTGATCACGCCCTATGCCACCGGGGCGGCGCTGCCGTACTACAACAGCGGCTATATCCGCACGACGGCGTTCTGGGGCCTGGGCGCGGTGCTGGGGGCGTTCTTCCTGGCGATGCTGCTGTCCGTGGGTATCCCGCTGTTGCCGGGCTAACGCGGACCGGGGTCTTCGGGCGGGGCAACCCGCTCGATCCAGGCCGATAGCGGGCGCAGGGCGACGTGGGCGAAGAACACGATAAGTGTGAGCGTGCCGGCCATACTGAATTCCAGCAGGCCGGCCGCGGTGCCGATGGCGGCGACCGACCAGAAGGTCGCCGCGGTGGACAGGCCACGCACCTGTGAGCCGCGGTGCAGGATGACGCCGGCGCCGATGAAGCCGATGCCTGAGGCGATGGCGCCGAAGGCGGCGCCGGGATTGGTGCCGCCGTACTGCATGGCGATGCGGGCGAAAACCGCCGAGGCGGCGGCCACCAGCGCGCAGGAGCGCAGGCCGCCGGGGTGGCGGCGCCATTCGCGCTCGGCGCCGATCGAAGCGCCAAGCAAAGCGGCGACGAGGGGGGCGAGGATAACGTCCGGGATCGGCACCGCCTAGCCGCCGGACTGGGCGATGAGGGCCTGCCAGAGCGCGATAAGTTCCGCCGTGGTCGGGTCGCGGGAGGGTTTGCGGCGGACGGCGGTATGGACCAGCACGGTTTTCGTCGGCGGGTCGACGAAGATCGACTGGCCATGCACGCCCTGAAGGGCGAACTGGCGGCGCTCGCCGGGGAATAGCCAGACCTGATAGCCATAGCCGAAATAGCCGGCGCTGGTGCCGGGTTGCAGGAAGGGCGCGGAGGGCGTGGTCGCCGCGCGGACCCAGGCGGCCGGGATGATCTGCTGGCCGTTGAAGGCGCCATCGTTGGCCAGCAGGTCGCCGAGGCGAGCCCAGTCGCGCAACGTGGCGTTGAGGCAGCAGAAGGCGGCTTCCTGGCCCTTGGCGTCGGTGTTCCAACTGGCGTCGGCTTCGGTGCCGATCCGGCTCCAGATCCTCGCGGCGAGGTAATCGGCCTGCGACATGCGAACCGCACGGGTTAGCACCAGGCCGAGGGCTTCGGTGTCAACGCCCTTGTAGAGCCACTGGGTATCGGGCGCTGCTTCGCGGGTGTTGAACTGGCGGATGGCGGCGGCCGGGCCCTGGCTGTTGCGGGCCCAGAGCGCGCGGCTGAGGGCGGCGGCATCGTCGTGGCCGTCATAGGTTTCGCGAAAGGCGATGCCGGAGGCCATGTGCAGCAAAGCGCGGATGGAGGTGGCGCCGATCTCGCTGCCGGCAAGCTCGGGCACGTAGATTTGGGCGAGGTCGTCGATCGACTTGATCTTGCCCTCGGACACCGCGATGCCCACCAGCATCGAGGTCACCGTCTTGGCCATGGAGTGCGACGTGAAGTGGTCGGTATCGGTGCGGGCGTATTGGTAGTGCTCGAACAGGATGCTGCGGTCGCGCAAGATCAGCAGGCCGGTGGTGGGGTTGCGGTCAAGATATTCGGCGAGGGAGTAGACCCGGCCCTGGTATCGGTAATGCATCGCCAGTTCCTTCGCCGCACGGGCGAGCGGTGCGGGGGTGGCGGATTTGGCGACGGGGTGAAACGGCAGCAGCTGCTCCTGATGGCTGAAGGCGCCGACGAGGTAGCGCTGTTCGCGGTCGGGGCCGATGTTGTGGACGAGGTAGCCCTCGGCCTGGCCGTAGGCGGCGGCGTCGGGGCCGGTGGGGTTGAACACCGGTACGGCTTCGGCGCGGGCCTGCAACGGCAGCAGCAGGGCGAGGACGGCGAGGAGGCGCATGGTGCGTGGCCTTTCGCTGGAGGGACTATTCGTAACGGGTGGTGAGATCCTTGGCCATCGCCGCTTCGGGGTAGGCGGTGCCGCTGGCGATGTGCACCGCGGTGATCTTGCCAGATTTGTTGCGCAGACGGCGGACGGGCTCGCCGTGACTGGCGAAGCCACCGGCCAGCGTGATGCTGGCTTCGTCGGGGGCGGTGACGGTGAGTTCGGGCACCTTGAGGAAGGGCTGGAACAGGGCCGGAGCTGCGACAAGCACCTTATTGCCCATGGCGACGAGGTCGGTGGCACCCCAGGTGGACCACCAGCGGCCGGTCCAGTCCTGCGTGGTCTCGGTCGGCGGGCCTTCGAGGGCGAAGCGCTTGAGGATGGAGAGCGCGCCGTCGAGCCAGGCATGCGCGAGACCATCGACGGCGTTGGTGAGCACGGAGAGGGTCAGGTCCTGGCTGGGCACATGCGCGGTCTGGGTGATGTAACCCTGAAAGCCGCCGGAATGGCCCCACCAGGCCCAGTCGTCATGCGCGCCGTGGATGGTGCCGAGGCCGTAGGCGCGGTCGAGCGCGGAATAGGCGTCTTTCCATTGCGGGCGGGTCATCTCGCGCCGGCTGGCTTTGGAGAGGATCGACGTTTTGGCGTTCGGGGCGAGCTGGGCGAAGAAGGTGGCGAGGTCGGAAGCGGTGGAGACGAAGCCGGTGGCCGAGGCCAAAGCGTGGGTGGACTGGGTGCCGGGGAAGATGACACGGCGGCCGAGCAGGACCTTGTTGGAGTGGCCGGAGGCGAGTTTGGCCTTGGCGGGTAGCGGGACGTCGGGGGTGGTGTGAGTCAGGCCGGCGGGCAGGACGATCTCGCGCTGTACCCAGGTGTTGTACGGCTCGCCGGTGATCGCCTCAATCACCAGGCCAGCGAGGGCGAAGCCGTGGTTGGAGTATTTGAACCGGGTGTTGGGGTCGATTGCCGGCGCCAACGTGAGGTCTTTGCGGATTTTGGCTTCGTCGGCGAATTCGATGCGGCCGGTCCAGTAAGCGCTGTCGAGACCGTCGCGGAAGATGCCGGCGGTGTGGGAGAGCAATTGGCTGATGGTTGCCACCGCGATGTCGGGGTGCAGGCCCGCGACGTATTGGCCGGCGGTGTCGTCGAGCTTCAGGCGGCCCTGTTCGCGCAGTTTGAGGATGGCGGCCGAGGTGAACGACTTCGAGTGCGAGGCGACGCGGAAGCGGTGGCTGGGCGTCAGTTTCTCGCCGGTCTTGCTGTTGGCGTGACCGAGAGCGGTGTTGAGCAGCAGCTTGCCCCGATGGGCGATGGCGACCGCCACGCCGGGCTGTTCGGTGACGCGCATCTGATAGGCGAGCCACTCGGGGATGTAGGCGAGGGCGGGAGCGAGCCAAGCGGGTTGGGTCATCGGGGCGCTCTTAGGTTTGCGGCGCAGGGGTTTCGACCCAGCGCCAGGTGAGGAAAGCGGCGCTGGAGCAGACCAGCATGCCGATGGAGGTGGAATAGATGCCGAGCATCGGAGCGCTGGCCGCGACTGCGGCGCCGGCCAACGCGCCGCCGAGCATCTGGGCGCAGCCGAGCAGCGAGGCGGCGGTGCCGGCGTGGGAGGCGACCTGTTCCAGTGCGGCGTGGGTGGCGTTCGGGTTGGTCAGGCCGCGGCAGACGCAGAACAGGATGACGGGGGGGGCGAAGGTTTCGATCTGCACGTAGCCGGCCAGCAGCAGCAGCAGGCCGGCCAGTGCGGCGAGCGGGGCGGCGGTGAGCGCGATGGCCAGCGGGATCGCCGGGCGGACGCGGCGATGCGCCAGGGCGGCATTGATGCGGGCGCCGAGCATGATGCCGCCGGAGGTGGCGGCGAACAGCAGGCCGAACAGGAAGGTCGAGGCGCCCATGCGGCCCATCAGGATCGCCGAGGAGGCGGAGATGTACGAGAACATCCCCGCCGAGCCGCAGGCGTTGACCAGGGCGTAACCGACGGTGCGGCGGACCCGCAGCACCGCGCCATAGCGGCCGATGATGTTGATGCGGCTGCCGGGCTGTGGCGGGCGGGTTTCGGACAGCAGGCGCCAGACCAGGCAGAACTGGATCACGCCGGCGGTGCCGAGCAGGGCGTAGATGAAGCGCCAGTCGCCGACGGCGAGCACGATGCCGCCGAGGGTGGGGGCGATCATCGGGGCGATCGTGCTGACGGTGGCGATGGCGGAGAGTTTCACCCGGGCGTTGTCGCCCTCGAACAGGTCTCGCGCCACGGCCAGCGCCAGGGTGGAACTGGCGGCCGCCGCGAGGCCGGCGATCAGGCGGAAGCTGAGCAGGATTTGGATCGAGGGGGCGAGGGCGCAGCCGAGGCCGGAGAAGGCATAGAGCGCAAGGCCGCTCAGGATCACCGGGCGGCGGCCGTAGCGGTCGGAGAGCGGGCCGACGACGATCTGGGCGGCGCCGAAGCCGAGCATGAACATCGACAAAGTGAGCGTGGCCTGACCGGCAGAGGCGCCGAGGCTTTGTTGCAGCGAGCCGAAGGCGGGCAGGCCCATGTCGATCGAGAGCGGCGGCAGGGCGGCGAGGGCGCCGAGGATGATGATGAAGCCGAGGGAATCCGTACGCATCGCGCTAGTTGACCAGGGCTGCGAGCAGGGAGTCCAGGCGCTTGCGGCCCTCGGCGGTGGCTGCGAGCGTTTGGCCGGTCCAGGTGAGGTAGGATTCCTCCTGTGCCTGGGCGAGAATTTGGGGATCGATGGCGTCCAGCAGCGCGATGCCGGTACGGGCGGCGAAGGCGGCGGCGTCGATGCCTTCGGTGAGGCGCAGGCCCATCAGCAGCATTTCGCGGGCGCGATCCTGTTGGCTGACCGGGTCCTGATGCGTGGTGCCGTGGCCGTCGCGTTCGACGCGTTCGGCCCAGGGTTCGGGGGCGCGGTGGCGGCGGGTGGCGAAGAGGCCGCCGTCCAGCGTCAGGCGGCCATGGGCGCCGGGGCCGATGCCGGCGTAGTCGGTGTAGCGCCAGTACGCGAGGTTGTGGCGGCTTTCGGCGCTGGGGCGGGCGTAGTTGCTGACCTCGTAGGGCAGCAGGCCGAATTTGGCGGCTTCCTCGCCGGTGGCGTCATAGAGGGCGGCGGCGAGGTCGTCTTCCGGCAGGACGATTTCGCCTCTGCGGTGCAGGGCTTCGTAGGCGGTGCCGGGTTCGATGGTGAGTTGGTAGAGGCTGAGATGATCGGCGGCGAGGCCGAGCGCCTGTTGCAGTTCGGCGCGCCAGGCGGGGAGGGTCTGGCCGGGGCGGGCGTAGATCAGATCGAAGCTGATGCGGGGGAAGGTGGCGCGGGCGTGTTCGAGGGCGGCGATGGCCTGGGGGGCGCTGTGCTGGCGGCCGAGGCGGTGGAGGTCGGTTTCGTTGAGGGACTGGATGCCCATGGAGATGCGGTTGACTCCGGCGGCGCGGAAGTCGCGCAGGCGGGCCTGTTCCACGCTGGTGGGGTTGGCTTCGAGGGTGATTTCGAGGTCGGGGGTGGGGGGGAAGAAGCGGGTGGCGTCGGCGATCAGGGCGGCGGTGGTCGCCGGGTCCATCAGGCTGGGGGTGCCGCCGCCGAAGAAGATCGAGCCGAGGCGGCGGGGGCCGAGGCGGGCGGCTTCCCAGGCGAGTTCCTGACGCAGGGCGGCGGCGAAGCGGGGCTGGTCGATGCGGTCGCGGACATGCGAGTTGAAATCGCAGTACGGGCATTTCGCCAGGCAGAACGGCCAGTGGATATAGAGCGCGAGCGGGGTCATCGGGGTTTATAGGCCGGTGATGACCGCGGCGACGAGGGCTGGGACGGGGGCGTTGCTGTCGAGGCGGAGGATGGGGACGGTCTGACGCGCGAGCCATTGTTCGTGCAGGACGCGGCTGCGCTGTTCGGGGCCTGATGTATCGTAGGCTTCGGCCCAGCTGAGGAATTCCTGGCTGCCTTGGTACATGTCGCCGCCGGGGGCGATGCGGGCGCCGTGGCGGGTGGTTTCGCGGGCGCGCAGGCGGGCCATGCGGATTGCAGGGTCGAGCGTGAGGAAGACGATGTGGGTGATCAGCGGGTCGAGGGGCGCGCCCCAGAGCAGGGTTGAGCCGGAGAGCACCCAGTCGGGCAGGGTGGTGAAGCGGGGCAGCATGAGGGCGAGGCGGTCGGCGATGGGGCGGGAGACCGAGTAGGGCGGGTCGGTCTTGGTCCAGAAATAATCGTCGGTGTCGTCGTGCGGAATGGCGAGAGCGGCACCGAGGGCGGCGCCGAGGGTGGTGGTGCCGGAGCCTGAGGCGCCGGTGATGTGGATGCGTGGCATGGGTCGGAATTCCGATTTGCGGCAGGGTGCTGCGGGTTTGCGGGCGCGTCCAGTGGTATATTTTTTCTAAAACGTAACAAATAGGGCGTGTTTGGTCGAGGCGGCTGGTATGTCGAAAATTTGAGACAGTGCTTTAGGGAAGGCGCGCGGCGGGACGCGGGGCGCCGGACGGGTGGGCGCGGGGGGATGGGCGGAGGGGAGTGTCGCCGGTTGGAGGAGGCGCGGGAGCGCTGCGGCGGTGCGTTGCGTGCGCGCGGGGCGGCGGACGGAATGGGGGCGTGGGGCGGTTTGCGGACGGGGCGCGCGTGCGGCCTGGACCGGTGCGGGGGGGGGCGGGCATCGGCGGGAGTTCGCCGGATTTCCAGGCGGTGAAGAGGGCTTGGATGCTGGCGAAGAGTTCTTGTCCCGCCAGCCAGATCAGCAGGAATTCGGACACAGCTCCGCCGGCGTGCCGCACACGGGCGACGAGGGTTTTGAGGTGGCCTAGCGAGATGAGGGCCGG
>CAIRTN010000097.1 GCA_903881515.1 uncultured Rhodospirillales bacterium | reverse complement strand
GTCATGTCCACCGCAGGCGGCGTGCCTGAGGGCTACATGGTCATGGACTTCCTGTCGTCCAACTTCGCTTGGTTCATGCTGACGAACATCCCCGGCCTGCTTTACCTATCGCGCATCGCGTACGAACTCGACATGCAAGTCGATTTTACAACCGATAACTTATTGGTCAAAGGATACGAGCGTTACTCGTTCAGCTACAACGATCCCCGCGCGCTGTACGGGTCGACGCCGACGTCTTGATCTGAACCACAACAGGAGACCAAGATGGGAATTACCGCCTTCAGTGGCCCGGTAGCCACCTTCACGCACCAGCCGGACGGCACTGCCGCCGGCTACTCGGATCAGGGGTTTGCGGAAAGCACGCAGACCGTTGTTCTGACGCAGAACAGCACGAACAATGTGCTGGCCAGTTTGTGGTTGCCGCAGGGCGCGCAGATCCTCGACTTTCTGATCGATGACCTGACGCAGTGGGATTCGGCGACCTCGGCGACGCTGTC
This sequence comes from uncultured Rhodospirillales bacterium, assembly GCA_903881515.1. Taxonomy (GTDB): domain Bacteria; phylum Pseudomonadota; class Alphaproteobacteria; order Acetobacterales; family Acetobacteraceae; genus CAIRTN01. The sequence goes on along the minus strand of CAIRTN010000097.1, from coordinate 1,134 downwards.
GATTGGCAGCGCGGCGGCCGGCACGCAGTATGTGTCGGCAATCAACACCAAGACGGCAGGGCGGCAGGCGCCGACCTACACGAGCGCGCAGCTCACGGCGATGGCGAACATCCTCACCAACGTGCAGTTGTTCATCCAGGTTACGGTGGTTGGCGCCACCACGGCGGGCATTACGCGGGTGACCGTCCGCTACATCCAGAACCCTTAAAAGGAGACGCCCCATGAAAGGCAGAAGCAAGCGCGCCGGTGGTGGCGTGGTCGAGAAGGAAGATGCGCCCCGCGATGTTTACGCTGGCGGCTCTTCCAACGTCGTCAAGGAAGTCGAAGGCCGCAAGCGCGGCGGTCGGGTGAAGAAGGAAGTGGGCAAGATCGAGGGCGGCAAGATGTCGAAGATGCGCCTCGATCGCCCCGGCCGGAAGATGGGTGGCCGCGTCGGCGCCGAGAAGAGCCCGCTGTCGAGCGCTGCCAAGACGTCCGGTCCCGATGGTGGCCCGTCGACCATGGACTGCGACGACTGAAGCCGTCAGCCCATAAGCTGGACGCGCTCCACTGAAGAAAACCACGGGGGCCGAGTGCCCCCGTTTTGCTTTCCCAAGGACCACAAGGGGCCTTACTCATGGCGAGTGCCAACCTTAAAAGCGCGACTTACGCTGCGACCGGAACGCAAGTTCCGGTCTCCATCGACTGGCGCGACGATGTGCCTGGCGCGATTACGGCGCAGGTGATCTTCAATGCCGGGGCCTCTGGCAGTTCCACAATCGAATACACGCTGGACAATGCCTCTGACCCGAGCGTTACGCCGGTGTGGACCACGCTGGGGGCGGCATTGGCCGCAAGCGGGGCTCTGGTAATCGGGTTCCCGGTTCAGTTCATCAGGCTCAACGTCGCGAGCTTGGCTGGCGGCACGCTCACGTTCAAAGTGCTTCAGGGGAATATCCTTGGGGAGAGCGGCACGGCCGGTGGCGGTTCCAGCAGCGTCACCCTTGCAGGCCCGCTTGGGCAGGCACCGATGGCATCGAGCCTCCCGGTCACACTCGCATCGAACCAGACGACTATCCCTGTCAGCTTGTATCCGACCGGGGCGACGCCTCTCGTTGCCGGATCGGCCAACGTCGCCAATGCCGCGGCAGTTGC
>CAIRTN010000096.1 GCA_903881515.1 uncultured Rhodospirillales bacterium | reverse complement strand
GTCTTTCAGGCTGCCCTTGGCGTTCTGCAACTTGCCGGCGGCGATTTCGATCTTGCCGTCGGTCTCGAGCTTGGCGTCACCCACGACGTGGCCGGCTGCCTGCTTGATGCTGCCGACGGCCTGTTTGGCGCTGCCGATAATGCGGTCTTTGTTCATGGCGGAGTTCCTTGTGTTTGGCGGCCCAAATGAAGCTGGCGATCCGAGATTCCGCCGGGGAATGGCGGGATGCGGGATCGCCGGCTTCGTCTGCGGTTAGGTGTGCGAGGCGGTGTGTGCTTCGGCGGTCTTCTTGTGGGCGGTTTCGCTGTGCTCATGAGCCATGCTGGCGCAGCTCTTGGCGTCATCGGCTTTGCCGCTGGCGTGCGCCTGTGCCGCGCTATGATGCACGTGGGCCGCGGCGGCGTGCGAGGCGGCCGCGGCGAGATGCGTGGCGACGGCGGGATGCTTGATGGTTGCGGGCATGGGTGTATTCCTTTTGCGAGAGTCGCGCGTTGTTTCGATTTTGTAGGCAAGATCCGCATCACCGCGTAGTGCTGGTGGTGCAGATGCAGAAGTAGCGCTCTCGGATAGAAAGTAACCGTAGAAATATGCGTGATGGCAGCGTCGGAAAATACGCAGTCGTCGCGTGCGCGTACATTTTAATATTTCATTTTATTTTACGCGCTGCGCGGGCGAGAGAGTTCAGCCGTTTCACCTACCGCTTGACCCCGAGCCGACAAGCTGGCTGGCTTGGTCATATGGAACAGGAGTGCCACCGATGAGTCTGTTGCCCGTTCGCCGCCTGGACGATCCGTTCTTTCCGGTGACGCCCGCGACCCATCAGGGAATGCTGGATCGCCCGGGTGGGCACGCCATTCACTGGGAAGTGGCCGGTAATCCCGATGGGGTGCCGGTGATGATCTGTCATGGCGGGCCGGGCGGGGCGAATGCGCCGGCGCGGCGGCGGTTCTATGACCCTGCGGTGTTTCGCATTGTGCAGTTCGACCAGCGCGGCTGCGGGCTGTCGCGGCCGACGGGGCTGCTGGAGGGCAACAGCCTGCAGGCGACGATCGGCGATATGGAGGCACTGCGGGCGATGCTGGGCATCGGCAGATGGATGGTCGCCGGTGGGTCGTGGGGCAGCACGGTGGCGCTGGCCTATGCGCAGGCGCATCCCGAGGCGTGCCTGGGGATCAATCTGACCTGCATGTGGCTGTGCCGGGCGAAGGATATCGACTGGTGGTTCCATGGCGTGCGCTCGATGTTTCCGGAGCTGTGGGAGGCGTTCGCCAGCCTGGTGCCGGCGGAGCAGCGCGGGGATATGCGGGCGGCGTATGTGAAGGTGATCCTGGGCGAGGATCGGGCGGCGGCGGATGCGGCGGCGCACCAGCTGCATCTGTACGAGAATGGCTTCATGCGGTTCGATGCGCCGCTGGAGGAATACGATCCGGCGCGGGGGGCGCGGTACGGGCGCATTTTCGCGCATTATGCGCGGCACGATTTCTTTGTGCGGGACACGCAGTTGCTGGATCAGGCCGGGCGGGTGGCGCATCTGCCGGTGGAGCTGGTGGTCGGCCGATACGATTGCTGCTGCACGCCGGATAACTCCTTCGACCTGACGCAAAGGTTGCCGTTGGCGAACCTGACGGTGGTGCCGGGCGGGGGGCATTCGTCGTCGGAGGTGGCGATGAGCCAGGCAGTGGCGCGGGCGCCGCTGCGGCTGCTTTCGCGCATCACTGCCAAGGGCGGGCCGACGGTCTGATCCCTCGCATCGGGGCGCGGCCGGTGGTACGTTGCGTTGCGTTCGGAGCGAGCCGTCATGAACGTTAACGTTGCCTATCCAGGCCGGGTGCTGAAAACGATCACCGGATCGCTCTGGCTGCAGCTGGGGCTGGTCGGATTGCTGATCGGCATCCTGTGGGGCAGCATCTTGCTGCATCTGTCGCAGGAGCGTGCGCAATACGAGCGCGCGGCGGTGCAGGACAGCGGCAATCTGGCACGTGGGTTCGCCGAGAGCATCAACCGCACGGTCGAGGCGGTGGATCAGGTGATGCTGACGATCCGGGCGCTGTACCGCGCCGATCCCACACGCTTTGACATCACGGCGCTGGCGCCTGGCAATCTGCTGAACAACGAGCTGACGTTGCAGATTGCCTATACGGACGCCAAAGGGATGATGCTGGGCAGCAATCTCGGGCCGAGCGCCGGGGTCGATCTGTCGGATCGCGAGCATGTGCGGGTGCATTTTGCCGACACGTCGGATCTGCTGTTCATCAGCAAGCCGGTGCTGGGACGGGTGTCGCAGAAATGGTCGATCCAGTTCACCCGCAAGCTGCTGGACCGCGACGGCAAGCTGGCCGGGGTGCTGATCATTTCGCTGGACCCGGATTATTTTTCCCGCTTCTACCAGAGCCTGGAGATCGGGGCCGGCTCGATCACCCTGCTTGGACTGGACGGGGTAATCCGCGCCCGCGCGCCGGCCGCCGCCTCGGCTGTGGGACAGACAATCAACCCGGCAACGCTGGGGCTGCTGCGCGGCGAGTCGGCGAACGGAACATTCAGTTCGATCAGCCAGGTCGACAACGTCGAGCGGGTGTTCAGCTATCGGCGACTGGCCAAATACCCGCTGGGTGTGGTGGTCGGGCTGTCGAAGAAGGAAGTATTCGCGGTCTATGAGAAGGATCGCCGGCTTTACCTGATGCTGGGTGCGCAGTTGACTTTGCTGGTGGTGCTGATCGGCATGCTGCTGATCAGGCAAGGGCAGCGGCTGTTGCGCTCGCAGCGCGCGCTGTCGGCGACGCTGGCGAATATCAGCCAGGGCATCATGATGGTCGACAGCGCCGGGCGGATCCCGGTGATCAATGGCCGGGCGGTGGACCTGCTGAACATTCCGCCGCATCTGGCGCAGGAGGGCGCGAGCTTCCGCGACGTGCTGGCCTGGCAGCTGGAGCATGGCGAGTTCGATTCCGGCAACTCGCAGGTCGATGTGCGTACGCTGGCCGAAAGCGGCGGGCTGGGGGTGGAATTCTACGAGCGCACCCGCGCCAACGGCGTGGTGTTGGAGGTTCGCACGCGGCATCTTGAGGATGGCGGCGCGGTGCGCACCTTCACCGACGTCACCGAGCGCAAGAAGAATGAGGCGGCTTTGGCCGCGGCGCGCGACGCGGCCGAAGCAGCGCGCAGCGTGCAGTCCGACTTCCTGGCGACGATGAGCCACGAAATCCGCACGCCGATGAACGCAATCATCGGCATGGCCGGGCTCTTGCTGGACAGTGGGCTACCGGCACGACAGCACCGGTTTGCCAGCACTCTGCGCGAGGCCGCGGAAAGCCTCATGCAGATCATCAATGATATCCTCGATTTCTCCAAGCTGGAGGCACAGCGGCTGGAGTTCGAGACGATCTCCTTCGAGTTGCCGCAGGTGCTGGACAGCATCACCGACCTGATGCAGTTGAAAGCGAACGAGCAGAAGCTGTGGCTGCGGACCACGATCGCGCCGGGCACACCGGCGCATCTGGTAGGCGATCCCGGACGATTGCGGCAGGTGCTGCTGAACCTGGTGAGCAACGCGCTGAAATTCACCTTCACCGGTGGGGTGACGATCGATGTCAGCGGGCAGGTTGGACCGGATGGACGGGCGCAGCTGCATTTCGATGTCACCGACACCGGCATCGGTATTGCGCCGGAAGCGCAGAACCACCTGTTCGAGCAGTTCTTTCAGGTCGATGGCTCGATCTCGCGCCGGTTTGGCGGCACCGGGCTGGGGCTGGCGATCTGCCGGCGGCTGCTGGAACAGATGGGTGGGCGGATTTCGGTCATCTCGGCACCGGGAATCGGATCGACCTTTGCCTTCGACGCGGTGTTCGACATCGCCGCCGAGCCTGCTGTGCCACTGCTTGAGGTGGAGCCGCCACAAGCGAGCAGCGCCCCGCGGCGGCTGCGCATCCTGCTGGCCGAAGACAATGCGACCAACCGGATCGTGGCGGTGACGCGATTGGAGATGCTGGGCCATCGGGTGGATGCGGTGGCGAACGGCGCCGAGGCGGTGCAGATGGTGCAGGTGGTGCCCTACGACCTGGTGCTGATGGACGTGATGATGCCAGAGATGGACGGGTTGTCGGCGACCAGGGCGATCCGGGCCTTGTCGGCGCCGGTGAGCGGCATCCCGATCGTGGCGATGACCGCGAACGTGCTGCGCCAGCAGCAGGACGAGTATCGCGCGGCAGGGATGGATGATTTTCTCGGCAAGCCGTTCACCCCTGAGCAGCTGGTTCGGGTGCTGGAGCGCGCGATGGCCGGCCGGCCGGTACGCGAGGACAACGGCGAGGCAGCGCCGCCCGGCGCCTTACTGTCGTTTGGCCGGCTCTATGACGACCTCGGCCCCGAAGCCGCAGCGGCGTTGTTGCGCACGTTCGCCGGGGAAGCCGCAGACCGTCTGACACAGATGACGCGGATGCTGGATGCGCATGATTGGGACGGACTGCATGCCGAGGCGCAGGGGCTGCACGAAGCCAGCGGCAGCATTGGCTGTGGCGAGGTCGCTGGGCTTGCCGGCGATGTCGCGCACAGCACCGACCCGGTGGATGTGCCGTCCCTAATGCTGCAGCTGCGCAACCGGGTGCAGGACGCGATCCGGACGATCGAGACGGCGGTCAGCCAGGGTTAATCGGACGAGGCGATCAGCCGGCGCAGCGCAGTGAGGTCGCGTGCGGCGCAACTGCTGAGCGCGGTCGCCAGGTTGGCCAGTCGCTCCGCATCGGCCGCTGGAGCGGCCTTTTCCATCACGCCGGCTGCTGCGGCCACCGCGGTGGCACCGACATTGGCCGACGCGCCACGAACCGAATGCGCCTCGCGTTGTAATTGCTTACGGTCGTTCGCGGTGAGCGCAGCGGCGATCGCGGCGAGGCGCTCGTCCATCTCACCGAGGAACGCCTCCGCGATGGCGCGAAAGGTGGGGTTGTCAAAGCCGCCCCATAGCTCGGCAATCGCGGCAAGGTCGATCCCGTCCGGGGCGGGCGCAGGGCGGCCGAGGCAGCGCAGCACCTCCTGGCGCAGGTCCTCGGGGCGGATCGGCTTGACCGCGGCACCAGCAGCGGCGTCGGGGGCAAGGGCGCCGGCCGGGAGCAGAGCCAGCCATGGCATCGTGCCCCAGGCGGCATCGCGACCGCCATTGATCGGGGGAGCGATCACCAGATCGTAGGGGCCACCGGTATCCTCGGGGGTGGCAGGTTGCACCGGCGTCATGCCCCAGCGCCGCAGCAACCCGCAGATCATCAGCGCCACCGTGGGGCTGCGCTCGATCACAAGGACGCGGCGTGTCGGCATTGCGGCAGGCTCCAACTGTCTAGGGCATCGCGCCCGAGGGCCTCAGCATATCGCCAAATCACATGCTCGGCCACGCGCCAGCGTCAGGGCCGCGCTTCGTGCTCGACGTGGCGGCGCCATATTGTAGAATGCGCGGAACGGCGCCCACCGCACGGCGCGCCCTACACCGGAGGAACCATGTCTCGTCTCGTCGCCACCGCCGCCCTGTTTGCTGCCATATCGCTGCCCGCGATGGCTGGGGAAATCCGCATCGCCTGTTATTCCGACGGCAACGAATGCGAAGCCACAACGGAACTTGCCAAGCGGTTCATGGCGGCGAATGCCGATGTGAAGGTGGTGATCGACCAGATGCCGTACAAGGCGATCCTGGAAAGCCTGCCGGTGCAACTGGCGGCGGGACAGGGGCCGGACCTGGCGCGGGTGACGATCTTCGGGCCGGTGATGAAGTATTTCATGGACCTGAAGCCCTACATCAAGGACCCCGGTTACTGGGAGAAGAGCTTCGGGGCGGTGCTGTCGTGGATGCGTCCGGATGCCAAGGACAAGGGCATCTACGGGCTGCCGACGCAGATGACGGTGACCTCGCCGATCGTCAACAAGACGCTGTTCGACCAGGCCGGGGTGAAGCTGCCGGGCGCGAATGCGAGCTGGGACGAGTGGGCGGCCGCCGTCGACAAGGTGGCGAAGGCGACCAAGACGCCGTACGGCATGGCGTGGGACCGCTCGGGGCATCGCTTCGCCGCGGCGGCGATCTCGATGGGGGCGAAGTATTTCAACGCCGACGGCACGCCGAACGCGGTGGATGACGGGTTCAAGGCGATGGCCAGCCGGTTCGTGAAATGGAACCTGGACAACACCGTCGAGAAGGATGTGTGGGCGGCGGCCGGCGGCGGCTATCGCGATGCGTTCGAGGAATTCGCGAACGGCAAGATCGTGATGTACCACTCCGGCAGCTGGCAGCTCAGCCGGTTGCAGAAGCAGATCGGCGACGGGTTCGAGTGGCAGGTGGTCGGCAATCCGTGCGACGTGGCGTGCTCGGGCATGCCGGGCGGGGCGTCGTTCGTGGCGTTCAAGGACAGCAAGAACCCGAAGGATGTTGGCCGGTTCCTCGACTTCCTGGCCGATACGCCGGTGTATTCCGAGTGGATGGCGATGACCAACAACATTCCGGCGCACGCGGCGCTGCAGAAGGGCGGCGTGGCCTACAAGCTGAGCCCGGCGGGCAACGCGGCGGTGCAGATGTTCGGCGCGAATGCGGCCAAGCTGTCGCCGGTGGCGTACCAGTTGCAGGGCTTCCCCTATGCCGGGGCGATGTTCAACCCGACGGTGGACCGGCTGAGCCAGGCGATCAGCGGGCAGATCACGCTTGATCAGGCCTACGGGCGGATCACCAGCGACGTGGCCGACGCGCTGGCCGCGGCCGCGAAGAAATAGCCATGAGCGGCGTGGACCGCCTGGCGGGCGGCCTCTACGCGGCCGTAATGAACCTGCCCGAGCGCCCGATGCGCTGGGCGCAGGGGCATCTGCGCGACGGGCGGCTGGGCTGGCTGTTCGTCGGGCCGAACCTGCTGGTGTTCGGGCTGTTCTCGTTCCTGCCGATCGTGATCGACGTGTGGTACGCGGTGACGGGGGGCACGGAGTTGCTGCCAGGCAACCGGCCGTTCGTGGGCGGCGAGAATTTCGCCACGCTGCTGCGCTGTAGCGATTACCTGGATGCCAATTCCTGTGCGCGGGACCAGTTCTGGTACGGGGTGTGGAACACGCTGAAATTCGTCGGCTTGCAGGTCGGCTTCATGATCGGCTTCAGCCTGCTGACGGCGCTGGTGTTGAACCGCAAGATCGTCGGGCTGGGGTTTTTCCGGGCGGCGTTTTTCTATCCCGTGCTGCTGAGCCCGGTGGTGGTGGCGCTGATCTGGAAATGGATCCTGCAACGCGAGGGCGTGCTGAACGCGGCGTTGCAGGGGATGAATTTCCAAGGCGAGAACTGGCTGCTGGATGCGCACTGGTCGTTCTTCTGGACCGTGTTCGTCAGCATCTGGGCGCATATGGGGTTCTACACGCTGATCCTGTTGAGCGGGTTGCAGGCGATTCCGCGCGATCTCTACGAGGCGGCGAATATGGATGCGACGCCGCCGCTGCGCGTGTTCTGGCGGATCACCCTGCCGCTGTTGATGCCGTCGTTGTTCGTGGTGGTGGTGCTGGGGATCATCCGCGCGGTGCAGATCTTCGACGAGGTCTATGTGCTGACCGGCGGCGGGCCGGGCAGTGCGACGACGTTCCTGGTGCAGTACATCTACACCACCGGCTTCGCGCAGGCGGTGCGCGAGTACGGGCTGGCGGCGGCGGCGTCGCTGCTGCTGGCCGGTGTGCTGCTGTTCTTCACCCTGTTCCAACTGCGCGGGATGACGAAAAATGCTCGCTAGGTTGCTGCGCGCCCGCCGCGGACATGCGGGGTGGGACTGGACGGACTGGGCGAGCTATTCGTACCTGGTGTTCGGCACCTTGCTGATGTTCGGGCCGGTGCTGTGGCTGGCGGTATCGTCGCTGAAAAGCGAATCCGGGTTGCAGGAGTTTCCGCCGACGCTGTTGCCCAGCGAGCAGGTACGGGTCGCGGTGCCCGGTCAGGCGGCGCCGTTGCCGCTGGTGCAGGTGACGGCCGGCGCACAGGCGGGGCGCGAGTTGGCGCTGCTGAGGCGGATTGGGTTGCAGGCGACGCTGCTGGACCCGGCGGCGCCGGAGACGCCGGTGCGGGTGCCGGTGGCGGATACCAAGAAGGTGATGCACCTGCACGCGGCGTGGGAAAACTACAGCGAGATGCTGTCGAAATTCAGTTTCGGCACCTATCTGTTCAATACGGTGTTCATCACCGTGGTGGCCACCGTGCTCACCCTGCTGGTGAACTCGATGGCGGCGTTCGCGCTGAGCAAATACCGGTTCCCGGGGCGCGAGCCGGCGTTCCTGATCATGCTGGCGACGCTGATGATCCCGCCGACCATCGTGCTGGTGCCGAACTACCTGATCGCGGCGAGCTTCGGGCTGACCAATTCGCTGTGGGGGGTGATCTGGCCGGCCGTCGCCACGCCCACCGGTGTGTTCATGCTGCGGCAGTACATGTTGACCTTGCCCGACGAGCTGATCGAAGCGGCGCGGATGGATAACGCGTCGGAGTGGCGGATCTATTGGCGGATCATCCTGCCGCTGTCCGCCCCGGCGCTGGCGGTGCTGGCGATCTTCTCCGTGATGTGGCGTTGGAACGAGTTCCTGTGGCCGATGGTGGTGTTGAGCCGGTCGGAGAGCTTCACGTTGCAACTGGCGCTGAACTCGTTCCAGGGCGAGTTGACGACGCAGTGGCACTATCTGCTGGCGATGACGGTGCTGACGTTGTTGCCGGTGACGGCGGTGTTCCTGGTACTGCAGAAATACATCACGCAAGGCATCGCGTCGGCGGGGGTTAAGTAAATGGCGCATCTGGCGTTGCGGAATATCGAGAAGCGGTTCGGCGCGGTGTCGGTGATCCACGGCATCAGCTTCGATGTCGAGGACGGCGAGTTCGTGGTGTTCGTGGGGCCGTCGGGCTGCGGCAAGTCGACGCTGCTGCGGATGATCTGCGGGCTGGAGAGCGTGTCGTCGGGCGATGTCGAAATCGATGGGCAGGTGATGAACAGCGTGCCGGCGGCGCGGCGGGGGCTGGCGATGGTGTTCCAGAGCTACGCGCTGTATCCGCACATGACGGTCTACCAGAACATGGCGTTCGGGCTGGAGAACCTGGCGACGCCGCAGCCCGAGATCGAGCGGCGGGTGGCGGAAGCGGCGCGGATGCTGAAGCTGGACGCCTATCTGCAGCGCAAGCCGACCGCGCTGTCGGGCGGGCAGCGGCAGCGTGTGGCGATCGGGCGGGCGATCGTGCGCGAGCCGCGGATTTTTCTGTTCGATGAGCCGCTGTCGAACCTGGATGCGGAGTTGCGGGTGGAGATGCGCAGCGAGTTGTCGGCCCTGCACCGGCGGCTGGGGGCGACCTCGATCTACGTGACGCATGACCAGACCGAGGCGATGACGATGGCCGACAAGATCGTGGTGCTGCGGGCCGGGCGGGTGGAACAGGTGGGCGCGCCGCTGGCGCTGTACAACGCGCCGGCGAACAAGTTTGTCGCAGGCTTCATCGGCTCGCCGCGGATGAATTTCTTTCCGGCCACGGTGATGGCGATGGATGCGGCGGGGATTACGCTGGATGTGCCGGGGGTCGGCGTGCTGCGGGCGCTCGCAACTGGCACTCAGGTTGGCGCCGCGGTGAGCGTGGGCATCCGCCCGGAGCATATCGCGCTGGCCGGCACCGGGGACAACGATGCAACCGGCGCTGTGGCCAGCGTCGAGCAACTGGGCGGGCTGAGCTATATTAGGCTGGCCGCGCCTGATCTCGTGGTGCAGGCGCCGGGGCAGACCGGATTGCGCCCGGGCGATACCGCCACACTGCATCTGCCCATTCCCGCGATCCACGTGTTCGACGCCGAGGAACGCGCTCTGCCAAAAACCGCCGCATGACCCCGATCCGTTCGGTTCGCCTCGCCGAAATCACCGCGCGCGGCGTGGTGCTGGATGCCGGCGGCGGACGGAGTTGCCGGATCTCGGTGCTGCTGGCGGATTTGGTACGGGTGGTGTGGTTGCGTGACGGTGCGACGTTGCAGGCGCGCAGCTGGATGGTGCCGGCCTATGGCGCGGACGACGCGCCCTGGGACGGGCGGGCGCGGCTGGATGAGACAAGCTGGCCGGCAGCGGATGTTGCTGTGACGCAGGGCGATGGCACGGTGCGGATTGCCACAGCAGTGCTGAACCTGACGATCACCTTGGAGCCGTTCGGAATGGTCTGGGCGCTGCCGAATGGGCGGGTGTTCGCGCACGAGCGGGCGCAGGGCACGCTGTTCTCGCGCGGTGGGCAGATGGCGCATGCCTTCGCGCGCGATGGGGCGGACCGCTATCACGGGCTGGGCGACAAGACCGGCAAGCTCGACCTGCACGGGCGGCGGCTGCGGGTGGCGATGCGCGACAGCCTGGGCTACGACCCCGAGCGGGGCGATCCGCTGTACAAGCACTGGCCGTTCCTGATCGCGGCAAACGGCGATGTGGCGCACGGGATCTTCTACGACAACGGCGCCGAGGCGGCGTTCGATCTGGGCTGTGAGCACGACAATTATTTCCCGCCCTTCCGCACTTATGAGGCCGAAGCCGGGGATCTCGACTATTACGTGTTTCCGGGGCCGGGGATCGCCGATGTCACCCGCAAATTCCTGGCGCTGACCGGGCGGACGGCGCTGCCGCCGCGCTGGACCTTGGGCTTCGCGCAGACCGCGATGGCGATCGCCGACAGTCCGAACGGGCAGGAGCGGATGGAGCAATTCATCGCGCGCTGCCAGGCGGAGAACCTGGCGGTCAGCGCGTTCCACATGGGCTCGGGCTACACGATGATCGGGCCGCGGCGCTACGTGTTCAACTGGAACCGCGACAAATATCCCGATCCCGAAGGGCTGATGGCGGCGTTCCATGCGGCGGGCATGCATGTGGTGGCGAACGTGAAGCCCTGCCTGCTGGACAGCCATCCGCGCTATGGCGAGATCGGCGCGCTGGCGGTGCAGGGCGAGGATGGGCCAGCGATCGCGCCGTTCTGGGATGGCGAGGGCGCGCATCTGGATTTCACCAATCCGGCGGGTGTGGCCTGGTGGCAGCAAGGTCTGCGCGAGCATGTGCTGGCGCAGGGCATTGATGTCGCGTGGAACGACAACAACGAATACGGCTTCAAGCGCGAGGATGCGGTGTGCGCGGGGTTCGGCACGCCGGAGGGTCTGGATTTGCTGCGCCCGATGCAGCCGCTGTTGATGACGCGGGCGAGTGCGGAGGCGCAGGCGGCGGTGCATCCGGCACTGCGCAATTTCAGCGTCACGCGCGCGGGCTGTCCGGGCATTCAGCGTTATGCGCAGACCTGGAGCGGCGACAACTCGACCTCGTGGCGCAGCCTGAAATGGAACCTGCGGACGGGCCTGCAGATGAGCCTGTCGGGCATGTTCAACATCGGCCACGACGTGGGCGGGTTCTCCGGCCCGATCCCGGATGCCGAACTGCTGATCCGCTGGACCCAAGCCGGTTCGGTGCATCCGCGCTTCATCATGAATTCGTGGAAGCCGGATGGGGTTTACACGGCGCCCTGGCTGCATCCGGAGGTGCTGCCGATGATCCGGGCGGCGATCGCGCTGCGCACACGGATGATCCCGTATCTCTACAGTCTGATGCATGCGGCGGTGGATGGGCAGATGGTGTTGCGGCCGTGTTTCATCACCTATCCCGACGATCTTGCCTGCCGAGAGGATAGCGATGCGTTGATGCTGGGGCCGAACCTGATGGCGGTGCCGGTGACCGAAGCGAGCGCGCGCTCAGTGCAGGTGTACTTGCCGGCCGGGCCGGAGTGCTGGTTCGATTTCTGGAGCGGTGAGGCGCTCGCCGCGGGCACCATTGTCGAACTGGCGGCACCGCTCGACCGGTTGCCGCTGCTGCTGCCGGCGGGTGCGATCCTGCCGATGACCGGGACCGAGGATACCTCGCGGCTGCACGATGAGCCGAGCCGCTGCCTTCGCCTGTTTCCGGGGCCTGGGACGGGAAGCTCCAGCTTCGTGTTGGTGGAGGATGACGGGATCAGCGCGCAGGGGCCGGTGAGCCGAGTGACGATCACGCTGGACTGGACGGCAGACACCATCGCGGTGACGGTTGAGCGTGAGGGCGCTTATCCCCTGCCCTACGCGGAGATCGGCTTCACCCTGCCGCCGGCCGAGCGCCGTGCGGTGCGCATCGACAGCACCATTCCGCTCAGGCGGACCTGACGGGCAGCAAGCGGCCGCGCAACAGCAGCATGATCGTGCCAAGGGCAAGTGCGGCAATCAGCAGGCTGGCGACGCCGAACAGCAGCGGTGCGAGGGTTGCCCAGGCGCCGCTGTGCGCGCCCAGTTGGATACTGGCATTGGCCAGCGCGGCAAGGCCAAAGCTGTAGGCCCAAAGCCCAGGCGAAAACCCGCCCTCGATCACCCACGGCATGAGCCGCGCGAGCAGGATGGCCTGAAGCAGGCCGTAGCCGAGCAGCGCCTGAACGAACAGCGCGCCGTCGTTGCCGAAGGCGGCGAGGTAGGAGATCGAGGCGACCGTCGGCACCGCCAGGATCACACCCAGGGTCGGGCGCAGCGGCGGCGGCAAGGGAGCCGCGTGGTACAGCCGGTGCAGCACCACAGATTCGATGCCGAACGACGAAAACGCCGCCGCCCCCCAGGCCAGCACCGCCCAGTCGCGCCAACCCAGCGCCGCCAGCGCGATGGCGGTCACGAAACCGCCGGCGCCCATCGGCAGATAGAATGCCGGCGTCAGGCTGGTGAGTTCGCGCCCGCCCATCCATTGCCGTCCGGTGCTCCAGATCACGAAGCCCAGCGACCACACCATGCCCGGTGCGATGATCGCCAGCGCGAAGATCCTCGACGTTGGCAGCACGATGAGGCCGGCGAGCATTGTCGCCACGCCCGCGAGGCCAACGAAGCCGGATTGCACCGGGTGATGCAATTCAGCTACCGCCGCAGGGCGTGCGATGCACCATTTCACCCCGTAGAGCACGATCAGCAGGGCCCAAAGCGCCACGCCGCACCAGCCGATCGCCTCGCCAGGAAAGGCCGGCAACGCCCAAGCCAACACTGCGCGGCGCCATGCCAGCGTGAGCCCCACCAAACCCATCACCATGGCAAAAAATGACACCGGAACCACCGGTAGAACGCGAGTCCACATATGCTGCTGTATCCCCAGTGGCGTCCCTTTTGCCGCAATGAGGCCGCGGTGCGAATGGTAAACTTTCCGTGAAACGACAAAAAAATCCACATGCGCATTGAAGCAAGCAGTGCAGTCTGCACTTGGTTTTCGAGCCGCTCCTGCGGCGTGAAGCCTCGCAGGATACGGCGCCAATTTATTCGTTGCATTACCCGCTTAGACTTTGGTGGGGACATGCCAAGCCGCATTCTAGAGCCAGGCAAAAATATGGACCTGCATCAGCCCGACCCCGCGACCCTGCTGCAGCGTTACCGGATTCTGCATACGCCGCCGGAACCCGCCTATGACAGCATCGTGCGCGTCGTTGCGCGCAGTCTTGGCGTGCCGGTGGCCGGCATTGCGTTTGCCAGCGGCAACCAGCTGTGGGTCAAGGCCGGATACGGTTTCAGCCGCACCGAATTGCCACTGGATCAGGCCGGCTGTCAGGAGGCAATTGCCGCCGGAGCGCCGCAAGTGATCTGCGATACCCTTGCCGTGCCGGCGTGTGCGGCCAATCCGCTGCTAAGCGGTCCGGCAGGGATCAGGTTCTATGCCAGCGTACCGTTGGTGACGCCGGAAGGGGTTGGTATCGGCGTATTGTTCGCTGCCTGCCGCCACCCTCGTCCGGCGTTCGCCGACGAAGACCTGCAGGTATTGCGCGATCTGGCGCAGATCGTGATGACCGGGATGGAATTGCGGCTGCGGCGGTTGACCTCCGAAGCCGAATTAGCCGAAGCCGCGTTGACCAGCCGGCTGCTGGCCGCGGCGGGCAACGCGTTTTCGGTCGAACAGGCGTTCCACGAGGCGATGACGATCATCAACGATGCTGTCGCCGGTTGCGCCTGCGTCGTCTGGCAGTTGGCTGACGGATCGCGCCGGCTCCGCAAGGTCGACGGCGTGGCCAGCGCGCGGCTGTTGGCATCGGGGTTCCTGACGGAACTTGGCAAAGCTCAGTTGCCGCTTGAGGACAGTGTCTCGGCGCAGGCGGCGCGGACCGGTGCGCAGATCACGATCCGCTCTCTCTCCACTGTGCCGGAGGGGAAGAATGTGGTGCTGGACATCGGCCGCCGGCACGGTGTGATCAGCCTGATCGTCACGCCGCTGACAGTGGCGGGGATGGTGTTCAGCATCGCTGTTTGCTTCGACGATGCTGAGCGTGACCTGGTCGCGATCGGCCAACGACTGCGCAAGGCGACGCAAGCCTTCATCCCCGCGCTGGCACGTACCATCGAGGCACAGCGCGCGACGCTGTTCTATCGCATCGTCGAGGCGTCGTCGGACAGCGTGATGGTGACCGACGCTGAGATGTTTGACGAAACTGGGCCGCGGATCGTCTATGCCAACCCGTCTTTTCAGCGCATGTCGGGATATACATTGAATGAACTGGTTGGCCGGTCGCCACGTGTCATGCATGGCCCGCTGACCGACCCGCGAGTGCGTCAGCAAATCCGCAACGCGATGACCGCGCGCACGCCGGCGCAGGCGCGCCAGATCAACCACCGCGCCGACGGCCGCAGCTTCACGGTCGACATCAGTCTCGCACCGGTCAGCAACGCCGCCGGTGAGACCACCCATTTTGTTGCGATCGAGCGCGATGTGACTGAGGCGATCGACATCGAAGAGGCACAACGCAAAACCGCCAACGTGCTGGCCGCGGCGCTACGGCTGGCTCGGATCGGCACCTGGCAGTTGCATGTCGCCACCGGAGCGTTGGACTGGTCGCGCGAGCTCTATGAGATGATCGGCATCGAGCCTGATGCCGGACCGATGAACCGCGATCGTGCGCGCAGCTTGATCCATCCCGACGATCGAGCGATCGCCGCGGCCTGGCTGAACGACGTGATCGCTTCCCGCCGCGAGGCTGGGGTGGAGTATCGCTTCATCCGTCCCGACGGCACTGTGGTGAGTTGCTGGCTGGAAGTACGCCACCGCTTGGAACCTGTCACCGGCGAGGAGATCATCGAGGGCTTCTGTCAGGACGTAAGCGAGCGGCGGGAGATCGAGAACGCGTTGGCGCACGCCGAGAAGCTGCGCACTATTGGGCAGATGACGAGCGGGGTGGCACATGATTTCAACAATTTATTGACGGTTATTACCGTCAGCCTGGAATTGGCCGAAGCTGCTTTGCCGCAGGGCGATCCGTTGCTGCGGCTGATCCGTGCGGCGCGCAACGCGGCGGACAAGGGCGCCCATCTTATCGGCCAACTGCTGGCACATGCACGCCGCCAGCGACTAGCGCCCCGCACCGTAACGCCGGCCGGGATCGCTGAGGCATTGATTGCGCTGATGCGACGCACCCTCGGTGAGACCCATACCCTGTACACCAAGATCGACGCAGCGGCGGAACCAGTACTGGCCGATCCCGGTCAACTGGAGGCCGCCCTGGTGAACCTGCTGATCAATGCACGCGATGCGCAGACACAGGGCGGTCCGTTGGTGCTGTCGATCACTCCGGCACCACTTGATCCGGCTCGCCCCGGGCGCTTCACCGCCTTCATCGTCACCGACCGAGGGACGGGGATGGACAACCAAACGGTGGAACGCGCGTTCGAGCCATTTTTCACCACCAAACCGCTGGGAAAGGGCACCGGGCTGGGGTTAAGCATGGTTCTCGGCTTCGCCCGTCAGTCCGGCGGACATGTGGCGATCGATAGCAAACCGGGCCTAGGAACTTCGGTTCGGCTGCTGTTGCCGGTGTCAACCGAACCGGTCTCGGTGCCACCTGTCGAAACCGAGCCACAAGAGCGGTTGCCGGGTCTGCGTGTGCTCGTCGTCGAGCAGGAGGACGATGTGCGCGAGGCGGCCTGCCGTCTGGCGACCGAGTGCGGTCTGCTGCCGGTGCCAGCCGCCAGTGCGGCAGAGGCACTGGCAATGCTGAACGGCCGGGAGCGTTTTGCCTTGCTGTTCGCCAGTGCCGACATAGGGGACGGCATGACGGGAGATGGTTTGGCTGCCGCCGCACGGGCTTTGCTGCCGGGGTTGGCCGTGTTGTTGGCGAGCGGATCAGGCGAGCAATTTCGCACCACGCATGCCTTTGTCGAGAAGCCTTATTCAAGGGCAGACCTGATTGCAGCGGTGCGCGAAGCATTGGCTGGCAACCAGCAGGCTTACTCGGCCGCCCAGGATTCAGCGACGCTGGGGCAAACCATCGCCTGATCGCGACTTTGCGCGCCGAGCTTGCGCAGGAGATGCGCGAGATGCGTCTTCACCGTCGGCAACGAAATACCCAGGTGGGCCGCGATTGATTTGTTGGACAATCCCTCGGCGAGCAGCCGATGCACCGCGGCCTCGCGGTCCGTGAGCCGCGCCGGACTCGCCGCCGGTCCAAACAGCGCGGTGCAGCCGCGCAGATCCTGCGGAGCATCAAACACAAACAAAATCGAACTGGCATGATCGCCCGCCAGCGCGCCGAGCATCTCGCTGTCCAACAGGCTCACCAGGTGCCGCGCCACGCAGATCACCACGCGACGCATGTCACCCGGCACCGCGATCTGATTCGGCCGGTCCGCGACAATGCGAACCGGCACGGTGGGCAATGCGGCCTGCACCAACCGCAGACAGGACGCTGCGGCCGCAGCCCGATCATCCACGATGAAGACCCGCATCCTGCGCCTCCGTGGAATACCATGATGTGAGACTGACGATCGCTCCGCGCCGGCCGCCAGTCAGATTTTGTTAACTTTTGTCAGGGAGCAACCGGTAACCCGCACCACGTTCGGACTGGATCAGCCGCCGGCCACGGTCATCGGGCGCCAGTTTGCGGCGAAGCTGGAAAATCAGCTGGTCGATGCTGCGGTCCTCGGCACGCCAGGGCCGATGCAACACAGCCTGGAACAAGGTATCGCGCGAGACAACGTGGCCGCCGGCAGCGGCAAGAATTGCCAGCACCGCGCTTTCGGCGGCGGTCAGCGCATGCTGTGCACCGGTCGGGTCGGTGATCTGACGAGCCTCCAGGTCGATCTGTGCACCGCCGACGGCAAGCCGAGACGGCATTACGGCCGCGCTGCGGCGATGCAGCGCATGCAGCCGCGCGACCAACTCACGCGGGTTCGGCGGCTTCACCACATAGTCGTCGGCGCCCAGCTCCAGGCAGGTAACGCGATCGATCTCCTCGGACAGACCGGAGAGCACCAGAACGGCGCAATCCCCCTGCCCGGCAAGCCAGCGCACCAGAGAGACACCACTGGTATCAGGCAGTTGCAGATCCACCACCGCGATGTCTGGCTGGAACACGGGCTTCAGCCGCATCGCCTCGGCGCCGCTGCCGGCATGGGCGACGTCAAAGCCAGCCGCCTCCAGCAGCCATATCATCGCGGTGGCGACGGCCGGCTCGTCCTCGACCAGCAGCACGCGCGGCATGGCCGCTCGCCCGATCTAGTCGATGATCGCCTGATAGGTCAGCACACCCAATTCGCGGCGGATCGGGTAGGTCGAGCTCGGGGTCAGCTGCGTCATCAGCACGACAGC
The DNA here is from genome assembly GCA_903881515.1 of uncultured Rhodospirillales bacterium. Classification (GTDB taxonomy): domain Bacteria; phylum Pseudomonadota; class Alphaproteobacteria; order Acetobacterales; family Acetobacteraceae; genus CAIRTN01. Next base: position 2,173 of record CAIRTN010000096.1, on the reverse strand, counting down.
CATCTCCTCGGACGGGTCGCACCAGAAGCCGGTGCTGGCGAAGCCGCCCCAGCCATAATTGCCCTCGCTGCACAGCGTCTGCGTCGCCGCGGGGTCAAGCACCACGGAAAAGCCTAGGCCGAAGCCGATGCCGGCGAGGCTGCTTTCGAAAAACCGCGGCATGCCCATCGCGGCGAGATCGCCGCCGAGCTGGTTCGATGTCATGAACTCGACGGTCTTCACGCCCAGCAGGCGTTCGCCGTCCAGTTCGCCGCCGTTCAGCATCATGCGGCAGAAGCGCATATAGTCGCCGGCAGTGGAAACCAGGCCGCCGCCACCGGACGGCAGAGCGGGATTGCGGTAGCGGCTGGTCTGCGGGTCGTCGAACAGCTTCAGGCCGCCCTTGCCGTCAGGGACGTAGTTGGCAGCGAAACGCTCCAGGCTGGCATCAGGCACGGCGAAGCCGGTATCGGTCATGCCCAGCGGCGCAATCACCCGCTCGATCATGTATTGGTCAAATGGCTGGCCCGAATGCAGTTCGACTAGCCGGCCGAGCACGTCGGTGGAAATCGAGTAGTTCCAGGCGGTGCCGGGCTGGGCAAGCAGCGGCAGCGTGGCGGCGCGATCGACGACCTGCGCCAGGGTGATGCCGGGTTCGGGGTCACGGCCGGGGAAGAAATTGAAGTCGACGCCGGCGGCGCCGTACATGGTGTCCACCGCATGGGTGCGGAGGAATTCATAGCTCAGGCCGGAGGTGTGGGTCAGCAGGTCGCGATAGGTGATGTCGCGCTCGGCGGCGACGCTGCGATAGCTCATCGGACTACCCGACACGAAGACGCGCTGGTTCTTGAAAGCGGGCAGCACGCGGCTGATCGGGTCGTCGAGCTGAAACAGGCCTTCCTCGTACAGCATCATGATCGCCACCGAGGTCATCGGCTTGGTCATCGAATAGATCCGCACGATGGTGTCGTCGGTCATCGGCAGATCGCGCGCCACATCCCGCCGGCCGGCAACACGGGAATAGACCGTCTCGCCGCGACGATGGATGGTGACCGACAGGCCGGGCAGCCGGCCCGAAGCGATCCAGCGGTCCATCCAGTCGTCGATCCGGGCGAGACGCGTACTGGACATCCCGGCGGCTTCGGGTTTTGCGGTGCGCATGCTGGCGTGTCCTCTGGAATCGGTGTGGGTGAATCTGCCCGCGGCGGCGGGATGCGGCAAGCGCGGTGGGCGAAGGTCAGGCCACCGCGGCGGCGACCCATTGTGCCCAAGCCAGCACCGTGCGGTCCTCGCCAGTCCGCCCGACGATCTGGATGCCGAGCGGCAACCCGTTCGGGCCAGTGCCGGCCGGCACGGTGACACAGGGCACTCCCAGGCCGGTCCAGATCGCGTTGAACACCGGATCTCCGGTCCATTCCACACCCGATGGCGCTTCGCCGGGGGCTGCGGGGCTGACCAGGATATCAAGCCCGTCGGTGGCCTCGGCGAAACCAGCCTGCAGGCGGGCGAACACGGCGAGCGCGGCATCGAGCCCGGCTTCGCCTTGTGCCAATCCCCAGTCCAGCCGCTCGCGCAGCCCCTCGCTGAGGCCGTCGCGGGCGAAATTCAGCTCCCAGCCCATGCTGGCGGCACTTTCCGCGTTCATCACCACCGGGTGCGCCTCTTCCATCGCGGCATAGGCGGCCGGCAGTTCGCGGCTGGCCACCGTCGCCCCGGCGCGGGCAAGCTGCCCGGCGACGCGATCGAACAGCGCCTGCGTCTCGGGCGCGGCGGCGTGCCAGACCGGGGAGCGGCACATGCCGACGCGCGGTGCGCCATCCGGCCGGCGGTCGGGGTCGCCGAGGTTACGCCCGCCGGCGACACCGGCCAGCAAGGCGCAGTCGGCCACGCTGCGGCCCATGGTGCCGATCGTGTCCAGCGTGTGCGACATCAGCTTCATGCCCAGCCGCGGGATCATGCCGTAGCTGGGTTTGTAGCCGACGGCGCCGCAGAACGCGGCAGGACGGATGATGCTGCCGGCGGTCTGCGTGCCGAACGCCAGCGGGAACAACCCAGCGCCGACGCCGGCCGCCGAGCCGGAGGATGAGCCGCCTGGGGTATGGGCAGGATTGGCCGGATTGGCGGTGGGGCCGGGTTTGCGGGTGGCAAACTCGGTGGTGACGGTCTTACCGATCACCACGCCGCCGGCAGCCCG
>CAIRTN010000095.1 GCA_903881515.1 uncultured Rhodospirillales bacterium | reverse complement strand
GCTGCCCATAAATCACCCGATCCATATTCGGATAACGGTAAGTCCCAACAGTCATCGAAATTGATCTTTCGAGAAAAAGTTTTTAGCTTCTTTTTTTCAAAAAAGAAGACGCTTCCTACATAATCCACTCCGCCCCCGAAGCCAGCGCCACCTGCTTCACCTTGTTGAGCAGATTGGCCCCCACCGGAATCCCCTCCTGCCGCCGCCGCGCCGCGATCCGTCGCTCGGGATCCCCCGCCACCATAACCGGCTGCGCAGGATCGGCCGGCCGCGTCGCGCGCAGGCTGTCGCAGAACGCGGTCACTTCAGCCCGGAACTCCTCGGGGTCGCGGAAGATGCCAGGATCAATCGCCATGAAAAAATGGCCGATATCCATTGTTCCCGGCTTCTTCGTATGCATCGGGTCGGTCACCATCGTCGCGCCCGACAATGCGGAGGACAGGATGTTGACCATCGCCGCGAGGCCGTAGCCCTTATGGCTGCTGCCCTCCGGCGTGCCGCCCAACGGGGTCATGAACCCGCCTTTGCTGACTTCCGCCGGATCGGTGCTCGGCTGCCCGTCCTTGGTCACCAGCCAACCGATCGGGGTCGGCAGGTTCTCGTTCGCCTTGTTGCGGATCTTGCCGCCGGCCACCGTGGTGGTGGCCATATCCAGCAGGAAAGGCTCGCCATCGCGCCCGGGGGCGGCGAAGGCGAGCGGGTCGGTGCCGAATTTGGCCTGCGCGCCGAAGGTGGGCGCGACCTGGATGCCGCTGGCGGAGGTCGCCACCATGCCGATCAGCCCGGCCTCGGCGGCCATCAGCGCATAGAAGCCGCAGGCCCCGAAATGCGACGAGTTGCGCACCACCGCGATGCCGATGCCCGAACTGCGCGCCTTGCTCATCGCCATCGTCATGCCCAGCCTGGCATTGCCGTGCCCCAATCCGCCGCCGCCGTCGATCACCGCGGAGACAGGTGTTTCACGCACCACCACCGGGCCGGCCCGCATGTCCATCTTTCCCGCGCGCCGGCGCTCGTCGTAGGTCGGCACCATCGAAATGCCATGCGTGTCGATGCCGTGCAGGTCCGCCCAGCTCATGATCTCGGCGGTACTGTCGGCATCGGCCGGCGCCATCCCCCAGGCGAGCAGGATCAGTTCAAGCTGGCGGCGGTGCGTATCGTAAGAGGCAGGCATCGGTCGGTCCTTATTCCGGCGTGACGTCTTGCGCCATGCTGCGCTCGTCCAGGCGCGGCGTGTGCTTCAGGCCCGGGCGCATGGCCCAGAGGTTCTTCTGGAAATGCGTCGGCAAGAAGGCCACGTCATCCACCGCGATCCGGGTGACGTCCTGCAGCTTGCGTTCGCGCAGGGCGTCGTCGCCCTCCTGCATCGCGGCTGCCAGGCCAGCATCGAAGGCCGGGTTGGAATAGCGGAACCGGTTGACGCTGCCCCAGCCGGTTTTCTGGTCGTAGGTGCCCAGCACCGAGCGCAGCCCGGCGGAAGGCTCCCCGGTGGCGCTGCCCCAGGACACCAGGAACGCCGAGAACTCCTGCTTGGAGGCATGGGTGATGAAGCTTGCATACGGTGCGACCTCGACGGCGGTCTTCACCCCGGCGCGGGTCCACATCTGCCCCACAGCCTGGGCGATCCGGCTGTCATTGGGGTAGCGATCGTTCGACCCGTGCAAAGTGATCGAGAAACCGTTCGGATAGCCCGCGTCGGCCAGCAACTTGCGCGCGGCGGCCGGGTCCGGCTTCGGCGGCGGGCGATCGGCCACGAAGCCATAGGTGCCGGGCGGCATGATCTGGACCGTGGCGGTGGCAACGCCCTCCATCACCCGGCTGACGATCGCATCGCGATCCAGCGCCACCGACAGCGCCCGACGCACCCGCACATCGTTCAGCGGGTTGGAGGCCAACGGCTTGCCGTCATTGTCGGTGATGAACGGCGAGGGGCCGGTGCGGGAGCGATCGAGCGCGACATACATGATGCGCATGCTGTCGATTTCCGAGATCCGCACCTTGGGCTCGGCGCGCAGCCGGCCGACATCGGTGGTGGGCACCTGGTCGATGATGTCCACATCGCCGGCCACCAGCGCGGAGGCGCGCGAGGCGGAATTGGTGATCATCCGGTAGTCCACACGGGCCCAGGCCGGTTTCGGCCCCCAATAGGCATCGTTGCGCACCAGATCGGCCTTGTTGCCGAGGGCGAAGGCCTGCAGGCGGAACGGCCCTGTGCCGATTGCCGCCGTGGTGGCATTGAATTCTTCGGTGGTTGCCGCCTCGCTGGTGCGCGCGATGATCGGAACCTGGCTCAGATCGCCCGGCAGCAATGGCGCCGGGCCACGGGTATGCAGCCGGAGGGGCAGCGGGTCGATGATCTCCACGCGGGTGATCGCCTGCAGATAGGTCTGATACGAACCCGGGCTGGCGATCACCTTGGGAACACGGCGGAACGTCGCGGCGACGTCCTCGGCGGTGAATGGCGCCCCGTTGTGGAACTTCGCATCGCCGCGCAGCTTGAACTCCCACACCGTGGGCGACAGCGCCTTCCAGCTTTCCGCCAGCATCGGCATCATCCGGCCGTTCGGGGTCATCTCGGTCAGGTGGTCGAACACCATCGAGCCGAAGGCGTTGTTCGGTCCGATATTGTGATAATGCGGATCGGCTGCGGTGATCTGCGCGCCAACGCCAAACCGCAGCACCGGCGATTGTGCCGCCGCAGGTAAAGCAACCGCCGCCGCGCCACAGGCGGCCAGCAAAATACGCTTCATTCTTGGTTCCCCCAGGGTGGTCTACCGGCGGGGGCTGTTGTCCTTCCGCCGGCGCCTTTGGCTCAGGCCAGTTCGCGCACCGGGCGCAGGAAATCCTCGTTGAATACCTTCGTCGCCATCACCTGGCAACGCCGGATCAGCCGCGGCTCATCCGGCCGGTAATCGGCGATGGCGCGATGAATGGTGCCCAGATTATCCCACACCAGCAGGTCGTTTTCGGTCCAGACATGGGTGTAGCGGTATTTCTCCTGCAACTGATGCTTGAACAGGAAATCGAGCATCTCGTCGCTCTCGGCCTGGCTCAGTTCGTTGATCCGCTCGGCGTAGCCGATGTTGCAGTACAGCGATTTCCTGCCGGTGATCGGGTGAGTCAGAAACACCGGGTGCACCGCGGGCGGACGCAGCGCACGCTGCTCGGCGGTCAGCGCCGGACGGGTGCTGCCGCGATGCTGGCGCATATGTTCCCAGAACTTGTTGAAGTCGTGCGTGGCGGTCATGCCGTCCAGCTTCTGCTTGATCTCCTCGGGCAACTCGTCATAGGCGAGCTGCATGTTGGAGAACTCGGTGCCACCCAGCGTCTTGCCGTCGCGGCGCGGAATGACCAGGCCGTAGAGCACATTCACGAAGCCCATCACATTGCGATAGGACATGTCGGTGTGCCAGTCCTGCCCGGCATCGTGCGCGCCAATATAGGTGCCGCCCTCTTTGATATTGGACAGCGTATCGCCCTTCGGCGTGTCGTCCTTGGGTGCGCGGGTGATCGAGGCCTGGATGTCGCCGAAACGCTCGGAGAACTGCTGGAGCTGGTTACCTTCCAGTTTCTGGTCAGGAAAGCGCAGCACGCCGTAGCGGCCGAGCGCGGCCAGCAGCCTGCCCCAATCGGCATCCGCGATCGGCTTGGAGGCGTCGATCCCAAGGATCGTGGCGCCCAGGACGGCGTTATTCGGGATGATCTGTATCATCTTCGTTTCCCCACGGCTTCGTTCCGGATTCTGGCGTGGCCAGCCGGTTGATGGCACAACAATGAGGCGAAGCGGCCGTGCCTGACAAGGGTGTGGTGAATTCTGCGCGAACGGCACGCTGCAGCGATACGAGCGTGGTAGGATAGCGCCTGCCCGCCTGGCAGAAGGGAAATGCGATGCCGAGAAATCCGTCCGGCCGAACTCTGTTCCGTGCGACCGCGCTGCTGCTCGGCATGACGACGATCGGCGGCTGGGGGCCGTTCGATACCCAGGCGTCGCGGATCGGGCCGGACGACGGGACGGATGCCTGCCGGCCCTATCTCGTCGCGCTTGACGCGCAGGGCGACTATTTCGGCGAGGATATCCTCAAGGGCGCAGCAATGGGGGGCGCCGCCGGCGGGCTCGCCGGGCTGGTGTTCGGGCGAAACCTCAGAAGCGCGGTGATCGGGGCGGTCAGCGGGGCCGTGACGGGCGGCGTCACCGGCTACTGGGCGGCGCTGCAGCAGCAGTCACAGGACCAGGCGGTGCTGCGCGGCCAGGTCAGCGGCGACCTCTCGCGCGAAAACGGCCAGATCGACAAGACCCAGCAGGCCTTCGACGCCCTCAGCGACTGCCGCTACCGGCAGGTGCAGGCGGTGCAGGCCGACTACAAGGCCAAGCGGATCGACCGCGATGCCGCGCTGGCGCGGATGCAGGCGATCGCAGATCGGGCCGGGCACGATCTGGAGGTGGCACGCAGGCTGAACGGACAGATCGGCGAGCGCAGCCAGCAGTTCGAAGTCGCCGCAGAAAATATCGAACCCGGCAGCAAGGCCGCGATGGAGACCAAACCGGCGCCACGGCGTGCCGTGGTCACCAAGGCGGTCGCATTGAAATTGCGCCCGGACGCGTCATCGCCGGATATCGCCACGGTGCCAGCGAAACAGGCGGTGCAGGTCGGCCCCAGCCGTGGCGGTTATGCGCTGGTCGAAACCTCTACCGGCGCGCGCGGTTATGCGCCGGTGGAAGCGGTGCAGGCGAAGGCAGTGCCGGTACAGGCACCGGCCGGCGACGTCCGCACCCTGGCCGGCAGCAACGCCGCACGACGCGATGATTTCGCGACGTCGGTGACGGTGACCGAAAAGGCCTACAAGGACGGGTTCGAGCTCGCCGGATGATCCTGCGCGCCCTCCTCTGCCTGCTGTTGAGCGCCGCGGCCTGGGCCGGTGAGCCACCGCAACAGCCATTCCTGCGCATCGAGGCGGGCGGACATGTCGGCACCATCGCCCGCATGGCGCTGGATCGCAGCGGCCGTCTGTTGGCCACCGCCGGTTTCGACAAGACAGTTCGGCTGTGGTCGTTGCCGGCGGGAACCCCGCAACGCGTGCTGCGCCCGCCGATAGGGCTGCGGCAGGAAGGCGAGCTTTACGCGGTGGCGCTAAGCCCGGATGGCGGGCGGGTCTACGCCGCCGGCGCGACCGGCGGGCAGTGGGACGGCACGTTTGCGATCTACCTGTTCGAAAGCAGCTCGGGCCGGTTCCTGGGATTGCTGGGCGGATTGCCGGCACCAGTGGCCGACCTCGCGGTTTCACCCGATGGCACGCGCCTCGCGGCGGGCCTCGCGCAAGGCGGGCTGCGCGTCTGGGACGCGGTCAACGGCAAGCCGGTGTTCGAGGACAAAGCCTATGCCGGCCCGGTGCGCAGCCTCGTCTTCGACCGCGCCGGCCGGCTGTTCAGCACCGCCGCAGACGGCAAACTGCGCGTCTATGACCCCACCGGCGGAAAGCGGGAGGCGGCGAGCCCGGCCGGAATGCAGCCCTGGGGCCTCGCGGTGTCGCCCGATGGCGCCTTGCTGGCCGTCGCCTACGAAGGAACGGACAAGGCAGGCAAGCTGCGGCTGGACGTGTTGAGCAGCGCAAATCTTGGCGTCGTGTTCAGCCCGGACACTGCCGGGCTTGCGGGCGAAGGCCTGCTGGGCGTGGCCTGGGCCGGCGACGGTCGCGGCGGGGTGCAATTGCTCGCCGGCGGCTACGCACATGGCCCATCCGGCTACGTGATCCGGCGCTGGGCGGATTTCGGACTGGGACCACCGGTGGATATCCAAGCAGCAAAGGACACAGTGCGCCAGATCCTGGCCCTGCCCGGCGGCGGGGCGGTCTACGCGGCCGAAGACCCGGGATGGGGCATGATCGCGGGTGACGGCAAGCTTGCCAAATCCCCTGCCCCGCCGATGGCCGACCTGCGGCCCTCCCGCGAATCCGGCATGGCGGTGACCGAGGGCACGGTGCGGTTCGCCACCTCCGCGGGGCGGCAGGTCTTCTCCCTCACCGAGCACCGCCTGGAGCCGGATGCCGCGTCGTGGACCGCTCCGGCGCTGCCGGCTGCCCTCACCGGCTGGAAAGACAGCAATGCACCCAAACTGAACGGCGAGCGTCTGGCGCTGGAGCGCACGGAAATCACACGGTCCGCGGCCGCAGCCGGGGATGCGGTGCTGCTGGGCACCGACACCCATCTGCGGCTGTTCGGGCGCGACCGCAAAGAGATCGCCAGCGTCGAGGTGCCGGCCCCGGCCTGGGCAGTGGCGGTCGGCGGCGGCGTCGCGGTGGCCGCGCTGCTGGATGGCTCGATCCGCTGGTACGGCCTGAAGGAAGGATTAGCGGAGCGTGCCGCACTCTTCGCCCATGCCGACGGCCGGC
>CAIRTN010000094.1 GCA_903881515.1 uncultured Rhodospirillales bacterium | reverse complement strand
CCGGGCGGGGCAAGCTGTCGGCGCAGTTGGACCTCCGCGCGGCGGCCGGGCGTGAACGGCTGCGGGGGCTGGCGGCGGGGGCGGATGTGTTCCTGCAGGGCTATCGGCCGGGGGCGATCGCGGGACAGGGGTTCGCGCCGGAGGAGCTGGCCAAGCTGCGGCCGGGGATCGTGTGCGTGTCGCTGTCGGCCTATGGGCATGAGGGGCTGTGGCGTGGGCGGCGGGGGTTCGACTCGCTGGTGCAGAACGCCAACGGGATGAACCACGCCGAGGCCGAAGCCGGCGGCGAGGCGCGGCCGCGGCCGCTGCCGTGTCAGGCGAACGATCATGCCTCGGGCTATCTGCTGGCACTGGGGGCGATGGTGGCGCTGCACCGGCGGGCGACGGAGGGCGGGTCGTGGCATGTGCGGGTGAGCCTGGCGGCGACGGCGCAGTGGATCCGTTCGCTCGGCCGGCTGCCTGAGGGGCTGAAGGCGCCGGAGATGACGCGGGGGGATATTGGGGATCTGCTGGAGGACGGTGACAGCGGGTTCGGGCGGTTGATGCTGGTGCGCGATGCGGCGGTGATGTCGGGGACGCCGACCGGGTGGGTGCGGCCGAGTGTGCCATTGGGGTCGCATGCGGCGGTGTGGCCCGCTGGGTAGGTTCGCTGCGGCTGGGTCTGGGGCAGAGTCAGTAAGAAGTTGGACCACAGAGACACAGAGGACACAGAAGCAGGAAAGAAGGGGAGAAAGACTCAGAGCCGAAGGCGCTGAGCGAGGCTTTGGATGGGGGGCGTGAGTCCTCTTTCTTGTTCTTCTCTGTGTCTCTGTGGTTTTTCTTCTTGCTTCTGGTTGCTGGGTTGAAGAGACAGGCCAGTTTGGATCTGGCAGCCGGTTCATGAGGGATACGCTTGCGGCATATTTTTGCGGAAGGGCAGGAGGCGGCGCTGCCGCTGGTGCTGCTGCATGGGTCGAGCGGCGGGGAGCGGGATTTGCTGCCGCTGGCGGCCGAGATCGCACCGGAGGCACCGGTGCTGGCGCTGCGCGGGGCGGAGGCCTGGGAGGATGGGTTCGCGTTTTTCCGCCGGATGGCGGACCGGTCGATCGATGAGGATAATCTGCGGACACAGGCGGGGGCGCTGGCGGATTTTGTCGCGGGGTTCGGACTGACGCGGCGGCCCGTTGCCGTGGGGTTTTCCAACGGCGCGATCATGGCCGCGGCCCTGTTGCTGCTGCGGCCGGGGCTGCTTGCGGGGGCGGTGTTGTTTCGGCCGCTGGCACCGTTCACGGCGGGCGCGATGCCGGCGCTGGACGGGGTGCCGGTGCTGCTGATCGATGGGGCGCGGGATACGCGGCGTGCGCCCGCGGATGGGCTGCGCCTGGCGCGGCGGCTGGCGGAGGCGGGGGCGGATGTCGCGCACCATGCGCTGGAAACTGGGCACGCGGTCTCGGCGGAGGATCGAGCGCTTGCGCGCGGGTGGCTGGGGCGGTTTGGTGGCGATCAATTTCGGCAACAGGGAGTGAACCGATGAGCCAGGCAGCGACGTGGACGGCGGAGGCGTTGAGCTGGGGGCATGGGCCGCGGGTGTTTGAGATGTTTCTGGAGCCGACATGCCCGTATTCGGTGCGGGCGCTGGGCAAGCTGGACGAGACACTGGCGCTGGCCGGGGAGGATCGGGTGACGATCAAGATCCGGCTGCAGTCGCAGCCCTGGCATATGTATTCCGGGGTGATCGTGCGCTGCATCCTTGCGGCATCGACGTTGCCGGAGGGGAAGGCGGCGGCGCGGGCGGTGATGGCGGCGGTGGCGGCGCATCGGGAGGAGTTCGAGTTCGCGCGGCATGCCGGCGGGGCGAACATGGACGCGACGCCGAACCAGATCATCGCGCGGGTCGAGGGGTATAGCGGGGTTGAGTTGGCCGAGGCGTTTGCGATTCCGACGCTGGACCGCGAGATCAAGTGGCACTGCAAATATGCGCGGCAGAACGGGATTCATGTGTCGCCGACCTTCATGGTCGACGGGCTGGTGCAGGCGGATATGGGCAGCGGGGATGCGGTGGCGGATTGGGTGGCGCGGTTGGTGGGGTAACGGCGGGGGGTGCTGGATTGCCACGGCGCCAAGGGGCGTCTCGCAATGACGGTATCTTATTGATTTAAAAAAAATTTTTAGGTCCCTTTTTTACAAAAAAGGGACGGCTTGCCTTGGGGCGGGTGCGCGCGGTGTGGCGCTGTGGTGGGTTACTGAAGCGTAACCCACCCTACGGGGCTGATGGCATTGCGGCGGTTCAGCCGCGGCGGGGGCGGCGGCGCAGGGCGATGCCGGCGATGCCGGTAGCGAGCAGGGCGAGGGAAGCTGGCTCGGGGGCGGCGTTCACCTCGAAGGTGACCTGGAAGCCGCTCTGGTTGTCGGCGTAGCCGCCGTAGCTGCCGTCAGTGTGTACCGAAGGCACGCCGATCGAGGCGATCAGCGGGCCGGACAGGGCGATGAAGTCGGTGATGACGATGGTGTCGCCGCCGCTGCTGAAGGACAGCGTGCCGCTGAACGATGGGATGGAGGACAGGGTGGAGGTGTAGGCGGCGGAGACGGAGAGATCGGTGGTGCTATCGCCATTGAAGGAGAAGTGCACCGTTTCCGATCCCGGGGTGCTGCCGTCGGCCCAGAAGCCGCTGAAGGTGTGCAGGCCGTTGCTGAGCGCGATGCCGAGATTGGCGACATGCGAAGTGTTGGAATACGCCAGGGTGTTGGAGGCCGGGGCCGGCGCGATGTCGAGCGTGTAGTAGTCGCCATTGTTGGTGGAGCCGGTCCCGCCGTCGCCGGCGAAGGCGGTGGCGCTGCTGAAGATTATCGCGGCCTGGGCGTGGGTGGGCAGGGCGGCGAGCGCGATCAGGGCGGCGGCGGGCAAAACGGCCTTCAGACTGCGGAACGCGCGCATCTGCAATACCTTCAGATAAAGTTCGTGACGGAGTTTATCCGATTTTGCGATTGTTACAAGTGCCATCGCAATCGGTTGGCCGGGGTGCGGTGGCGTGGGTCCAGGGCGAAGCCCCATAGGCGCGAACTCAAGCATATCTGAGCTGAGCCTCGTGGCATTTTCGTCGTCTCGGGTTTGATCGGAGTCTCTTTCGGAGTTGCTTGAGATAGCGCAAGCTGCTTCGTTTTCGCAGTGGTGGCAGGATGGCGT
>CAIRTN010000093.1 GCA_903881515.1 uncultured Rhodospirillales bacterium | reverse complement strand
GATGATCAAGGGCGCGGGCGAGCCAGGCCTGGCCTCTGGGGAGGCGGGGGGGGCGGGTCGGCCGGGGCGCGCGGGGGGTGCTGGGGCGGGATTTGGGGATGGTGTTGGTTTGCCAGCGGGCGAAGAGGGTTTCGAGGCGGGTGGCGGTTCGGTTGAGGTGGTTCCAGACGCGCATGAAGAGGGCGGTGCGGGCGCGGTCTCGCGCCGCGATGGGGGCGATGACGGCCTGGAGGCCGTGAATGATGGCGCGGAACAGGGTGCCGAACGTTGTCATTGTAGTTAGTTTTAAATTATGACCCGGCCCGCGTCAAGCGCGCCGCGGACCGCACATGGAACCAAGGCGGATTCGGTCTATATGGATGGGGGTCCAGGGCAGCGCCCTGGCCTTGCTTCTCTCCTGATGTAGGTGACGCGCGATGTCCGAGGTTCTGCCGGGTTTGCCCCCGATGTTGTTCATGCCGAAGAAGCAGGTGGCGCGGCCGGCGACGAAGCGGTTGGCGGTGGTGAGCGAGTATGAGCCGGCGGGGGACCAGCCGGCGGCGATCCGTGAATTGGTGGCGGGTGTGGAGGGGTTGGAGCGGGACCAGGTTTTGTTGGGGGTGACGGGCTCGGGCAAGACGTTCACGATGGCCAAGGTGATCGAGGCGGTGCAGCGGCCGACGCTGATCCTGGCGCCGAACAAGACGCTGGCGGCGCAGTTGTATGGGGAGATGAAGTCGTTCTTCCCGGATAACGCGGTCGAGTACTTCGTCAGTTATTACGATTATTATCAGCCGGAAGCGTATGTTCCGCGCACCGATACGTATATCGAGAAGGACTCGCAGATCAACGAGCAGATCGACCGCATGCGGCATGCCGCGACGCAGTCTCTGCTGGAGCGCAACGACGTGGTGATCGTGGCGTCGGTGTCGTGCATCTACGGTATTGGCTCGGTCGAGACCTACGCCAAGATGGTGGTGAAGCTGGAGGTGGGCGGCAAGATCGACCGCGACCGGCTGGCGAAGGGGCTGGTGGATCTGCAGTACCGGCGCAACGACGCGGCGTTTCAGCGCGGCACGTTCCGGCTGCGCGGCGAGATCGTCGATATCTATCCCAGCCATTACGAGGATCGTGCCTGGCGGGTGACGCTGTTTGGCGACGAGATCGATGCGCTGTCCGAATTCGATCCGCTGACCGGGGAGAAGACGGCGGCGCTGGAAACGATCACGGTCTATGCCAACAGCCATTACGTGACGCCGCGGCCGACGCTGACGCAGGCGATCGTGCAGATCAAGGCGGAGCTGAAAACGCGGCTGGCGGAGTTCGAGGCGGCGGGAAAGCTGCTGGAGGCCGAGCGGATTCAGCAGCGCTGCACCTTCGATATCGAGATGCTGGAGACCACCGGCACCTGCAAGAGCATCGAGAATTATTCGCGGTACCTGTCGGGGCGCAACGCCGGCGAGCCGCCGCCGACGCTGTTCGAGTATCTGCCGGAGAACGCGCTGATCATCGTCGATGAGAGCCATGTAACGGTGCCACAGATCGGGGGCATGTATCGCGGCGACTATGCGCGCAAGTCGATCCTGTCGGAGTTCGGGTTCCGGCTGCCGTCGTGCATCGACAACCGGCCGCTGAAATTCGAGGAGTGGGACCGGTTCCGGCCGCAGACCCTGTTCGTGTCGGCGACGCCGGGGCCGTGGGAGATGGAGCGCACCGGCGGCGCGTTTGCCGAGCAGGTGATCCGGCCGACCGGGCTGATCGATCCGGTGACCGAGATCCGGCCGGTGGAGCACCAGGTGGACGATCTGCTGGCCGAATGCCGCACCGTGGTCAAGACCGGCGGGCGCATCCTGGTGACGGTGCTGACGAAGCGGATGGCGGAGGATCTGACGGAGTATCTGGGGGAGCACGGGGTGAAGGTGCGCTACCTGCATTCCGATGTGGATACGCTGGAGCGGATCGAGATCATCCGCGACCTCCGGCTGGGGGTGTTCGATGTGCTGATCGGCATCAACCTGCTGCGCGAGGGGCTGGATATTCCGGAATGCGCGCTGGTGGCGATCCTGGACGCCGACAAGGAGGGGTTCCTGCGCAGCAAGACCAGCCTGGTGCAGACGATCGGGCGGGCGGCGCGCAATATCGACGGGCGGGTGATTTTGTATGCCGACACGCTGACCGCCTCCTTGCGCTACGCGATCGAGGAGACCGAGCGGCGGCGCAACAAGCAGCGGGCGTGGAACGAGGCGCACGGCATCACGCCGGTTTCGATCAAGCGGCAGATCGGCAAGGTGCTGGAGAGCGTGTTCGAGCAGGACTACGTGACCGTGGCGCCGGTGAAGGGTGGCGGGGCGACGGAGTTCGTCGGCAAGGACCTGAAGGCCTCGATCGCCGAGTTGGAGAAGCGGATGCGCACCGCGGCGGCGGATCTGGAGTTCGAGGAGGCGGCGCGGCTGCGCGACGAGATCCGCCGGTTGGAGGCGTTGGATCTGGGGCTGGAGCCGCCGCCTGCGGCGAGCGCGACGTTGCGGCCGAGGCGCGACCGCAACCCGGAGCCGATGGGCCCGGGCGGCGGTGGCTACGATCCGAAGAAGAAGCGCGGCCGGCGTAAAAGCCGGTAGCGGATCAGCCCTTCTTCGGCGGTTCCTTCATTCCGGTACGGATGGTCTGCACGCTGGCCGCGGTGCTGGCGGTGAGGCGTTCCGCCGCGGTCTTTTTCGGCTTCTTGGCTTCCCGGTTCGACTTCTTTTGCCCTTTGGCCATGGTAAATCCAGTCCTTGGGTTGGGGTTCAGTCAGACGCCGGCGGACGCCCGGTGCGGTTGCACCGGACGTCCGTCGTTTCGGAGTTACTCGGTAGTGGTGACGGGCGCTACGTAGTCGGCGACCATCGCCTGCGTGGTGATCAGCAGCGCACCCACCGAAGCGGCATGCTGCAGCGCAGCGCGCACGACCTTGGTGGGGTCGATGATGCCGGCCTTGACCATGTTGGTGTAGGTGCCGCTCTGGGCGTCGAAGCCCCAGTTGTACTCATCCTTCTCCAGCACCTTGCCGGAGATCACCGCACCGTCTTCGCCGGCGTTCTCGGCGATCTGGCGCATCGGTGCCAGGGCCGCTTTGCGGACGATGTCGATGCCGTGCTTCTGCTCCTCGTTGTCGGCCTTCAGGGCCGCGAGCACCAGCGAGGCACGGGCGAGGGCGACGCCGCCGCCGGGGACGATGCCTTCCTCAACCGCGGCGCGGGTCGCATGCAGCGCGTCGTCGACGCGGTCCTTGCGCTCCTTGACCTCGACCTCGGTCGAGCCGCCGACGCGGATGATCGCCACGCCGCCGGCCAGCTTGGCCAGGCGTTCCTGCAGCTTCTCGCGGTC
>CAIRTN010000092.1 GCA_903881515.1 uncultured Rhodospirillales bacterium | reverse complement strand
TTCTGGCCGTGCTGCAGCGAACAGGCGGCATGATAGGCCACCGTCAGATTCGGCTTCTCGCGAGTCGCCTTGTAATCAAGTCGCAATAGGAACTCGCTGATATCGCAGGCCAAATTGGCGACTCGTGCGGCCTTCTCGGCCCAGCCACCCGATTCGGTACGGAACATGAAGCCGTAATCCTTCACCGTCGTGCCGCAGCCAGAGGCATTGACGATGATCGCATCCAGCCCCGCGCCCTCGATCTCGGCGGTCCAGGCCGCGACATTCGCCCGTACCGCGGCGTTCGCCTGCGCGTGCTTGCCCATGTGATGCGTCAGCGCGCCGCAACAGCCGACAGCCGGCGGGATCACCACCTCGACCCCCATCCGCGTCAGCAGCCGAATGGTCGCAGCATTAATCTCGGTATCCAGCACCTGCTGCGCGCACCCGGCCAGCAACGCCACCCGCGCCCGCCGCGGCCCCACCGGCTTGTGCACCCCGGCGACACTCGCCGGCGGCGACAGCCGGCGCGGCGCCAGATCGAGCATCGCGCGCATCCGTTTGAACAGCATCGCCTTGCCGCCCAGCAACCCGCGCAACGGCCGCGCCATCCCGGCCGCGACCAGCGCGATGCGCATCAGCCCCGGCTTCGGCAGTACGGTGGCCAGCACCCAACGCAGCAGCCGGTCATGCCAGGGCCGGCGGTAGGTGTCCTCGATATGGTTCCGCGCGTGATCCACCAGGTGCATGTAGTGAACACCCGACGGGCAGGTGGTCATGCAGGACAGGCAGGACAGGCAGCGATCGACATGCAGCACCACTTCCTCGCTGGCTGGCCGGCCGGATTCGAGCATGTCCTTGATCAGGTAGATCCGCCCGCGCGGGCTATCCAGCTCGTCGCCCAGTAGCACGAAGGTCGGACAGGTCGCGGTGCAGAAGCCGCAATGCACACAGGTGCGCAGGATCTGGTTGCTGGCCGACAGATCGGGGTCGCGCAGCTGCTCGGCAGTGAAATTGGTCTGCATATGCTCAAAGACCCGCGTGAATACGGCCAGGGTTCAGGATGAACGCCGGATCGAAACTGGCCTTCACCGCGCGCGACAGCCGCGCCAGCGGCGCGGGCTCAGGCGGCACCACCGCAACCGCGGTGCGCAGCGCATCCGGCGCCCGCAACAGGGTAAACGTGCCCGAACCGGCAGCCCGGCTGATCGCAGCATGCGTCGCCGCGTCCGCCGGCCCGGCGATCCAGATCAGCCCACCGCCCCAGTCCATGAACCAGGTGCAGCCCGCCGCCTCCACCGCCGCGGCCACCGCCGGGCCCGCCGATGGCCGCACCGAGACCCGCCACACCGCCCCCTCCAGCCCCACCAGCGGCAGCGCATCGCGCACGCTGGCCCAGACCGACTGGCTAACGCCGTCATCCAACAGTTCGGCATCGCCGAACATCCGCAACTCATCGCGCAGCCGGCCCGAGCGATAGGCCACCGACGGGGCGAAATCCTCGATCCGCGCCAGCGTCACCGCCGCATTGGCCCATGCCAGCGCCGGAACCCGCGCCGCCGCATCAGCCGGCAGATGCGCCGCCCCGGAAACCGCATAGGGCGAGCCCAGCGCCTTCGACAAAGCGGCCACCGCGCGTACCGGGTCGAGCCCGCGCAGCACCAGCGTCGCCCGGCGTTCCGGCACCGGCAGCACCTTCAGCGTGATCTCGGTCATCACCGCCAGCGTGCCATGGCTGCCGGTCAGCAGCTTGCAGAGATCGAGCCCGGTGACGTTCTTCAGCACCCGCCCGCCCGACCGGATCACCTCGCCGCTGCCGTTCACCGCGCGTATGCCCATCACGTGATCGCGCATCGCACCCCAGGCCACCCGGCGCGGCCCCGACAGGTTTGCCGCCACCGCGCCACCCAATGTAGGCGCGGAAGCGCCACCCAGAAGAGCCGTAAGATCAGGCGGTTCGCAGATAATGTGCTGATTCTCGCTCAACACCACCGCCGCCAGTTCCGCCATCGTGGTGCCAGCCCGGGCAGACACGATCAGCTCCTTCGGCGCATGCAGCGTAATGCCGGTCAGCCCCGCCGTGCTCAGCGTGCGCGCCGCCTGCACCGGGCGCAGCATTGCCGCCTTGCTGTCATTGCCGATGACACGCAGCGGCGTGTTGCTGGCCCTGGCATCGTCGATCGCGGCGACAACGCCAGCCTCATCGCTCGGCGTGTTCATGCGGCGGACAGCAGCGGGAACACCTTGTTGGCGTTCAGCGTCCAATCCGGGTCGAAAGCGGTCTTGATCCGCCGCTGCTGGTTCAACTCGGCCTCGGTGAACTGCACGCCCATCAGGTCGCGCTTCTCCACCCCCACCCCGTGCTCCCCGGTCAGGCACCCGCCGACCTCGACGCACAGCCGCAAAATGTCGGCGCCGAAGGTCTCGGCCTTGTGGAAGCTCTCGGGGTCGTTGGCGTCAAACATGATCAGCGGGTGCAGATTGCCATCGCCGGCATGGAAGATATTGGCCACCTGCAAGCCGAACGCGGCACTCATCTCGCCGATGCGGCGCAGCACCTCCGGCAGGCGGGAGGTCGGGATGGTGCCGTCCATGCACAGGTAATCCGGGCTGATCCGGCCCACCGCGCCGAACGCGCCCTTGCGGCCTTTCCAGATCGCCAGCGATTCCTCAGGCGACTGCGACACCTTCAGGCTGATCGGCTCGAACCGGTTGCAGATGTCGCGGATGCGGCCCAGCAGATCGTCCTGCTCCGCCTCGCTGCCCTCGACCTCGATGATCAGCATCGCCTCGGCGTCCAGCGGATAGCCGGCATGGGCGAAGGCCTCGCAGGCATGGATCGCCGGGCGGTCCATGAATTCCAGCGCCACCGGAATGATGCCCGAACCGATGATGGCATCGACGCACTGCCCTGCGATCTCGTTACCGGTGAACGCCGCCAGCATCGCCCGCGCCCCCTCGGGCGAACGCAGAATGCGCACCGTCACCTCGGTGACCACCGCCAGTTGCCCCTCGCTGCCGGTCAGCAGGCCAAGCCAATCATAGCCGGCGGCATCCAGATGTGCGCCGCCGATATCGACGATCTCGCCCTGGGCCGTGACGATCTTCAGGCCCAACAGGTTGTTCGCCGTCACCCCGTAGCGCAGGCAATGCGCGCCGCCGGAGTTCATGTTGACGTTGCCGCCGATCATGCAGGCCAACTGGCTCGAAGGGTCCGGCGCGTAGAAGAAGCCGCGCTCCTGCACCGCCTGGGTGATGCCGATATTGGTCACCCCGGCCTGCACCACGGCGCAGCGGTCGTGGTAATCGATATCCAGGATCGCGTTCATCCGCATCAGGCCGAGCACGATGGCGTCTTCCATCGGCAGCGCCCCGCCGGACAGCGAGGTGCCAGCGCCGCGCGGCACAACCCGAATGCCCTCGCGATGACAATATTGCATCACCGCGGCCACCTGCTCGGTAGTCTCCGGCAGCACCACGGCCAGCGGCACCTGGCGATAGGCGGACAGCCCGTCGGATTCGTACGGCTTCAGCCGCAGCGCTTCGGAAATCACGCCAGTGGGCGGCAGCAGCCCGCGCAGCCCGTCGATAAGAACATCGCGCCGGTCGAGCACGTTCTGTCGCGGCGGCGGCTGGGCAATCACGTGCGGGCCTCCCTGGGCGGCTGGTTGCCGGCAATGTGACGGCGCCGGGCCGAGACCGCAAGGTGGCGACAGAAAGCAACACGCCCCGAAATGCATTCGGGGCGCGTGCGAACCGTCAGAACACGCGCCGGGATACCCCGGCGCCGGTGATCAGCCCTGGCGGGCCTTCATCCGGGGGTTCTTCTTGTTGATGACATACACGCGGCCATGGCGGCGCACGACGCGGCAGTTCTTGTCGCGGGTCTTGGCCGATTTCAGGCTGTTACGGATCTTCATGGCGGCGCTCTACAGTCTGTCTATAAGGAGGCGGCGAGTTACAGGCGCCCGCCCCCCATGTCAACGGTGCTCAACGCACCGAGGCGCGATGGATGGCATGCCAGCGCATCATGCGGATACGGCCTTCATGCATCAGCCGGATGCGGCGGGTCCATAGTTCGGCCTCGGTGACGATGGCGGCGGCCCGCGCGTGATCGGGCTTATGGTCCTTCATCCGCCGCAGCAGCGCCTTCCAGCCCAGCACGGCAAGCTTCATGTGCCGGGCCGACATATCCTCGGCAATGCGGATGTCATAGCCCAGCCGGCCCAGCGCGCGGTTAATCGAATCCGCACTCGGCAGCGCGGAAATCCGCCCTTCCAGGCGGCACCAGGCAGCGATCGCGGGGTCCGCCGGGTCCAGCGGCGGATCGGCCACGGTCTGAACCAGCACCACCTGGCCATGCGGCTTCAGCGCAGATTCGACGGCGGCCAGCACCGGCTCGGGCATCGCGGCACGGATGGGGTCCAGCAGCAGCGCGTGATGATAGAAATGCGCGCGGAACGCCGGCGCGGCGGGGTCCCAAGGCTCAACCGAGGCGCGCTTGGCCAATGCGGCGCCGGCGCGTTGCAGACGATGCGCAGCGATCCCGGCCAGCACCGGGTCCGACTCGAAGGCGGCGGTCCAGACGCCGAGATCGGTGGCCAGCGTCTGCGGCGGACCGCCCGCCCCGGCGCCGAGCACCAGCAGCGAGGAGGCGGCCGACAGGCCGAGCGGCACGGAGAAGCGCAGCAGTTCGGGCGCGCCGCCGGGAGTGAGGTAGCCGGCGCCCCACAATTCCTCCTCCACCGCCAGGCGATCGTTGCTCCAGACCGAGGCAGGGCCGGGCGGCAGGTTGTGGATCACCGCTTCTGCCTCGAATCCAGGCTCGATACGGGTGATCCGCATCGCGGGTCGCGGCGGTGCCCGATGCCGGGCGAACCAATTTTTGAGCTCAGCCAACGCCATGAAGCAGACATCCGTCGTGCAATGTTGCGAAGCATGACGGGGAACGGTGAATAAACCCTTTACCCCACGCCGCTTGCGCCAGGCTGCGGTTCACGCCACATCAGCGGTTACAGACGAAGGCCCCCTTCATGAAGCAATCGAACTTCGCCCTTGCGGGCTTCCTGGCCGCCGGCATTGCCGTGGTGGCGATGCTGGGGGTGTTGGCCAGCTATATTGCTCCGCTGCCGCTGGAGCGTGCCATGGCGCGCGAGACGGTGCTGGATACGCTGCTGGCGAGCCCCGAGGCCTACCCCAGGCTGAAGGACGCGCTGGCCGACAGCGCCGAGGCGGTTAAGCCCGGGCCGGACCTCGCCGGCCGGGTCGTCACCGAGCGGGTGGCGATGCGAATCCGGCTGGCGGCCGAGGCCGGGGAGGCTGGAACCCGGCTGCGGTTGATGATCGCGGTGGCCGGAGTGATGGCGGCATTGTTCGGGGCGGCGTTGATGGGGATTGGCCGGCGCGGCCCTGGATGAGTGTGGTGAAGGTTCAATACATTTATTGAATCTGGTTGAATAAATAGTTTCTTGATTGAAATTTTCAGAAACTACAATTCTGTAGTAAGTGTTATCCAACCTTCATGTGAGTTTATGAAGGTGAACTATTGTGATTACTCCGCTGTGCCTAATGATCATTGGTCTAATTATCGAATATAAGATCATGCGGCGCATTCAGCGCGGGCAATCCCCGCGTGATAACACGATGTCCATCGGTGGAATCACCGTTGGCATGCATCACGCGGCCGAATGATCAGCCCCTCGTGATGAGCGATCCGGGGATTGCTCATCACGAGGGCACCGTTCAGGCCGAGAGGCTGGCGAAGAACTGGGCGCGGGCGGTGGCGGCCTGCATCATCAGGGCGCCGTCGGAGCCGCCGAGGGTGAAGCGGGCGCCCATCTTGGTGTAGAAGGTGGACCACTCGACATCGTAGATGCCGCCCATGCCCGGATGTTTGCCGTGCTTGTTGCAGGCATCGATCACGGCCTTGTAAGCGGCCTGGACCTTAGGGTGGCCGGCCTGGCCGGAGATGCCCATGTCGGCGGTGAGATCCGAGGTGCCGATCAGCAGGCAGTCGATGCCGGGGGTGGCGGCGATGGCGTCGATGTTGGCGACGGCCTCTTCGGTTTCGATCATGCCGCAGATCAGCACGTCGTTGTTCAGTTCCGCCTGCGCCTGGGCGGCGTTGACCGCGCCGAAGCCGTAGACGGCGATGCCGCCGCCCCAGCTGCGGCTGCCCATGGGGGGGAAGCGGAAGGCGTCGGCGACCTGTTTGGCCTGGGCCGGGGTGTCGACATGCGGGATGACTAGGCCCTGGGCACCGTTGTCGAGCAGGCGGGTGCCTTCGTCGAGCGCGCCGGTGCAGACGCGGGCGATCGGGGTCAGGCCGGTGGGCAGCGAGGCGATGCAGAGCTGGGCGGCTTCGTTGACCGAGAAAGCGCCGTGTTCCATGTCGATGAACAGCCAGTCATAGCCCGCGGTCTTGGCCATCATTGGGGTGGCGACGCTGCGGGAGTGGTTGACGCCGAAGCCGATGGCGGTTTTGCCGGCGCGCAGCTTCGCCAGGGTGGCGTTGGGGATCAGGGACATGGACGGTTCCTCGGTTTCTTGGCGCGGGTATCGCGCGGCGGGAGCGGCGGAAAGTCAAGGGTGATGGTCATTTTAATTACGATTACGTAACATTCAGTACGCAATTCTCCCTTCGACTGGAAATGTCGCTTTTTTGCGACTCATCGATTGGCGCGGGAATGCGGCTGGTTTCAGACGCAGGGGCCTCGGGGGGAGGTACACGGCCTGCGGGAGGACGATGGCGCTGCGGGGCGCGGATTCAGCGCGGGCGGCGGCACTATGCGGGATGCGCGGGCGCGGCGGGACGGCCGCCTGGCGGACGGGCCTGGGCCGGTCAGCGACGGGCGTGCGTACGGGCGCGGGGGCCGGCTCCGCGGCGGCAGATTGTTGCGGCGGCAGGTCGCCAGCGCGCCAGGCGTTGAACAGATCGTCCAGCGCAGCGGTCAGGCGGCGCAGCTGCAACCAGAACAGAATCAGGGCGGGAACGGAGGCAAAGCTCCGCCAGGGGATGGCGATTGTACCTTTCAGACCGGTGATGAGGCTTCCAAACGTTTTCATATTAGTGATGTATTCCAACTTTTTTCCGCAGTCAAGATTTTTTTCGTAAGGGTTTGCCACATCTCGCGACGGGCGGGGAAAGCTGCGTATCTGCACAGCGTGGATGCGAATTTCCGCAAGAGCCGTGCAGGAATGCCGGAGGTATGGCTCCGGCATCGCCGGGAAACCGGCAGTACGCATAAACCCAAAGGAGCTTCGTCATGGCCCAATACGATATCGCCGTCGTCGTCGGCAGCCTGCGCAAGGACTCGTTCAACGCCAAGCTGGCGGTGGCGCTGGGCAAGCTGGCGCCGGCGGATTTCAATTTTCATCGGGTGGAGATCGGCGATCTGCCGCTGTACAGCCAGGACGACGATGCCGACCAAGCCCAGCCGGTGAAGCGGTTGCGCGGCGAGATCGCGGCGGCGCAGGGCGTGCTGTTCGTGACGCCGGAGTACAACCGCTCGATCCCCGGCGTGCTGAAGAACGCAATCGACAATGGCTCGCGCCCCTGGGGCCAGAGCGCGTGGGCCGGCAAGCCGGCGGCGGTGCTGGGCGTGTCGCCGGGGGCGATGGGCACAGCGATGGCGCAGCAGCATCTGCGCAATGTGCTGACCTTCCTGGACATGCCGACATTGCAGCAGCCGGAAGTGTTCCTGCAGGCGAAGGAGGGGCTGTTCAACGCCGATGGCAGCATCGGTGAGGGCAGCCGGGCGTTCCTGCAGGGCTGGATGGATAAGTTCGCGGCGTTCGTGAAGAAGAACGCCACGGCCTGACGGCGACGCCCCCTGCCCTCCCCCCGCCAGGCGCGGGGGGATCAGGCGGGGGCGGCGATGGCGTCGAGCGCGGCGATGGCCGCCGCGGGCAGGCGCAACGCGCCGGCGGCGAGGTTTTCGCGCAGATGCGCCGGCGACGAGGTGCCGGGGATCAGCAGGATGTTGGGCGCGCGGTGCAGCAGCCAGGCCAGCGCGGTCTGCATCGCGGTGGCGCCGAGGCTGGCGGCGACGTCGTCAAGCACCGCCGATTGCAGCGGGCTGAAGCCGCCGAGCGGGAAGAACGGCACGTAAGCGATGCCGTCGGCGGCCAGAGCGTCGATCAGCGCGTCGTCGTCGCGATGGGCGAGGTTGTAGTGGTTCTGCACGCAGACGATGTCAGCGATGGCGCGGGCCTCGGCGATCTGTCGGGCGGTGACGTTGCTGAGACCGATCTGACGCACCAGCCCCTGGCGCTGGAGATCGGCGAGTACGGTGAGCGGGGCGGCGAGCGAGCCCTCGGCCGGGCCGTGGATGCCGAACATCAGGCGGAGATTGACCACATCGAGCGCATCCACACCGAGATTGCGCAGATTGTCGTGCACGGCCGCGGTCAGCGCCTCGGGCGTGAAGGCGGGGTTCCAGGAGGCATCGGGGCCACGACGGGCACCGATCTTGGTGACGATGGTGAGATTGTCGGGATAGGGGTGCAGCGCCTCGCGGATCAACTGGTTGGTGATGTGCGGGCCGTAGAAATCGGAGGTGTCGATATGGTCGATGCCGCTGGCGATGGCCTCGCGCAGCACGGCGAGCGCAACGTCGCGATCGCGCGGCGGGCCGAATACGCCGGGGCCGGCAAGCTGCATGGCGCCGTAGCCGAGACGGCGGACGGCGCGGTCGCCAAACTGGTAGGTGGCGGGGCTGGTCATGCGCGGTGCTCCTGGGGTCTGCGCCTCATGTAAGGCAAATCGGGGCGGAGGGAATGGGGGCCGCGGCGCGATTTCGGCATGCCGTTCACGCAGCGCAATATGTGCCATCACGCATATTCACGGCGGGGGTCCGGCGGACTAGGCTGCGTCGGACTGCGGAGGATGGGACATGCACCCCGGAACGCTCGACACGTCGGCTGGCTTGCTGCGGCAATTCCTGGCCTGGGTCTCGGCCCGGCCGCGCAGCTATCAGGAAACGATGGATGCCTGGCGCACCTCCTGCCCGCGGATTTCGGTGTGGGAGGACGCGCTGCTGGACGGGCTGGTGGTGGCATCGGACAGCACCGCGGGACGGCAGGGCCAGGTGCGCATCGTGCTGACGCCGGCCGGGGTGGAGCGGCTGCGCCAGACGGAGCGCTAGGCCGGCCGTCGCGCGGCAAGGATTCGTTAACAGGTCATCCCTAATCTTGCGGCAGCGGCGCGGCGGGAGTCCGGTGGTGGACTCCCGTTGGTGTGCCGGATCGCCGGGAGATCTTGCGCGTGGGCGGCATGACGGACAGGTTTCGCCGGGGCGCTGGGGTGGCGGTGGTTTGCCTGTGCCTGGCCTTGCTGTGGGCATTGCCTGGACGGGCGGAGGAAGCAGGGGGTCTGGAGGATCACCGCAGCGCGAACGGCGTGCTGGCGGTGACGCTGACCGCCGCGCCGCGCGAGGTGGCGTTCGACGGGGTGCATTTTCCGGGCATGGTCTATAACGGCCGCTACGAAGGGCCGGTGCTGCGGGTGCGGCCGGGCGACATGCTGCGCATCCATCTGGTCAACCAGCTCAGCGCGCCGACGAACCTGCATTTCCACGGCATCGAGACCACGCCGCGCGGCCGCGGCGACAATATCGCGATCCTGGTGCCGCCAGGGGCATCGTTCGATTACGAGGTGCCGATCCCGGCCAATCAGCCGCCGGGGCTGTTCTGGTACCACGCGCATGTGCATGGCGACTCTTAAGCCCAGGTGATGGGCGGGCTGAGCGGGGCGCTTGTTGTGGAGGGATTGGAAACCCTGGTGCCTGAACTGGCGGGGTTGCGGGAGCGGACCCTGGTGCTGAAGGACTACATCATTGAGGACAGCGACGATCCGCTTACCGAGGACGAGCTGCACGGGGTGATCCAGTCGATCAACGGGCGCCGGCATGTCGATCTCGGCATGGCGCCGGGGGAGACTCAGCTGTGGCGGATCGGCAACCAGAGCTCGAACCTGCTGTTTCACCTGCGGCTGGCCGGACACAGATTCCGCATCATCGCCGAGGATGGCGGGCTGCGGCGCTATGAGGATGTGCAGGAGGTGCTGCATCTGCGGCATGGCACGCGGGTGGAGGTGCTGGTCGAAGCCGGTGCGGCGGGGGATTACGAGTTGATCTCGGAGCGGGTGCTGACCGGGGACAAGACGCAGCGGACGCTGGGGCATGTGCAAATCGCGGGCGAGGCGGTGACCCGCGCGGCGCCGGCGCCGGTTGCGGTGGAGGCGCCGGATCTGCGGCAGCGGGTGATCACCGGGCGGCGGACGGTGGCGTTCTCGCAGGAACGCGACGAGTCCCGCTTCTACATCAACGGCAAAGTGTTCGATCACACGCGGACGGATGTGACGGTGCGGCACGGCAGCGTCGAGGAATGGACGATCCGCAACGACAGCGACGACACCCATACCTTCCATATCCACCAACTGCATTTCCAGCTTGTCGCGGTGAATGGCGAGGCGGTGCCGTTCACCGGGCATGTCGACACGGTGCGGATACCCGAGCGCGGTTCGGTGACGCTGATCATCCCGTTCGACGGCGCGCTGATGGTGGGGCGGTTCGTGTTCCATTGCCATGTGCTGAAGCACGAGGATCGCGGGATGATGGCGGCGATCGAGGTGACCGACGAAACCGTGCTGAGCGCGCTGGACGGCATGCGGCGGCGGGCGGACCTGCTGTGGCGGCAGGCGTCGATGGCGGCCTTTGCACTGCGTAACGGCATGCCGCTGTCGTGGTGCGGGCTGTGAGGCGCGGATTGTTTGCATATTCGTTCGGTTCGCGACGGCGCGGGCCCAACGCCATACATGGGGAAACCATCAGAATGCGTAACGGAATTCTGCTGACGGCGGCATTCATGCTGTGCCTTGCCGGTGCGACGCAGGCAGCGATCAGCAGCATCGACCAGGTGGGTCAGCAATTCAGCAAGAAAACCCTGTCGGTGAAGGCGGGAGATACCGTGCGCTACCAGAACGGCGACGATGTGACGCATAACATCAACATCATCGATGCCGCCGACGTGACGCGGGACATGGGGTTGCAGAAACCGGGAGAACAGATCCCGGTGCTGTTCGACAAAGCCGGCAAATTCACCGTGCGCTGCGGCATTCATCCGAAGATGAAAATGGTGGTGACGGCGGAGTAGGTGGCTGGCGCTTAGTTGCGAGGTGAAGGCCAGGGCTCTGCCCCATGGGCGCGAAGTTACGATGATGTCGCAATTCCATGGGAAGGCGAAGGCAAGCAGTGGGGCTCCGCCCCACGCCCCGCCAGGTCCGGCACGCTCCTTCGCGCGACGGGCCAAGCCCCTGGACCTTATCCCTTTGTAAAAGAACGTACTTCCAGAAACCTGCGAAGCTTGCCATGTGCGCGAAATGCATTGACGTCGAAGCTCTGCGTTGGACATGGAGCGGCGGAGCCATCAAGACTTTTTGGGCTTCGCCGCTGCACGTACGTTGGTGCTCAAGCAAAATAATGTGGGGTCAAGGGGACTGAGTCCCCTTGCGGGTCCAGGGCAGAGCCCCATCGGCGCGAATTTAAGCCAGTGAAGTCAGGCAAGCCGTTCTTTTTGTGAACAAAAAGAACCAAAAAAGCTTTTCAATCTATGGCCTTCGGCCAGCCCTCCAGCCGCATATCTGTGCCAGAGGCAATCGGATAAGAGTTTTTTTGCTCCTTTTTTTGCAAAAAAAGGAGTGCTTGCTTCCCCTCGGCGCCTTGTCTTCGCGCCTCTGGGGCAGAGCCCTGGCCTTGCCTAG
>CAIRTN010000091.1 GCA_903881515.1 uncultured Rhodospirillales bacterium | reverse complement strand
GTCCCCTGGTGGGTCCTGGGCAACGCCCTGGCCTAGCCTTACTCACCTTCCCGCCCCGGCACGTCCGGATTATCCGACCACCGCGCCAGCATATGCTGCGCAATGTCGCCCACAGCGATGTCTTCGATCCCGGCGACGAGGGCAGAGATGACCGCGTTGGCCAAAGCGGCAGGTGCTACTTTCGGCGGTGGGACGGCTTCGTGCCAGGTGTCGTCTAGCGGGCCGACCAGCGCGGTGAGGGTTTTCACCGGGCGGAGGCTGCCGCGCAGGCTTTGGGCGAGGGCGAGGGCGGCGGCTTGGATCGGGGCGTCGCGGAGGTAGCCTTGCAGAGGGGCCAGCGCGCCGACCGAGACGATGTTGACCCAGGCGGTGCCGCCGTCTTCGGCGCGGGCGCGCAGGACGGGGCCGAAGGCCTGCAGCAGGCGGAGGGCGCCGAAATAGGTGATTTCCATCGCGGCGCGGGCGTCGGCCAGGGCGCCGGGGTCGAGCGGATTGCCGGGGCGCAGGCGGAGTGCGGTGTTGACGAGGATATCGACCCGGCCGCCGAGGGCGCCGACGGCGCGGAGCACGCTGTCCTGGTCGGTGACGTCGAGCGGGACGGTGGTGCAGCCTTCGAGGGCGAGGGGGGCGAGCCATTCGTCGGCGATGCCAACGAAGACTTCGCGGACGCCGGCAGCGAGCATGGCGCGGGCCATGGCGGCGCCGGCGGGGTGGCGGCCATCGGTGATCAGCACGCGGCGTCCGCGCGGATCGCAGCTCAGTTCGCGCAGGATCGGATCATCCCCCAATGTGCGGCCCTCCGGTTGCGCCAGCATGACGCCACGGCCAGCCTTGTCCAGACGTAACGAGAGTTGGACGCGGTCGCCGGGTTGTGGGGCGCCGGCGAGGTGGGCGACGACATGCGGGCCGGTGTCGAGCGCGACCAGGCCGACAGGCCAGGGCACGCGGCGGCGGAAATAGGGATCGGCGGTGACGCGGACGACGGTGTTGGAGGAAAGGGTGCCGCCGGGGGGGATCTCGCGCCAGGGCAGGTCGATGGAGAGGCAGTGCGCGCAGGCTTCGCGGGGCGGGTATTGCACGGTGCCGCACTCGGCGCAGAATTGCAGGACGAATTGGCCGCGGGCGGCGGCGGCGGTGAGGTGCAGTGCTTGGCGGCTGCGCCAGGCGGGCGGGGTGAGCGGCGGGTGCAGCGGCAGCAGCGGGTTGCGTTTGGTGCTCATGCGCCGAGCACCACGGCGCCGCAGCAGAGGCCGCGATCGTAGTTGATCATGCCGAAGCCGCTGACCACGGCGAGGCTGGCGTTGGCGACCTGGGTACCGCCGGCGGTGCCGAGCAATTGGCGCATGGCCTCGACGATGCCGAGATGGCCGCCGGCAGCGCCTGCCTGACCGACGGAAAGCTGGCCGCCGGAGGTGTTGTGCGGGAAGTCGCCTGAAATGGTGAGGTCGTGGCTGCGAACGAAGGCGGGGGCTTCGCCTTCGGCGCAGAAGCCGAGGCCTTCGAGTTGCAGCATGACGATGACGGGGTAGTCGTCATAGGTTTGGACGAGGCTGGCG
>CAIRTN010000090.1 GCA_903881515.1 uncultured Rhodospirillales bacterium | reverse complement strand
TTCCCCCGCCGTTCGCAGTGGGGGGAGGTTCAAACATGGGTCAATTCTCAGTGGAAAATTCCGACCTTCCCGGGTCAGATCTCAACGGAAATCAACACCGGTGGCCAATAATGTGTGGAATCATGGGTAATTTTGTCATCCAGACGACATTGAATACTCGCGCCAAACCCGTCGAAACGACAATACCGGGGGGTGGTAGCTTTACAGATGTCGAGGACGCATTGCTGACGGCGCTGGCGAATATGGCTGTGCATAGCCACCGGCGGCAGGCTGACCTCGATGTGGCGGTACTGCGCGCCGGACTGATCGCCGGGCCGGATCGTCTAAGGATCGCCCTGCGGCGATTGCAGGACGATGGCTGTGTGGAACGCGTCGTGCCGCTGGCCGATGGCGGGGTGTTGGTATCGGTGACCGGGCGCGGGATCGAGCGGCTGAGCCAGGGGCCACGCTCCGGCTAAGCCGGGTATGTGCCGAAATCGGTGCGTGATATAGGCATCGGTCATGCGCATCCTTTTCATCACCTCGAACCGCATTGGCGACGCGGTGATCACCACCGGATTGTTGGACCATCTGATCCGCAGCTATCCGCAGAGCCGCATCACGGTTGCCTGCGGACCGGTGGCGGAGGGGGTGTTCCTGCGCATGCCGAATCTCGAGCGGCTGATCGTGTTCGACAAGCGGCCGTGGCGGACGCACTGGGTGAAGCTGTGGCGCGACGTCGTGCGCACCCGCTGGGATCTGGTGGTGGATCTGCGTGGCTCGCTGGTCAGTTTTCTGATCTGGACGCGCCGGCGGGCGGTGATGCGCAAGCTGCCGGGGCGGAAATACGAGCAGTTCGCCCGGCTGCTGCGGCTGAAGCCGGCGCCGCTGCCGGTGTTGTGGACCTCGGCGGCGGATCGGGCGAAAGCGGCGGAGCTGCTGCCAGCGGGGCGCCGGGTTATCGGCGTGGGGCCGACGGCGAATTCGGACAAGATGTGGCCGGCAGCGTCGTTCGCCGAGATGTTCAATGTCCTGGCGGCCGGCAGGCTCGAAGGCGCGGTGGCCGCGGTGTTCGGCGGGCCGGGAGAGCGGGAGCGGGCGTTGGCCGAACCGCTGCTGGCATTGCTGCCGGGGGCGATCGATCTGGTCGGCAAGCTTGATCTGCCCGAGGTCGCGGCCTGCATCCAGCGTTGCGATCTTTATGTCGGCAATGATTCAGGGCTGATGCATCTGGCGGCGGCGGCCGGAACGCCGACCATTGGGTTGTGCGCCACCACGATGGACCGGGCCGAGGAAATGGCCCCGACCGGGCGGTTCGCGTCCTGGGCGCTGGGGACGGGGCCGCGGATGGAGGATCTGAGCGTGGCGACAGCGGTGGCGGCGGCCGAGCGGTTGCTGGCGGAGCGCGGCTGATGTGCGGCATCGCCGGGATGATGATGCGCGAGGGCACGCCGGACAGTGCGGTGCTGGCGCGGCTACTGGGGGCGCTGGCGCATCGCGGGCCGGATGGCGAGGGGCAGTTGCTGCGGGGCGATACCGCGCTGCTGCACAACCGGCTGGCGATTGTCGATCTGGTGACCGGGGACCAGCCGCTGTTCGCGCCGGGCGGCGCGGCGCTGGTGTGCAACGGGGAGATCTACAACAATAACGAATTGCGCGCCGAGATGGCGAATACGCCGTTCCGCACCCGCTCGGACTGCGAACCGGCGGTGTTTCTGTACGAAGCGCATGGCATCCGCTTTGCCGACCGGCTGCGCGGGATGTTCGCGATCGCGATCCATGATGCCCATCGCGGGCAATTGGTGCTGGCGCGTGATCCGTTCGGGATCAAGCCGCTGTACTATACGACGACCGATGACGGGTTCGCGTTTGCCAGCGAACCGCAGGCGCTGGTGGCCGCGGGGCTGGCCGCGCGCGGGGTGGTGAAGCAGGCGCGGGCCGAGCTCTTGCAGCTGAAATTCTCCACCGGGTCGGAGACGATCTATCCGGGGATCTACCGTGTGCTGCCGGGCGAGACGCTGGTGGTGCGAGGTGGGCGGATCGTTGAGCGGCATCGCACTTCGGTGCTGCCGGCTGGACCGCCCGGGGGGGCGCGCTCCATCGCGGAGCTGGACCGGGTGCTGGAAGACAGCGTGCGGGTACACCTGCGCGCCGATGTGCCGTACGGGCTGTTTCTGTCGGGCGGGATCGATTCGGCGGCGGTGCTGGCGCTGATGACGCGGGCGGCCGGGAGGATCCGGGCGCTGACCTGCGGCTGGGATGGGGTGGGGGTCGATGAGACCGCCGAGGCGATGCGACTGGCCGCGGCGCAGGGCGCCGAGGTCGAGCGGATCGGCATGGGGGCGGCGGAGTTCTGGGCGCTGGCGCCACGGATTGCAGCGGCGATCGATGACCCGACGGCCGACGCCGCGGTGTTGCCGACCTGGATGCTGGGCCGTGCCGCGCGGGCGGGCGGGTTGAAGGTGACGCTTTGTGGCGAGGGGGCGGACGAGTTGTTCGCCGGGTATTCGCGCTATCGCAAGCGCCGGGCGCCGTTGCGCTGGTTCACCCGCAAACCGCGCAGCAAGGGGGTGCTGGGGGAACTGCCGCTGCTGAAAGGCTGGCGGGAGGGGCTGCAGCATGCCGATGTCGCGGGGTATTCGCCGGTGCAGGCCGCCCAGGCCGACGATGTGGCGGAGTGGTTGCCGAACGACCTGCTGACCAAGCTCGATCGCTGCCTGATGGCGCATGGGGTCGAAGGGCGGACGCCCTTCCTGGACCCTGAGGTGGCAAGGTTCGCGTTTCCGCTGCCGGATGGGCAGAAGGTGGGATTGCGCTTCGGCAAGATCATCCTGCGTGACTGGCTGGCCAAGCATTTCCCGGCGGCCGGAGCGTATGCACGCAAGAAGGGGTTCAAGCCGCCGGTGGGGATCTGGATGCAGGCGCGGGCCGGGGAACTGACGGCACTGGTGGCAGCCCAGCCGGGGGTGGCGGAATGCGTGCCGGCTGAGGTGGTTGCCGCAGCGTTTGCCGAGGCGGGGCGGAATTCGCAGCGGGCGTGGAGCCTGCTGTTCTATGCGCTGTGGCACCAGCACCATGTGCTGGGGTTGCCGAGCGAGGGCGATATCGGTTCAGTGCTTGCGGCGCGGTAGCTATTTCGTCGGCATCGCCCAGTTCGGCAGGCCCATCGTCAGCACCGGGAACACAGTGATCAGCAGCAGCACGCAGAGCAAA
This sequence comes from uncultured Rhodospirillales bacterium, assembly GCA_903881515.1. Taxonomy (GTDB): domain Bacteria; phylum Pseudomonadota; class Alphaproteobacteria; order Acetobacterales; family Acetobacteraceae; genus CAIRTN01. The sequence continues at coordinate 5,460 of CAIRTN010000090.1, read as the reverse complement.
GGCACCAGCCAGGGCAGAATCGCGCGCGACATCGTTTCGTAGCTGATGCCGGCGATGCGGGAGGTGACGAACAGCACCACACCGACCGGTGGGTGGATGGTGCCGAGGATCAGGTTGAAGATCATGATCAGGCCGAACTGAACGGAATCGACGCCGAAGCTGTGCGCGGCGGGGACCATGATCGGGATCAGTAGCAGCAGGGCGGCCAGCGTCTCCATGAAGCAGCCGACGATCAGCAGCACCAGGTTGCACATCAGCAGGAACGGGATGGGGCCGTGGAAGGTGCCGGTAAGCAACGGGGTGACCGCCTGTGGCAGGCGAGAGACCGACATGCACCAGCCCAAGGCACCGGCGACCATAACCAGGGCGGTGACCAGGCCGGTGGTTTCGACGCTTTCGATCAGGATGCGCGGCATGTCGGCCAGCGTGAGGGTACGATAGACGACGAAGCCGAGGAACAGGGCGTAAAGCGTGGCGGCGGCGGCGGCTTCGGTGGGGGTGAAGATGCCGCTGAACATGCCGCCGAGCAGGACGACGGGGGCCATCAGGGCCCAAAATCCGTCGATGAAGGATTTGCCGATGGCGGACAGGCCGCCGAACTTGCTGCGCTCGAAGCCTTCGCGGCGGGCGACGAATGCGACCATCACCATCAGCGAGACGCCCATCAGGATGCCGGGGACGACGCCGGCGAGAAACAGCCGGCCGATCGAGGCATCGGCGCTGACGCCGTAGATCACCATCGGCAGGCTGGGCGGGATGATCGGGCCGATGGTGGCGGCGGCGGCGTTGATCGCGGCGGCGGTCTCGGGCCGGTAGCCGGCGCGGCGCATGGCGCGGATTTCGATGGCGCCGGTGCCGGCGGCGTCGGCGACGGCGGAGCCGACCATGCCGGCGAAGATCATGCTGGCCAGGATCGAGGCATGGGCGTAGCCGCCGCGGACCCAGCCGATGATGGAGCTGGCAAACGCGACGATGCGGTCGGTGATTTTGGCCGCGCCAAGGATGTTGCCCATCAGGATGAACAGCGGGGCGGCGATCAGCGGGAAGGAGTTCATCGCCTGTGCCATCTTCTGCGGCACGATGCTGTCTTTCAGCCCGGCGAGATGGACGAAGGCGAAAGCGGCGAGGCCCATCGAGGCGAACAGTGGCAGGCCGGCGAGCACGGCCAGCAGCCAGACGCCGGCGATCTCGACCATCAGTTCGGTCATCTGCCGCGCGCCGCGTCGGCGAGTTCGATGCCGCCCTGAATGGCGGTGGCAACCCCGACCATGACGATGGGCAGATACATCACCGCCATCGGCACCGGCAGGGTGGTGGCTTCGACATCGAGGTTGCGGCCGATCAGGTCCCAGCCGTGCCAGGTCAGCAGCATGCCGAACAGCACGAGGGCGGCCTGGAGCAACGCCTCGGTCGCGCGGCGGGAGGCGGGGCCGAGTTTGTCGACGAAGTAGCGGACGCGGATATGGCCGCGCTTGCGGCTGGCGAGAAACCAGCCGGTGGCGGCGAGCCAGATCATCAGGAAGCGGGCGGCCTCGTCGGTCCAGATCAGCGGGTCGCCGGCGGTGCGGGTGGTGGCGCCGAGGGTGACAACGATGAGAAGCGCCAGCAGCAGGGCGATGGACAGCCCTCCTGCGGCGCGGTCGATTGAGGTCACAGGGCCTGCAGCCGGTCCCAGAAGCCCTTGCCCCATTTGGCTTCGAACTTCGCCGGCACGGTGGCGAGTACCGGTTTGCGGAACAGGTCGATATCCGGGGTGATCACCGTCATGCCGGCAGCCTTGAAGGTGTCGGCGAGCAAGGCTTCCTGCCGGGCTATTTCGGCGTCGTTCCAGGCGGAGGCGGATTTGATCGCGGCGGCGACGATATCGCGGTCGGCGGTGGGGATCTTCTGCCAGGCGGTCTCGCTGACCATCACCAGGCGGGGGGTGATGATGTGGCCGGTGAGGACCAGATATTTCTGCACCTCGGCGAACTTGCCGGCCTGGATCGTCGGCAGGGGGTTTTCCTGTCCGTCCACCGCACCCTGGGAGAGGGCGAGATAGAGCTCGCCGAAGTTCATCGGGGTGGGTTTGGCGCCCCAGGCCTCGGCCATCGCCGTGTAGGTATCGACTTCGGGCACGCGCAGCTTGAAGCCGACCATGTCGGCGGGGCTGTGGACCTCGCGCTTGCCGGAGGTGAGGTGGCGCATGCCGTAATAGGTCGAGCAGACGATGCGCATGTCGCGCTTGGCGATCAGGGCTTTGTTCAGCTCGTCGAACACCGGGGAGGCCAGAGCGCGGGCCATGTGGGCGGCGTCGCGCCAGATATAGGGGGCCTCGATGATGGTCACCTGCGGCAGGAACTGGCCGATGATGCCGGCGCCCTCGGTGACGATGGATTGGGCGCCGGAGGACACGGCCTCGACCATGTCCCTGGAGCCGCCGAGCTGGCCGGAGGGGAAGCCCTGAATCTCGACACGGCCTGCGGTTTTTTCCTTCACCTCCTTGGCCGCGCGCTCGATGGACATCGGCGAGGGGTGGCTGGGGGGCTGAACGTCACCCCAGCGCAGCACGACCGGGCCGGCGGCGCGGGCGATGTGGGGGGTGGCGAGTGCGGCGGCGGTGGCGGTCAGGGCCTGGCGGCGGGTTAGTTTCATTTTGGTCCTCCCTTTTTTTCGAGGATAGGAGAAAGGGGGGGAGGCAGGAAGAGTTGTTCTTTTTTGGAAAAAAGGACCAAAAAACTTTTATTTATTGCTAAATCGGAACAAAATGGGCGCGGTGAGGCCTTGGCGGTGAGTTTGTTGAAATTTTTAGATTCGGGATGGAGGAGAGATTAGGGTGGGCCGGCGCTGGGGTGCGCTGCAGCCTTGTTCGGGGATGGGGGTGGGCGCGCGCGGGGGTTTGGGGGCGCGATTTGGCTGCCGTGGGCGTGCGGGGTTTGCGGGCGCGGGACGGAGTCCGGGCGCGGGTTGGCTTGGGCGCGCGGGGCGCGATGGCGGCGGGCGCCGGAATGGGGGCGGTGGGTTGAGCGGGGGGCGGCGGGAGTTCGCCGTTGCGCCAGGCGGTGAAGAGTTCGTCCAGCGCGGTGACGAGGCGGCGGAAAGTGAGCCAGAACAGAATTTTGGACGCAGTTGTGGCGAGGGTTCCGTGCAGCGAGGTGAGGAGGCGGTCCCATGCGTTCATGGGTAGACTATAGGACACTGCACATTTGTTAGAAAGTTATAAAAACGTCAATGATCGTGAAACTGCGGCGAAAATGCAGCCGCTACCGGAATTGTTTTGCCTTTCGTTGGGACAGCGGACTAGTTTCGTCGAGCAATAAGGCCAGGGGGCCCATCATGTTTGCTGCTTCACTGGCGCGCGCTTTGGCGGCACGGGGGATCCATTATGGTTGGGTGATGGTGGCGCTGGCGCTGGGGTATGGGGTGTGTTCCTCGGCGGCGCTGTCGATTCCGGGCGTGCTGCTGGTGCCGATGTCGCAGGAATTCGGCTGGTCGGTGGGGGAGTTGTCGGGGCCGCTGGGCACGCGGATGGCGTTGTTCGGGATGGTGGCGCCGTTCGCCGGCGGGTTGATGCTGCGCTATGGGCCGCGGGCGGTGCTGATGGGGTCGGCGGTACTGCTGATCAGCGGGCTGGGCATCGCGATGACGATGACGGCGAAGTGGCAGCTCTGGCTGAGCCTGGGGATGATCCTGGGCATCGCGCCGGGGATGACGGCGCTGGTGATGGGCACGACGATCGCGACACGGTGGTTCACGGCGCGGCGGGGCCTGGCGCTGGGCATTCTGAGCGCGGGGAGTGCGACGGGGCAGTTGATCTTCCTGCCGCCGGCGGCGTGGATTTCCGAGCATTACGGCTGGCGGATGGCGCTGGTACCGTCGGTGTTCATGATTGCCTTGCTGGCGATGGCGTTCTGGCTGTTCTCCCGCAATCGGCCGTCGGATCTGGGGCTGGCCCCGCTGGGGGAGAGCCAGGTGCTGCCGGAGCCGCCGGCACCGACAGAGAATGCGTTCATGCTGAGCCTGTCGGCGGTGCGGATGGCGTCGGGCAGTCTGGTGTTCTGGGTGCTGGCGTTTACGTTTTTCGTGTGCGGGATTTCCAGCTTCGGGCTGATGCCGCATTTCGTGACGTTGTGCGGGGATTTCGGGATTTCCCCGGTGACCTCGACGGGGTTTCTGGCGCTGATCGGGGTGTGCGACCTGATCGGCACCATCGGCTCGGGCTGGCTGTCGGACCGGTACGATAATCGCTGGCTGCTGGCGGGGTATTACGGGTTTCGCGGCCTGGCGCTGATGTGGTTGCCGTATAGCGGCTTCTCGATGGTGGGGCTGTCGATGTTCGCGGTGTTCTATGGGCTGGACTTCATCGCCACGGTGCCGCCGACAGTGCGGCTGGCGGTGCGGGCGTTCGGGCGGGAGCAGGCGCCGATCGTGTTCGGCTGGATCTTCGCGGCGCACCAGTTCGGCTCGGGCGTGATGGCGATGGGGGCGGGAATGACGCGCGACGAATTCGCCAGCTATCTGCCGGCGTATTTCGGCGCGGGGGTGATGTGTTTGCTGGCGGTGCTGTCGCTGCTGGGGCTGCGGCGGCCGGTGGTGGTGGCGGCGGAGTAAGGAAGTGCTTCTTTTTTGAAAAAAAGAAGCAAAAAACTTTTCCTCTCTCCGCTTGCATGACGGCTCGTCGCCTGCGGCGTACGCGCGGACAAGCGGAAAGAATAAAGTTTTTGGGGTCCCTTTTCCGGCGCGGCGCCTTCGCCGTCGCCCACAAAAAAGGGACTGCTTACTGCCTTCGCATATACACGCCCGTAGGCCCGTAGCTTGCCAGCTTTTCGGCGGGGAGCGGAGCGGGGTGGAAGCCTTGGGCCTGCCAGAACGGGCGGGCGTTGCCGATGGAGACCAGGGCGATGGGGCCGGTGAGGCGGGCGACGATGGTGGCGCCGTGGCCTTGGCCGCGGGTGCTGGGGAGCAAAGCGAGGTCGTGGATGTAGAGGTGTTCGGGGGCGGTGAGCAGGGTGGTGAGGAGGGTGTTCAGGGGTGGGGGCGGGCCGGACCAGGGGTGGGCGATGAGGTAGCCGTGGATTTCGGGGTTGGCGAGGACGAAGCAGGTGTTGGGCGAGAGGGCGAGGCGCTCGGCGAAGATTTCGGGGCCTTCGGGGAAGGTCGGGTGGATGATTTCGGAGAGGGGTTCCACCACGGCGAGGTCGGCCGGGCGCATGGGGCGCCAGTTCATGGCAGGGCCGGGCGCAGACGTTCGGGCAGGGTGGCGAGGCTTTCGATGGTGTCGAAGTCGCGCAGGATGGCGTCGTCGTCGATGTCCACTTCGGTGACTAGTTCCATATGACGTTTCAGCAGGGCGCGGGCGCCCTGGTCGCCCGAGAGGGCGAGGATGTCAGGGAAGAAGCGGCGGGACCAGAGGATGGGGTTGCCGGGTTGGCCTTTGCAGGTGGGGACGACGATGGCGCGGCCTTCGTCAGGGTCCCAGGC
>CAIRTN010000089.1 GCA_903881515.1 uncultured Rhodospirillales bacterium | reverse complement strand
GGGGCGGCGGCCGGGGCGGGGGCCGTAGCCGGGGCGGCGGCGGGCGCGGCTTCGGCGGCGCTGCCGTTCAGCACGGCGATGGGGGTGTTCACCGCCACGCCCTCGGTGCCTTCGGGCACCAGGATCTGCGACAGGTTGCCCTCGTCGACCGCTTCAACCTCCATGGTCGCCTTGTCGGTCTCGATCTCGGCGATCACGTCGCCGGCGCGGACGGCGTCACCGACGCCCTTGAGCCAGCGGGCGAGCTTGCCCTCGGTCATGGTCGGCGACAGGGCGGGCATCAGAATCTGTGTCGCCATGGATCAGCGCTCCAGCAAAACGTCGGTCCAAAGCTCGGACGGGTCGGGTTCGGGGCTTGTCTGGGCGAATTCAGCGGCTTCCTGCACGATGCGCTTCACCTCGTCCTCGATCACCAGCAGTTCCGCCTCCGTGGCGCCCAGGATTTCCAGGCGGGCCTTGGCGCCGTCGATCGGGTCGTGCTCGGTGCGCATCTTCTGCACCTCGTCGCGCGAGCGGTAGCGGGCGGGGTCGGACATCGAATGGCCACGGTAGCGGTAGGTCTGCACTTCCAGCAAATAAGGGCCGGCGCCGGAGCGGCAATGGGCGACGGCGATATCGGCCGCGGCCTTCATCGCCTCGACATTCATGCCGTCGACCTTCTGGCTGGGGATGCCCCAGGGCACGGCGTTCAGCGAGAGGTCGCGGCTGGCGGTGGCGCGGTCGACCGAGGTGCCCATGCCGTAGCGGTTGTTCTCGATCACGTAGATGCAGGGCAGCTTCATCAGCGCGGCGAGGTTGAAGCTTTCGAACACCTGGCCCTGGTTGGACGCGCCGTCGCCGAAATAGGTGACCGCGACGCGGTCGTTGCCGCGATAGGCGTTGGAGAAGGCCAGCCCGGTGCCGAGCGAGACCTGGGCGCCGACGATGCCGTGACCGCCGAAGAAGTTCCGCTCCTTGCTGAACATGTGCATGGAGCCGCCCTTGCCGCGGGAATAGCCGGTGGCGCGGCCGGTAAGCTCGGCCATCACGCCGCGGGATTCCATGCCGGTGGCGAGCATGTGGCCGTGGTCGCGATAAGAGGTGATGATCTGGTCGCCCTCGCCGAGCGCCATCTGGATGCCAACGACGACGGCTTCCTGGCCGATATAAAGGTGACAGAAGCCGCCGATCAGGCCCATGCCGTAGAGCTGGCCGGCGCGCTCCTCGAAGCGGCGGATCAGCAGCATGTCGCGGTAAGCGCGCAACATTTCCTCGCGGCTCATGCCAGTATTCGACTGCGCGGCCTTGCCGCGCCGTTTCGCATTCGCTGCCTGCGCCATAATTACCCCCGCCCCCGCACTGTATCTTGGCTCGAGACCTACAGGCACATCCAGGCCGCGGCAAGCATGCTGTGCGAAAAACCCTTTATGTTGCAATGCAATAGGCGGTTCGGTGACAAGACGGCGACGGCGCCATTGCGCAGGGATTGCGTCAGAGCGGCACAGGTTGGACGAATCTTTCGCCACATTCGTCCATTACGAATGGACATTGCAAAACGGGTTTGACCAGGGGCCGCGTGCCATTATTGGCCGCATGGCCGCCATTCATTGGAAAAGGCGCTTGCCCTGGCCGTAGGGGACGACGATGTCGTCGGGGTTAGACAGATTCAGCATGGAGCGCACGCGCTCGTCCAGCGCATCGAGATCGAGATGGTTCGAGCGCAGGGTGGACACCCGACGCTCCCAGATGGCGGTTTCGGCTTCGGCCTGGGCGAGTTGGGTGCGGGCGAGGACGAGGTCCTGCTGACGCAGGGCGTAGGCGTTGAGGCCGCGCTCGCCCTGGGTGGCGCTCCAGGCGAAGTAGGAGGCGAGCGCAAGGAAGGCGAGCGGTGGCATCACCGCCGCCGTCTGGCGCTTCAGCCAACGACCCACCCCACTCAACTCCAACGCCCGAGTCCTATCTCGTCCGATTCGGTCAAGATAATCCGGATTATGCCGGAAAAACAAAGGGTTTCTGCGCGGTATGCAGACTCCGTCGCGATCGTATGCGGAGTTAACGCAAAATGGTGCGTCCGGCGTAGCGGGCGGCGGTGCCAAGCTGCTGCTCGATGCGGATCAGCTGGTTGTATTTCGCGGTGCGGTCGCTGCGCGAGAGGCTGCCGGTTTTGATCTGGCCGCAATTGGTCGCAACGGCGAGGTCGGCAATGGTGGAATCCTCGGTTTCGCCTGAGCGGTGACTCATCACCGCGGTGTACCCGGCGCGCTGGGCCATCTGCACGGCTTCCAGCGTCTCGCTGAGCGTGCCGATCTGGTTGACCTTGACCAGGATGGAGTTGGCGGTGCCGCTCTCAATGCCGCGGCGCAGGCGGATCGGGTTGGTGACGAAGAGATCGTCGCCGACCAGCTGGATCTTGGCGCCGAGACGGTCGGTGAGCAGCTTCCAGCCCTCCCAGTCGTCCTCCGAGCATCCATCCTCGATGGAGACGATGGGATAACGGGCGCAGAGATCGGCCAGGTAGTCGACCATGCCGCCGGCGTCGAGCTTGCGGCCCTCGCCTTCCATGTCATAGAGGCCGTTCTTGTAGAATTCGGTGGCAGCGCAATCGAGCGCGAAGGTCACGTCCTCGCCAGGGCGATAGCCGGCGGCTTCGCAGGCGCGGGTGATGAAGTCGAGCGCCTCGGTGGCCGAGGAGAGGTTGGGGGCGAAGCCGCCCTCGTCGCCGACATTGGTGCTGTGGCCGGCGGCGTGCAGCTGCTTTTTCAGGGCGGCGAAGATCTCCGAGCCGATGCGGATGCCGTCGGCCACGGTGCCGGCGCCGACCGGCTGGATCATGAATTCCTGGATGTCGATCGGGTTGTCGGCGTGCTGGCCGCCGTTGACGATGTTCATCATCGGCACCGGCAGGGTGCGGGCGTAGACGCCGCCGACATAGCGATACAGCGGCTGGCCGATGGCATCGGCGGCGGCCTTGGCCACCGCGAGCGAGACGGCAAGAATGGCGTTGGCGCCGAGGCGGGATTTGTTCGGCGTGCCGTCGAGATCGATCATTGCCTGGTCGATGGCGACCTGGTCGAAGGCGTCGGTTTCGCCGATGGCTTCGAAGATCTCGCCCTGGATGTTGGCGATCGCCTGCAGCACGCCCTTGCCGCCGAAGCGGGATTTGTCGCCGTCACGCAGTTCGACGGCTTCGTGCGCGCCGGTCGAGGCGCCGGAGGGGACCGCGGCGCGGCCAGTGGCGCCGCTTTCGAGCGTGACATCGACCTCGACGGTCGGATTGCCGCGGCTATCGAGGATTTCGCGGGCGGTAATGTCGATGATCGCGCTCATGGCGGGTCTCCTGCTCGGGATGGCGGGTGCCTATCACCGCCACCCAACGCAGGCAAGAAAGCCGGCCGCGAAGATTACGCCCGGCGGATGTTCCAAAGCAGCATGAGACCGGAGACCCGGCCGGTGAGGTTGCGGCGGATCGCGGTGCGGTTGAAATAGGCGCCGAGCGGGATGAAGGTGACCTCATCGAGCGCGGTGCGCTGGATGTCCTCGGCGATCGCTTTCTGCGCGGCCAGGGTCGGCGCATCGAACCAGGCGTCGCGCAGTTGCTCGACGCGGGGCGCGGTGGGCCAGCCCGGCCAGGCAGCGAGCCCGTTGCCGCGGATATAGGAATGCACCGCGGGGTCGACGAAATCGAAGCTGGCCGACGCGGTGCACAGCGCCGACCAGCCGCCCTTGTCCAGCGGCTCGCGCGAGGTGCGGCGCTGCACCACGGTGCCCCAGTCGCTGAGCGCGAAATCCATGTTCATACCCAGCTTGCGGAACATGTCCGCGGCGACCTGCGTCAGCGCCGAGGGCACCAGAATGTCGGTGGGGCCGATCAGGCGCATGAGCTGGTTGGTGTAGCCGGCCTCGCGCAGCAAAGCGCGGGCGCGCTCGACGCTGCGCGGCGAGGTCAGCGGTTCGAGCCCGGCGGAGTTCGCCATCGGGGTATCGGGCGTGAACACGCCGATGCCGGCACGAAAGCCCGTCGGGTCCGGCCCCACCACGGCGCTCATGTAATCGGCCTGATCGACCGCGGGCAGCAGCGCCTGGCGGATGCGCTTGTCGTTGAACGGCGGGTGCAGATGGTTCAGCCGCAGCACGGTGCAGCCGGGACGCTGGTCGATGAGTTCAATCGAGATGTCGCGGTTGCGTTGCAGCAGTTCCTGGATCTCGGGCGGTGGCTGCTCGAACCAATCGATCTCGCCACGTTGCAGCGCGGCGGCGGAGGTCGCGGCGTCGGTGATGATGTGCCACTCGACGCGATCCATGAAGGCGCGCTTCGGCCCCGCGATCAGCGCCGAGGTGCCGGACTCGCGGGGAACGTAGCGGCGGTTCTTCTCGTACACCACCATGCTGCCGCTGTTGTATTCGCTCTTGCGGAACATGAACGGGCCGGAGCCGGTGGGGTCATCGATCTGCTTGAACGGATCGGTGCGGGCGACGCGCTCGGGCATGATGAAACAGGCGGAACTGACCTGTCCCAGCGCCTGGAACAGCAGCGGGAACGGCTTTTTCAGCCGGAAGACAATTTGCTTGTCATCGGGGGCGGCGACCTCGTCGAGTACGTCGCCAAGCTTCTGGCCGTAGGAGGTGCGCGGGATCCAACGCCTGATGCTCTGCGCCACGTCGCGCGCCAGCACCGGTTCGCCGTCGTGGAACGCCAGCCCCTCGCGCAACGTGATGGTGATGCGCTTGCCGTCGTCCTCGACCACATGCCCGGCGGCCATCTGCGGCTGCGGCGCGAGGTCGCCGTCCAGGCCATAGAGCGTGTCGTATACCATATGCCCGTGATTGCGGGTGATGTTGGCAGTGGTCCAGATAGGGTCGATGGAGGTGAGGTTGGCCTGCGGGACCGCTTTCAGCACCTGCGCCGGCTGGGCGAGGGCGGGGGTCGCGAGCGAGGCGGCAGCGGAGGCGAGGAAGGTTCGGCGTTGCATAAGCTACTCCCGGGTCCGAAGCGCGATGCTAACCGCGAACGGACCCGGGAGCGAAAGGAAATCAGCCGACGGCGAGCAACTCGACGTCAAACACCAGGGTCGCATTCGGCGGGATCACGCCGCCCGCGCCGCGCGCGCCATAGCCCTTCTCGGGAGGGATGATCAGCGTGCGCTGCCCGCCGACCTTCATGCCGGCGACGCCCTCGTCCCAGCCCGCGATGACGCGGCCGCCGCCGAGCGGAAAGCTGAACGGGTCGCCGCGATCGCGCGAGCTGTCAAACTTCTTGCCCTTGTTTTCCGGGGCGGCCTCGTCGAACAGCCAGCCGGTGTAATGCACGCGCACGGTCTTGCCGGCGACGGCTTCGGCGCCGGTGCCGATCTTGTGGTCGATCATCTTGAGTCCTTTCGATTGGGCGAGCGCAGTCGCCGGAAGGGCGAGTGAACTCGCCGGTATCAACAGAGTTGCGAGGAAAAGGCGGCGATGCATCAGGCTTGCTCCTTGGCCAGGTCGTCGAAGCGCTTCAACCGGGCAATCAGTGCCGGCATCTCGCGCAGCGGGATCATTGTCGGCCCGTCGCTGGGGGCACGGTCGGGGTCCTGATGGCATTCGATGAACAGGGCGGCACAGCCCACCGCCAGCGCGGCGCGGGCCAGCACCGGGGCGAATTCGCGCTGCCCGCCGGAGGTCGCTCCCTGACCGCCGGGCTGCTGCACCGAATGCGTGGCGTCGAACACTACCGGGTAGCCGGTGCGCGCCATGATCGGCAGGCCGCGGAAGTCCGACACCAGGGTGTTGTAGCCGAAGCTGGTGCCGCGATCGCACAGCAGGATGCGCTGGTTGCCGGTCGAGGCGATCTTGGCGGCGACGTTGACCATGTCCCACGGCGCGAGGAACTGACCTTTTTTCACGTTGATCGCCCGCCCGGTCTCGCCGGCGGCCAGCAGCAGGTCGGTCTGCCGGCAGAGGAAGGCGGGGATCTGCAATACATCCACCGCCTCTGCGGCGATCGCGCATTGCTCGGCCGTGTGCACATCGGTCAGCACCGGGCGGCCGGTGGCGACACGCACCTGGGCCAGGATGTCGAGCCCCTTGGCCATGCCGATGCCGCGCTCGGCGCTGGCCGAGGTGCGGTTGGCCTTGTCGTAGCTGGATTTGTAGATCAATGGCACACCGGCAGCGCGGCACATCTCATCCAGCGCGGCCGCAATCTCCAGCGCGTGGGCCGTGCTTTCGATCTGGCACGGCCCGGCGATCAGGGCGAACGGCCGATCGTTGGCGATTTCGATGTCGCCAACGCTCACCACGCGGTTTTCAGACAAGGCGGGCCTGCTTCACCGCGGCGCCGATGAAGCCCTTGAACAGCGGATGCGGCGCGAACGGCTTGGACTTCAGCTCCGGGTGATACTGCACGCCGATGAACCAGGGATGCCCGGTGTATTCGACGATCTCCGGCAGGATGCCATCCGGCGACAATCCCGAGAATCGCAGCCCAGCGGTTTCCAGCCGGCGGCGATAGGAGATGTTGACCTCGTAGCGATGCCGGTGCCGCTCGGAAATCTGCGCCGCGCCGTCATAGACGCTGCGCACCAGCGAATCCTCGGCCAGCAGCGCGGGATAGGCGCCCAGCCGCATGGTGCCGCCGAGATCGCCGCCCTCGTTGCGGCGTTCGACCTGATTGCCCTTCGACCACTCGGTCAACAGGCCAACCACGGCATCCTCGCAAGGGCCGAATTCGGTCGAGGACGCGTTCGGCAGATCGGCCAGATGCCGCGCGCACTCGATCACCGCCATCTGCATGCCGAAGCAGATGCCCAGGAACGGGATATTGCGCTCGCGGGCGAACCTCACCGCCTCGATCTTGCCCTCGGTGCCGCGCTCGCCGAAGCCGCCAGGCACCAGAATGCCGTGCACGTCCTCAAGCCGCTGCACCGTGTCGGGCTTTTCGAAAATCTCGCTATCCACCCAGTCCAGCCGGACGCGGACATGATTGGCCAGGCCGCCATGCGCCAGCGCCTCGGCGAGACTCTTATAGCTGTCGAGCAGGTTGGTGTATTTGCCGACGACGGCGATGCGGACCTCGCCTTCCGGCCCATGCACCACATCGACGATCTTTTCCCACCGCGTCAGATCGGGCTCGACCTCGTGCGGCAGGTCGAAATGGCGCAGCACCTCGCGGTCCATGCCCTGCTGGTGATAGGCGATGGGCACCGCGTAGATGGTGTCCACATCCAGCGCGGGGATCACCGCCTCCGGCCGCACATTGCAGAACAGCGCGATCTTGCGGCGCTCATTTTCCGGGATCGGGCGGTCGCAGCGGCAGATCAGCATGTCGGCGCGGATGCCGACGTTCAGCAACTCCTTCACCGAATGCTGCGTCGGCTTGGTCTTCAGCTCGCCGGCGCTGGGGATGTAGGGCACCAGGGTCAGGTGCACGAACATCGCGCCCTCGGGGCCCAGCTCGTTGCCGAGCTGGCGAATGGCTTCCAGGAACGGCAGCGACTCAATATCGCCCACCGTGCCGCCGATCTCGATCAGGGCGAAATCATAGGGCCGGCCGGCCTCGTCGATCACGTCCTGGGTGATCGCCTGCTTGATGGCATCCGTGATGTGCGGGATCACCTGCACCGTGGCGCCGAGATAGTCGCCGCGGCGCTCGCGGGCGATCACCTCGGAATAAATCCGCCCGGTGGTGGCATTGTCGGTCTTGCGGGCATGCACGCCGGTGAAGCGCTCGTAATGGCCCAGATCGAGATCGGTCTCGGCGCCGTCATCGGTGACGAACACCTCGCCATGCTGCAGCGGCGACATCGTGCCGGGGTCGACGTTGAGATAAGGGTCGAGCTTGCGCAGCCGCACGGTATAGCCGCGCGTCTGGAGCAACGCCCCGAGGGAGGCCGCCGCGATACCCTTGCCAAGCGAGGAGACCACGCCACCGGTGATGAATACGAACCGTGTCATGGGCGACCGGTATATCCCCTCCCCCGAGTCTGGGGAAACTTTGCTGCGGCAGGACAGATGCGCGCTTGCGGGGGTGGACGGGTGGGGGCGGTGGCTGGGTGGGTAGGAAAGGCCAGGGCTCTGCCCCATAGGCGCGAATCGAAGGTTTTGCATCGACGCGGTTTGGTATGATTCTCCGTCTGAATGTCGAATCTTCCCCTCCCTGCGATTAGTTGGTCGTGGATTAT
>CAIRTN010000088.1 GCA_903881515.1 uncultured Rhodospirillales bacterium | reverse complement strand
GCCCCGTCGTTTGATGTTCAACAACAGCCAAACCTTGGCACACCTAGGTGATGCCGTGGGGCCGTCCACACCAACAAAGGCCCGCGGCCTTTCCAGCTGCGCCACTTGCGCAGCGCTGCGGGTCCAGGGGAAGAGCCCTGGCCTTGCCTTTGCCTTTCGTTACCCCGGAGGCGGCAGAAAATCCACCTCATGCAACGCCGCCAGCCGCACCACTTCGCCCGGGTCCGCGACGTTATGGATCTTGGTAAACAGATCGTAGAGCCGCAGCGCCGGCGACACCCAGAACAGCGCCCGGACATTGCTGCCGGTCTTGTTCCAGATCCCGTGCGGAATCCCCATCGGCATCCGGATCAGATCGCCCGCGCTGGCCGTCAGCTCCGAGCCGCCCAGCATCAGGTCGAATGTGCCTTCCAGCACCCGGATATATTCATGCTGCGTCGGGTGGATATGCGGCGGCACGAACGTGCCCGGCGGAAACAGCGTGTCGAACGCGAAGCTCTCGGCGCAATGCTGCACCGGCTTGTAGGTCTGCCCCAGGATGTTCCAAACGATCCCGTCCAGGCCTTCGCCCGCCCACGTGATCCCTGCTGTTTCGTTCATGCTCTGGTTCTCCCCCGTGTATGAAACGTTTTTGTCTCCCATGACCGCCGCCAGTGCAAGCGTCATAAGATCGTGATGCCCATCGTTGGCTACGTACCTTCCGCAATGGCACCAAATCCCGCACCATGCCGCCCGCATTGCAGGACCCGACCATGCCCGGAATCATAGACGCCCGCCTCGCCGAACTCGGACTGGAACTGCCCCCCGTCTCCGCACCGCTGAACAGCTATCAGCACGTGGTAGTCGTCGACGCGCTCGCCTTCGTCGCCGGCCAGCCCCCTCTGCTGGGCAGCGACCGCCCCTATCTCGGCCGCATCGGCGCCGACCTGACATTTGAGCAGGGGCAGGCGGCGGCCAGGCTCTCGGCATTGAATGTCCTGGCCCAGATGCGCGTCGCGCTGGATGGCGACCTCGACCGCATCGTCCGCGTCGTCAAGTTGGGCGTGTTCGTCAATTCGGCGCCGGATTTCGAAGGCCAGCCACAGGTCGCCAATGCGGCGTCAGACCTGATGTTCGCCATCTTCGGCGAGGCCGGACGCCATGTGCGCTTTGCCGTCGGCACCATCGGCCCGATGAATTTCGCCTGCTCGATCGAGGCTGTCTTTCAGGTCCGCTAGCGGTCAATCACCGCACGACCGAACATAACCGGTTCCCCCATCCTGCGATGATGTGTCACCCTGGCACGTCGCCGCGAGGGAGGACCAGATGCCCGACACCCTGAGCACCCCGGCCGAGATCCGCGTACACTACGGCAGCCCCGGCGCGCTCGCCGCCAACAAGACGCTGCATCACATCGACCGGCACGCCCGCGCCTTCATCGCCCTCTCGCCGTTCATGGTGATCGCCTCGTCCGACGCCAAGGGCAATTGCGACGCCACCCCGCGCGGCGACGCCCCCGGCTTCGTGCACGTGCGCGACGATCACACCCTGCTGATCCCCGACCGCCGCGGCAACAACCGGGTCGATACCATGCTCAACATCGCGGCCAACCCGAAGATCGGCCTGCTGTTCATGGTCCCCGGCTTCGGCGAAACCCTGCGCGTCAACGGCCGCGTCAGCATCAGCACCGATCCCGCCCTGCTCGCCCCGCTCGAAGCCGCCGGCAAAGTGCCAACCTCCGCCATCGTGCTTGAGGTGGACGAGGTGTTCTTTCACTGCGCCAAGGCGATGATCCGCTCCGAGATCTGGAACCCCGACCGCCATCAGGACCGCAAAACCTTCCCCAGCCTCGGCCGCATCATCGCCGATCAGGTCGCCGGCGTGGAACCCGTCGCGGCCGACGCCAATATCGACGAAAGCTACCGCCTCCGCCTCTACTGATGACCCCGCTCGACCATCTGCGCGCGATCTGCCTGGCCCTGCCCGAAGCCATCGAGCGCCGCACCTGGGACTGCGAGACCTTCCGCGTGCGCGAGAAGATCTTCGCCATGCATGTCGATGGCGCTTTCTGGTGCAAGGCCCCCAAAGGCGTGCAGCAATTGCTGGTCGAAGCCGATCCGGAGCGCTTTTTCCGCCCGCCCTATATGGGCCCGAAAGGCTGGATCGGCGTGCGCCTGGCCCCCGCGCCGGACTGGACGGAAATCGCCGACATCGTCGTGCGCAGTTGGCGGATGACCGCGCCGAAGCGGCTTATCTCTCCGTCGCATCCACCAGGGCAACATCCAGCAGACGCTCCAGCACCTCCGGCTCCTGCGCGCCGGCGATCGCGTGCCGCCCGGCGATAACGAAGCACGGCACGCCGTTGATCCCCAGCCGGTGCGCCCGCAGATTTTCCGCGTGCACATGATCCATGTCGGAAGCGGTCTCCAGGACCCGCCGCGCCGCGCCGCCATCCAGTCCGGCGCGCCCCGCCAGCACCTGCAACTCGCCGAGATCGCCGATATCCATCCCCTCGGCGAAATGCGCGTTGAATAGCAGCTCGACGCATTCCTGCCCCCGCCCGCGCTCCGCCGCCCAGCGCACCAGCCGGTGCGCATCCACCGATGACGGCGTCCGCCGGATCCGGTCGAACCGGAACAGCACATCCTCCGCCTGTCCGATCTCGGTGATCGAGGCATACAGCCGCCTGGCTCGATCCTCGCCGCCGAACTTGCGCACCGCGTAGTCCCCGCGCGTCATCCCGCCACGTGGCATGTCCGGGTTCAACAGGAACGGCCGCCAAACCATCTCCGCAAGCACATCCGGCCGCCGCCGCAACGTGCGCAGCACCCGGCTCAGCCCGAGATAGCACCACGGGCAGACGAGATCGTGCACGACCTCGATGATCAGACGATGCTTGGCGGGATGGATGGCGTTCACCGTCGTATTATCGAGGGGGAACGGGAAGGGAGCAAGCAGTCCCTTTCTTGCAAAATAGGGACTACGAATTCAGTTTCAAAAGCGATCGCCCCCGGCGAGGAAGATTTTTTGTGTCCAAATTGGCGAGCCGTTCTTGAAACTGTTCGCTCGGTGTGCATAGTCTAGTCCTGCACGATAAAATGCTCATAGCCCTTGGTAATTACCCACCCCCATTTTGAAGCGTGATTTTCCGCGCTGGGGCGCGCCGGGCGATTGTCAGGCCAGCGTGGCGACGATGACGTCGAAGGGGTTCGCGCCCTTGAGCCTGGCGGTGTCGATTGTGG
>CAIRTN010000087.1 GCA_903881515.1 uncultured Rhodospirillales bacterium | reverse complement strand
GGGCCGTATACGCCGGGGGTGATGGGCAATTTCGGGCCGTCGGTGTTGCTGGGCTGCCGGGGGGTAAGGGTCGTGGTGACGACGTATCAGCGCAATATCCTGGATCTGCAGCAGCTGAAGATTTTCGGCATCGATCCGGCGGCGTGCGGGCTGATCGCGATCAAGTGCATGGATGCGTTTCGCGCGGCGTTCGCGCCGATCGCGCGGGCGATCATCGCCTGTGAGTCGGGGGGGGTGTCGAGCCGGGTGCAGACGACGTTGACGTGGAGCAAGGTGCGGCGGCCGATCTGGCCGCTTGATCCGGATGAACAGGTGCTGGCGGCTTTGGAGGCGGGGATATGAAGCGGTTATTGGCGGTTCTGCTGCTGCTGGCCCACGGGGCGGCGGCGCAGTCGACGTTGCGGTATGTGCCGCTGGGCGATCTGCGGGTGCTCGATCCGGTGTGGACGAGTGCGGCGATCACGCTGAACCACGCGCAGATGATCTTCGATGTGCTGGTGACGATGGACGAGAAACTGCAGCCGCAGCTGCAGATGGCGGAATCGGCGACGCCGAGCGCGGACGGGCTGCGCTGGCGTTTCGTGCTGCGGCCGGGGCTGATGTTCCAGGATGGTTCGCCGGTGACCGCCGAGGACGTGGTGGCGTCAATCCGGCGTTGGGGGGCGCGGGTGACGGCGGGGCAGGCGCTGCTGTCACACGCGCAGGCGATGACGGCGCTGGATGCGCGCAGTTTCGAAATCGTGTTCTCCAGGCCGTTCGGGCCGGTGCTGGAGGCGCTGGGCTCGCCAGTGCTGGCGCCGTTCGTGATGCGGGCGGCGGACGCGAAAACCAGCGCGTTCGAGCAGACGCGGACGACGGTGGGGTCTGGGCCGTTTACGTTTGTGAGCGATGCGTACCGGCCGGGGGATAGCGTGCTGTACCGGCGCTGGCCGGGCTATGTGCCGCGCGCCGAAGCGGCGAACGGCTACGCGGGCGGCAAGGTCGCTAGGGTCGAGCAGGTGATATGGAAATACCTGCCGGACCAGGCGACCGCGGTGGCCGCGTTGCAGACTGGGGAAGTGGATATGCTGGAGGCGGTGCCGCCCGATCTGGCGCCGGTGTTGAGCAAGCGGCGGGATATCGTGCTGCAGGTGCTGAACCAGACCGGGTCGATCGGCAATATCCGGCCGAATACGGCGCATAAGCCGTTCAGCGATGCGCGGGCGCGGCAGGCGCTGCTGCTGCTGGTGGACCAGGCGGAATTCTCGGCGACCCTGGCGGGGAGCGCGGAACTGGCCGGGGTGTGTCATGCGGTGTTCGTGTGCGGCACGCCGTATGAGACGGATATCGGCACGACGCCGTGGAAGAAGCCGGATGTGGCGCGGGCGAAGGCGCTGTTGGCGGAGGCGGGGTATGCGGGGGAGCGGGTGGTGCTGCTGGACCCGGTGGATCAGCCGGATATCCATATGATCGCGCAACTGACGGCGGGGGCGTTGCGGGCGGCGGGGGTAAACGTCGATCTGCAAACCATGGACTGGTCCACGGTGCTGACGCGGCGCAACACCCGCGAGGCGCCTTCGGTGAACCCGGCCGGGTGGGACCTGGCGTTCACGCTGTGGGGCGGGTTCTCGTTGTCGAGCCCGCTGAACAACACGCCGTTGGTGGCGAGTTGCGATGGCAAGAACCTCTATGGCTGGCCGTGCGACAATGAGATCGAGCGGTTGCGGGCGGCGTTCTTCGACGAAGTGTCGGCGGAGAAGCGGTTTGGGCTGATCGAGCAGTTGCAGGTGCGGTATTTCGAGGTGGTGCCGTACGTGAATACCGGGATCTTCCGGCGCGTGGTGGGGTATCGCAATTCCGTCAAAGGGGTGCTGAAGACGTTGTATCCGGTGGCTTGGAATATCGAGAAGACGGGCGGGTGAGGGTAGGGAAGTTTAGGCAAGGGGGGGGGGGGGGGGGGG
>CAIRTN010000086.1 GCA_903881515.1 uncultured Rhodospirillales bacterium | reverse complement strand
GTCGAGCGTCTGCATCACGGCGAGGCGCTTTTCGGCGGCTGCCGAGAGGCGGTGGGTGGGCGGCCAGGTGAGGTAGGCGTAGCCGCGCTGCTTGCCGCGGCCGACGCGGCCGCGGAGCTGGTAGAGCTGGCCGAGGCCGAAGCGGTCGGCGCGGTGGATCACCAGGGTGTTGACGGCGGGCATGTCGAGGCCGGATTCGACGATGTTGGTCGAGAGCAGGATGTCGTATTTGCCGTCGGCGAATTCGGTCATCACCCGTTCCAGCTCGCTGGGGGCGAGGCGGCCATGGGCCTGCACGGTGCGGGCTTCGGGGACGATTTCGCGCAGGCGTTCGCCCATACGGTCGAGGTCTTCGAGGCGGGGCACGACGCAGAAGATCTGTCCGCCGCGGAAGCGTTCGCGCTGCATGGCTTCGCGGATCACCACGGCGTCGAACGGCATGATGAAGGTGCGCACGGCGAGGCGATCGACCGGGGGGGTGGCGATCAGGCTCATTTCGCGCACGCCGGTGAGCGCCAGTTGCAGGGTGCGGGGGATGGGGGTGGCGGTGAGGGTCAGGACGTGAATGTCCGACTTCAGCGCCTTCAGCTTTTCCTTATGGGTGACGCCGAAATGCTGCTCCTCGTCGACGATCAGCAGGCCGATATTGTCGAACTTGACCGACTTGGCGAGCAGGGCATGGGTGCCGATGACGATGTTGATGTCGCCGACGGCGAGGCCGGCGCGGACGCGGTCGGCGTCCTTGGCGGTGACCATGCGGGAGAGCTGACCGATCTTGATCGGCAGGCCAGCGAAGCGGGCGGTGAAAGTGCGGTAGTGCTGGCGCGACAGCAGGGTGGTGGGCACCACGACGGCAACCTGGGCGCCGGACATGGCGGCGACGAAAGCGGCGCGGAGCGCGACCTCGGTTTTGCCGAAGCCGACATCGCCGCAGATCAGGCGGTCCATCGGTTTGCCGGAGGCCATGTCTTCCAGCACGTCGGAGATGGCGTTGGCCTGGTCTTCGGTTTCGGCGAAGGGGAAGCGGGCCCAGAACTCGTCCCACGGGCCTTCGGGGGGGGTCATCATCTCGGCATCGCGCATGCGACGGGCGGCGGCGATGCGGATAAGCTCGCCGGCCATGTCGCGGATGCGCGACTTCATCTTGGCCTTGCGGGTCTGCCAGCCGACGCCGCCGAGCTTGTCGAGCGCGACGCCGCCGGTTTCCGAGCCGAAGCGGCTCAGCATCTCGATGTTTTCGACCGGCAGGAACAGCTTCTGTTCGCCGTCGTAGAGCAGGCGCAGGCAGTCGTGATCGGCGTTGTTGACGTTCAGCGTGACCAGGCCGTCGTAGCGGCCGATGCCGTGATCCTGGTGCACAACGAGGTCGCCCTCGGCGATTTCGGTGGCCTCGGCGATGAACTGGTCAGCGCGCTTGCGGCGGCGGGGGGGGCGGGAGATGCGCTCGCCGAGCAGGTCCTGTTCGGAGACCAGGGCGAAGCGGTCAGCGAGGAAGCCGCGTTCGAGGCCGAGGGTGACGAGGGTGACCTCGCCGGAGGGGTTCGCCAGCGCGTCGGCCCAGCCGTCGGCGACGCGGGTGGAAAAGCCGTGTTCGCGCAGCAGGTTGCCGAGGCGTTCGCGGGAGCCGGTGGTCCAGGCGGCGACGATGAGGCGCCTGCCCTCCCCCACCCAGCGCTGGGCCTGGGCGCGGAGCTGGTCGAACACGGAGGTGGTGGATTGGGCGAAGATCGGGGCGGGGCGGCCGCCGGCGTCGATGCCGGGGGCGTTGTCGGGGCGGCCGAAGGGGGTGAAGGTGAACAGCGGGACGTCGGCCAGCATGCCGTCCCAGTCCTCGCGGTTGAGGTAGAGGCGGTCGGGCGGCAGCGGGCGGTAGGGCACTTCGCCGTCGCGCGGCACGGCGCGGCGGGCGGCGTAGTGATCGGCGATCATTTCCAGCCGGGCGGTGAGCACGTCGTCGGACTGATGGTCCAGGCTGACGGAGGCGCCGGGGAGATAGTCGAGCAGGGTCTCCATGGTTTCGTGGAACAGGGGGACCCAGTGTTCCATGCCGGGATGGCGGCGGCCTTCGGAGATCGAGAGGTAGATCGGGTCGGTGGCGGCGGCGGGGCCGAACAGCTCGCGCCAGCCGGTGCGGAAGCGGGTGGTGGAGTCCTTGTCGAGGAAGACCTCGGAGACCGGGCGCAGGGTGAGGTAGGGGATCGGCTTGCCCGAGCGCTGGGTGGCGGGGTCGAAACGGCGCAGGCTGTCGATATCGTCGCCGAACAGGTCGATGCGGACGGGCTCGGGGTTGCCGGAGGGGAAGAGGTCGATGATGCCGCCGCGGATGGCGTATTCGCCGGGCTCCATCACCGTGCCGGCGCGTCCGTAGCCGTTGGCGTCGAGGAAGCGGGCGAGTTCCTCGGGTTTGACCTGGCCGCCCTTGTGCAGGGTTTTGCTGGCGCCGTGGAAGACGTGCCGCGGGGGGACGCGCTGCACCAAAGCGTTGATCGTGGTCAGCACGATGCGGCTGCCGGGGGCCGCGGGGTCGAGCAGGCGGGCCAGGGTGGCGATGCGCTCGCTGACCAATTGCGGGTTGGGGGAGACGCGGTCGTAGGGCAGGCAGTCCCACGCCGGCAAGCGCAGGACTTCGATTTCCGGGGCGAGCAGGGCCAGGGCCTCGGCGAGGCGGGCCATGCGGGCGTCGTCGCGGGTGGCGTGGATCACCGGGCCGGGATGTTCGGCGGCGCGGCGCGCGAGCAGAACGGCGTCCCAGCCTTCCGGGGCGCCGTAGACCGTCAGCGCGGTCATTTCCCGCCGGCGTCCTTGATGCGGCGGAGCATCGGGCTGTCCTTGTCCGAGGGGATCGGGCGGCGGCCGGTGAGCCAGTCGGCCAGGTCGGAGTCGGGCAGTTCCATGACCTCCTCCAGCGCGTCCAGCTCATCGGGCGTGAAAACGGACAGCCGGGCAGCAACGAAGCCGCCGATCAGGATGTCGTTCTCGTGGGTGCCACGGTGGGTGGCACGATACAGGATGCGCTTGCGGCGCGTTTCATCGGTGGACATGGGACGTTGGCATATACGCCCGGGCCTGGGCATTGTCAGCCCATGGAAAAGGAGTCGCTGCTGCCTCTGTTCGCACCCCTGACCAGCCTGCGTGGCGTGGGAGACACGCTGGCGGGGTTGATGAAGCGCGCCTTGGGCGGGGATCGGGTGATCGATCTGCTGTTTCATCTGCCGGAAAGCTGGATCGACCGGCGGGAGCGGAGCCGGCTGGCGGAGATGATCCCGGGCAAGGTGACGACGGTTGAGGTGGAGGTGATGCGGATCGACGCGCCGGCGACGAAGCGGCAGCCGACGCGGGTGGTGGTGCGCGATGCCAGCGGGTTCGGGGAGTTGGTGTTTTTCCATCGGTTTCCGGCGGGCAAGCTGACGGTGGGGGCGACGGTGCTGGTGTCGGGCACCCCAAGCGAGCGGGGCAAGATGCCGCACCCCGATCATATCGTGCCGGCTGGGCGCCCTGCCCTGCTGCCGGGCGTGGAACCGGTGTGGGGGCTGACGGCGGGGCTGTTCCAGTGGCATCTGCGGCGGCCGATGAGTGAGGCGCTGGGGTTGCTGCCGGGGGATCTGCCGGAATGGCATGAGGCCGCGCTGCTGAAGCGGGAGAAATGGGTTGGCTTCGGCGAGGCGCTGCGGGCGTTGCACGTGCCCGAGGCAATCCCGGGGCCGGCGTTCCGGCGGCGGCTGGCGTATGACGAGTTGCTCGCCGGGCAGGTGGCGCTGGCGCTGGTGCGGCGGCGGGTGCGGGAGCGGCCGGGGCGGGCGCTGGTGGGGGATGGCGTGTTGCGCGCGGAGGCGTTGGCGCGGTTTGGGCATGCGCTGACGCCGGCGCAGGCCGCGGCGATCGCGGAGATCGATGGTGATCTGGGGGCGCCAAGGCGGATGCTGCGGCTACTGCAGGGCGATGTGGGCTCGGGCAAAACGCTGGTGGCGATCTTTGCCATGCTGCGGGCGGTGGAAGCCGGGGCGCAGGCGGCGATCATGGCGCCGACCGAAATCCTGGCGCGGCAACTGCACCGGCAGCTCGAGCGGATCGCGCCGGTGCCAGCGGCGCTGCTGACCGGGTCGGTGACCGGCAAGGCACGCGCGGCGACGCTGGCGGGGCTGGCGGATGGCAGCATCAAGCTGGTGGCCGGCACACACGCGCTGGTGCAGGAAAAGGTGGCGTTTGCCGACCTGGCGGTGACGGTGATCGACGAGCAGCACCGGTTCGGGGTGGATCAGCGGCTGCTGTTGCAGGGCAAGGGCGGGGCGACCGACGTGCTGGTGATGACGGCGACGCCGATCCCGCGGACGCTGCTGCTGGCGCGCTGGGGGGAGATGCAGGTGACCAAGCTCGCCGGCAAGCCGGCCGGGCGCAAGCCGATCGGCACCACGCTGCATTCGCTGGCCGGGCTGGCGGATATCGAGGACGCGGTGGCGCGGCAGATCGGGCGCGGGGCGCGGGTGTATTGGGTGTGTCCGCTGGTCGAGGAAAGCGAGGTGATGGACCTCGCCAATGTGGAGGCGCGGTATGCGGCGCTGAAGCAGCGGTTTGGCGATGCGGTGGGGCTAGCGCATGGGCGGATGGATAGCGCGGTGCGCGAGGCGGCACTGGCGGATTTCGCCGCCGGGCGGACGCGGCTGCTGGTGGCGACGACGGTGATCGAGGTGGGCGTCGATGTGCCGGAAGCCAGCGTGATGGTGATCGAGCAGGCGGAGCGGTTCGGGCTGGCGCAGTTGCACCAGTTGCGCGGGCGGGTGGGGCGCGGCAGCGATGCCAGCTTCTGCCTGTTGCTGCATGACCCCGACATGCATCCGACGGCGCGCAAGCGGCTGGAACTGCTGCGCAAGACCGAGGACGGATTTCGGATTGCCGACGAGGATTTCCGCATCCGTGGCGGCGGTGATCTGCTGGGGACACGGCAATCGGGGATGCCGGGCTGGCGGCTGGCGGACCCTGAAACTGATGAGGGATTGCTGCACATGGCGGCGCGGGATGCGGAAGTGCTGCTGCATCGCGACGCGCGGCTGGAGAGTGCGCGTGGGCGGGCGGTGCGGGTGTTGATGCAGTTGTTTGATCAGCTTACGGCGTTTCGGACTTTGCGGTCGGGGTAGGAAGTAAGGCCAGGGCTCTGCCCTGGACCCGCCAAAGGCCGCGGGCCTTTGGAAACCCATTCATAAGGGTGTCGAGGCTTGGCGTTGGGCGTTGAGCGGCGGAGCCATCAAGTGTCTTTGGGCTTCGCCGCTGCACAGGTGTTGGTGCTTGGGCAAATGGAGGTGGGGTGCAGGGGGGGGAGCCGCGAAGCGGATCGCCGTCCCCTGCTGGGTCCAGGGCAAAGCCCTGGCCTTACCTTTCTTTGTCTAAGCCAACAGCGCCGCGAGTGCTTTCGGCGTGGCGGCCAGGTTGTCGGCGCCGGCTTGTTCCAGTTCGGCGCGGGTGCCGTAGCCCCAGAGGACGCCGATGGCGCGGATGTGGTTGGCGTGGGCGCCGGCGATGTCGAAGCCGCGGTCGCCGACCATGGTGGTGTGTTTCGGGTCCAGCGCGTGCCAGGTTTTGATGGCGGCGATGAGTTCGGTTTTGTGGTCGAGCAGGCCGTTGGGCTCGGAGCCGTGGATGCCGGCGAAGGCGCCGTCGAGGCCGAAATGGCCGAGCACCTGGCGGGCGAACAGGGTGCGTTTGGCGGTGGCGAGGTAGATGCGGTAGCGGCCGGAGAGGCTGGACAGCAGGTCGCGGATGCCGGGGTAGACTTCGGCTTCGTAGATGCCGCCGGCGGCGTAGGCGGCGCGGTAGGCGGCGGCGGCGGCGTCGACGCGGGTGTCACCGAAGGGGGCGAGCAGGCGGGCCATGGAGTCCTGGATCGGCGGGCCGACGGCGAAGGTGAGGTCCATATCGGGGTCGAGATCGTGGCCGAGGTTGTGCATGGCGGTGCGCATGCTGGCGGTGATGCCGGGGCGGGAGTCGACGAGGGTGCCGTCGAGATCGAGCAGCAGGGCGGGCAAGGGAGAGGTCACGGTTGGAGTCTCCTGGTTAACTTGCGGTCATGATGCGCCGGTGGGGCTTGATCGGCGCGTCGAATCTTGTATCCAACCTCCAAGGGTTTGATTTTCAGGGGAAACAATGTGGCCGAACAGCATGAAGCACCCCTTATCGTTATAGAGGGTCTGACCAAGCGATTCAGCGGGTTCACCGCGGTGGACAATGTTTCGTTCAGCGTGCGGCGTGGCGAGGTGCTGGGGTTTCTGGGGCCGAACGGGGCCGGGAAGTCCACCACGATGCGGATGCTGGCGGGATTCATGACGCCGACGGCGGGGCGGGCGAGCATCTGTGGGCACGATGTGCAGCAGGATGCGATCGCGGCGCGGCGGGTGCTGGGGTTCCTGCCCGAGGGCGCGCCGACCTATCCGGAGATGACGGTGCTGGCGTTCCTGCGGTTTGCGGGGCGGATTCGCGGGTTTTCCGGCAAGGAGCTGGACCGGCGGGTGGAGCATGCGGTGGGGCTGACGACGCTGCAGGGCGTGCGGCTGCAGCCGGTGGAGACGCTGTCGAAGGGGTTCAAGCGGCGGGTGGGGCTGGCGCAGGCGCTGTTGCACGACCCACCGGTGCTGGTGCTGGACGAGCCGACGGATGGGCTGGACCCGAACCAGAAGCACGAGGTGCGCAACCTGATCGGGCAGATGGCGGCGCAGAAGGCGATTGTGATTTCGACGCATATTCTGGAAGAGGTGGATGCGGTGTGCACGCGGGCGATCATCATCGCGCGCGGCAAGGTGGTGGCCGATGCCACGCCGGCTGATCTGCAGAAGCTGGCGCCGTCGGGCAAGCTCGATGACGTGTTCCGCAACCTGACCATGCCGATGACCATGTCGGGGGCTGCCTGATGCGCAATACGCTGATTGTCGCCCGCCGCGAGCTGGGCGGGTATTTTGCCACCCCGGTTGCGGTGGTGTTTATCGTCATCTTCCTGGCGTTGCAGGGGGTGCTGACCTTCAACCTGGGTAACTTCTTCGACCGCAATCAGGCTGATCTTGCACCATTTTTTAGTTTCATCCCGTGGGTGTTCCTGTTGCTGGTGCCGGCGATCACGATGCGGTTGTGGGCCGAGGAGCGGCGGCTGGGGACGATCGAGCTGTTGCTGACGCTGCCGATCACGCAGGGGCAGGCGGTGCTGGGCAAGTTTCTGGCGGCCTGGGCGTTCTGCGCGATTGCGCTGGTGCTGACGTTTCCGTTCGTGATCACGGTGAATTACCTGGGCAATCCGGATAATGGAGTGATTGCAACGGGGTATCTGGGGTCTTTGCTGGTGGCCGGGAGTTTCCTGGCGATCGGCTCGGCGATGTCGGCGGTGACGAAGAACCAGGTGATCGCGTTTGTGCTGGGCGTCGCCGTCTGCTTCGTGTTCGCGGTGGCGTCGTATCCGCTGGTGCTGGACTTCCTGTCGCGCGCGGCGCCTGGGATGGCGGAGATCGTGCGGCGGCTGTCGATCGCGGAGCGGTTCAGCGGGTTCACCCGCGGCGTGATCGCGCTGCGCGACCTGATCTATTTCGCCAGCTTTATCGGGTTCTGGTTGTTCCTGAACACCGTGATCATCGACCATCGCAAGGCGGATTGAGACAATGACGCGTGCATGGACCTCGTTGCTGGCGGTGGCCGGCGTGCTGGCGTTGCTGGCAGGTATCAATATTTTCTCCGAGGCCCGGCTGGGCTCGGTGCAGGTCGATCTGACCAAATCGCATCTTTACACCGTGTCGGACGGGACGCGGCGCATTCTGGAAGGGCTGAAGGAGCCGGTGACGCTGCGGCTTTACTATTCGCCGGCGCTGGGGGCGCGGATTCCGGCTTATGGTGCGTATTCGGACCGGGTGCGCGAGATGCTGCGCGAGTATGCCAGGGTGGCGGAAGGCAAGCTGCGGCTGGAGTTCTACAATCCGGAGCCGTTCAGCGACACCGAAGACCGGGCGATGGCGTTCGGGTTGCAGGGCGTGCCGGTCGATCAGTCTGGCGAGCAGGTGTATTTCGGGCTGGCGGGCAGCAATCTGCTGGATGACGAGCGGTCGATCGCGTTTTTTCAGGCCGAGCGTGAGGCGTTCCTGGAGTTCGATCTCAGCAAGCTGATCTTCGAGCTGTCGAGCCCGAAGCGGCCGGTGGTCGGCGTGATGAGCTCGCTGCCGCTGGATGGCGATCCGCGGATGATGATGATGACGCGCAATCCGGGCGCCGGGCAGCCTTGGGTGGCGTCGCTGCAGTTGCGGCAGGCGTTTACCGTGCGGTCGGTGCCGCTGGATGCACAGGTGATCGATCCGGATGTGCAGGTGCTGATGGTGGCGCATGCGCAGGGGCTGTCGGAGGCGACGCTGTATGCCATCGACCAGTTCGTGATGCGCGGCGGGAGGCTGATGGCGCTGGTGGATCCGCATAGTGAGGCGCAGGCGGCGATTCCGACGCAGTCGGGCGCGCCGGTGGAGAACACGGCGAGCGAGTTGAACAAGCTGTTCGATGCCTGGGGGATCAAATACGACGGCAGCCAGATCACGGCCGACACGGCCGGGGCGTGGCGGGTGCGGGCGGCGCCGGGGGATCGGGTGCAGGCGGTGGATTACATCGCCTGGTTCAATATCCGCGACGGGCTGAACCATGACGACCCGGCGCTGGCGGATCTGACGCAGGTTACGGTGGCGTCGGCGGGGTCGCTGTCGAAGAAGGAGGGGGCGGATATCACGTTTACCCCCCTGCTCTCCTCGTCGGCGAAGTCGGGCGTGCTGAAGCTGGAGCAGGTGAAGAACTATCCCGATCCGGGCAAGATTTTGGGGGCGTTCCGGCCAGAGGGTGGGCCGCGGGTGATCGCGGCGCGGGTGCGGGGCGTGTTGAAAAGCGCGTTCACGGGGCCGCCGGCGCTGGTGGGCGATGCGAAGCGGCCGGAGAATTTCCCGGCCTATATCGCGGCGACGGCGCAGCCGGCCAATCTGGTGGTGGTGGCCGACAGCGATATTCTGGCCGATCGCTACTGGGTGCGGGTGCAGGATTTCTTCGGCCAGCAGGAGCCGACGCCGTTCAGCGATAACGGGCCGTTTGTCGCCAATCTGGTTGGCACCCTGGCCGGGGGCGATGCGCTGATCGGGTTGCGTAGCCGCGGCACCTCGCTGCGGCCGTTCGTGCTGGTGGATACGATGCAGCGCGAGGCCGAGGCGCGGTTCCGCCGCACCGAACAGGAATTGCAGGCGCATCTGGACGAGACGCAGAAAAAGCTGACGGAACTGCGCACCGGGCGCGGCGAACAAGGGGCCAATGCGGTGATCTCCGAAGCGCAGCGCACCGCGATCGACGATCTGCGCCGCGATGCGGTGCAGACGCGGAGCAAGCTGCGGGCGGTGCAG
>CAIRTN010000085.1 GCA_903881515.1 uncultured Rhodospirillales bacterium | reverse complement strand
GGCCGCATCCTGGCCGCCGACAGCGTGCACGAGGCGACGCAGAACACGCTGGTGTGGACGGTGTTCTCCACCTTCTTCGCTTTTGTGCTGGGCTTCGGCGCGGCGCTGGCGCTGAACCGGAAATTCGCCGGCCGCGGATTGCTGCGCGGCGCGCTGTTGGTGCCCTACGTCATCAGCGCCGTCGCCGCCTCCTTCGTCTGGCGTTGGCTGATGCACAGCGACCTCGGTGTATTTGGCGCGTTGGCCATGGCTCTGGGCCTACGCGACCATCCGATCAACTTTCTCGACAATACCGAGACGGTATTGGCCTCCCTCATCGTGGTGAACGTCTGGAAGGAGTTCCCCTTCGCGATGATCATGATGCTGGCCGGCCTGCAGACGGTACCAGACCAGTTGCTGCGCGCCGCGCAGGTTGACGGTGCCGGCGCCTGGCAGCGCTTCTGGCACATCACCGTGCCGCATCTGCGCAATGTCTCGATGGTCACTGTGCTGCTGCTGCTGGTCACCAACCTGAACAGCTTCACCATCCCCTGGATCATGACCGGCGGCGGCCCGGCCGGTGCGTCGGAGATCTGGATCACCCAGATCTACCAGTTGGCGTTCAGCCGCATCCGCTTCGGGCTGGCCTCGTCCTACTCGGTGATCCTGTTCGTGCTGATGATGGCGATGGGCTATTTCTACGTTCGCGCGCTCACCGGCAACGAGCGTTCCGGACGATGAGGCGCCACGGATGGCAGGCGGCCGGTTGGCTCTTCCTGGCCGCGCTCGTGTGTTTCTCGCTGCTGCCGATGGTCTGGATGCTGATGACCTCGCTGCGGACGCAGTTCGCCGCTCTGCAATTCCCGCCAGACTGGTTCGTGCGCAACCCGACGCTGGAGAACTATCTCGAACTGCTTTCGCCGGCGCGCGATGTCGGCCGCGAATTCCTGCGCTACCTCGTCAACAGCATCTGGGTTTCCTCCGCCAGCACGTTGCTGGGGCTGATCGTCGCCATTCCGGCGGCCTACGCTTTCTCCCGTTTCCGCTTTCCCGGCCGCAACCTGCTGTTCTACTCCGTGCTGCTGCGTAACATGTTCCCGGCCGTGGTGTTCCTGATGCCGCTGTTCATCATGATGCGCTGGCTGGGGCTGGTGAACACGCAGACCTCGCTGATCCTCACCTACCTCACCTTCGGCCTGCCGCTGTCGATCTGGCTGCTGAAGGGGTTCTACGACAATATCCCGGTGCAGCTTGAACAGGCCGCGCGCATCGATGGTGCCTCCCGCTTCCAGGCCTTCATCCTGATCGTGCTGCCGCTGTCCTCGCCGGGGATCATCGCCACCGCGATCTATGCCTTCATCCAGGCCTGGAACGAATATGTCTACGCGCTCACCTTCCTCAACGACGAAACCAAACTGACCCTGCCGGTGGGGCTGCAGCATTTCTTCACCGAATACGCCACCAACTGGCCAGGTCTGATGGCGGCGGCCTTCATTATGAGCGTGCCGGTGGTCGTCGCCTTCCTGGTGCTGCAGAAATACTTTGTCCGCGCATTGACCGAAGGCGCTGTGAAATCATGAATGGGATAACACGCTGATGGCACAGGTGCGGCTGAGCCACATCATGAAGGGCTATGGCAGCCAGCTCGCGGTGAACGATCTGTCGCTGACGATCGAGGACGGCGAATTCGTGGCGCTCGTCGGCCCCTCCGGCTGCGGCAAGACGACGACGCTCAATCTGGTGGCCGGTTTGATCGAGCTCACCTCTGGCGAGATCCATATCGGTGATCGGCAGGTCAACGAGCTCGATCCGAAAGACCGTGATATCGCCATGGTTTTTCAGAACTACGCGCTTTACCCGAACAAGACCGTGTTCAAGAACCTGGCGTTCCCGCTGCAGATGCGGCGCGCTCCGAAGGAGGAGATCGCCCGCAAGATCGCCGAAGCGGCGCGGGTGCTGGATATCGGACATCTGCTGCAGCGCTATCCGCGGGAATTGTCGGGCGGGCAGCAGCAGCGTGTGGCGCTGGGCCGTGCGTTGGTGCGCGATCCCAAGGTGTTCCTGATGGACGAGCCGCTGTCGAACCTCGATGCCAAGCTGCGCGTGCAGATGCGCGCCGAGCTGAAGCGGTTCCACCAGGACCTGAACGCCACCGTGATCTACGTCACCCATGACCAGCTCGAGGCCGTGACCATGGCCGACCGGATGGCGGTGATGCATGGCGGCGTGCTGCAGCAATACGACACGCCCGAGCGCGTGTTCGCCACCCCGGTGAACACCTTTGTGGCCGGCTTCGTCGGTAGCCCGGCGATGAACCTGATCGGTGCAGAAGTGACACAGGGCGGCGCAATGCTGGAAAGTCCGCAAGGCTGGCGCTGCGGCCTTTCCGAGGCGAACGCGCGCAAGGCGCTGACGGCGAGCACTGCCGCTGTCGTGCTGGGCGCGCGCCACTCGACGATCGGCCTGGCGACGGAGCCGGTGGCCGGCGCCGTCGAGGGGCGGGTCTATACCGTCGAGCCGACCGGTGACATCACCTTCGTGCATGTGATGCTTGGCACCGACAGCATTGTCGCCAGCGTCACGCCGGATGTCCGCCTGATGTCCAACCAGCCGGTATGGGTGATGTTCGACCAGGCACGGCTGCACCTGTTCGACGCGGTGAGCGGGATGGCCTTGGGCTGAAATTTCGAGGAGACGGCAGGTGAAGATCACGAATGTCAGTACCGCGGTGATCGCGGGAAATTTCCCATGGGTGCTGGTGCGGGTCGATACCGATGGTGGGGTGTCCGGGCTCGGCGAGGCCTATTGGGGCGCCGGCGTCGCCGAACTGGTGCACAAGGCCAAGCCGCTGCTGATCGGCGAGGACCCGACGAATATCGTGCGGCTCTACGACATCATGGTGCGTTGCCTGTCCGGCGAGGGTTCGCAGGCCGGCGCGACTGTCACTGCGATCAGCGGCATCGAGATCGCACTGTGGGATCTGCTGGGCCGGATGCACAAGCTGCCGATCTCGACCTTCTTCGGCGGACGGTTCCGCGACAAGATCCGCATCTATGCCGACTGCCACGCCGGCGCCACGCCGGACCCGATGGATTACGGCCGCAAGGCGCGCGAAGTGGCCGATGAAGGCTTCACCGCGATCAAGTTCGATCTGGACACGCGCAACCCTTACACGCTGGATATCACCGACGATCCGCATCCCCGCCGCCGCTGGTTCGAACCGTTCAACCGCATCATCGGCTCGGGCGAGATGCGCTGGATGGTCGATGTCGTGCGCTGCGTGCGGGACGCGGTGGGCCCCGACGTGATGGTCGCGATGGACGCGCATTGGAAGTTCAATGTGAACGACGCGATCAAACTCGCCCAGGCGCTGGAACCGTTCGACCTGCTCTGGCTGGAAGACCCGATCCCGCCCGAGAATATCGAGGCGCAGCGCCACGTGACGCACTCCACCCGCACGCCGATCTGCACCGGCGAAAACCTGTATCGCAAGCACGGCTATCGCGAGTTGATCGAGAAGCAGGCTGCCCGCATCATCGCGCCGGATATCCCGAAGATGGGCGGGCTGATGGAAGCGAAGAAAGTCGCCGACCATGCCGACCTCTATTACATCCCGCTCGCGCCGCATAACGTGGCCAGCCCCATCGGCACCGTCGCGGGTGCGCATGTCTGCGCGGCGATGAACAACTTCCTGGTGATGGAGTTCCACGCCCATGACGTGCCCTGGTGGGGCGATCTCACCGATGGCGGCGGCGCGATCGTCGATGGTTTCATCCATCTCACCGAGGCGCCGGGGCATGGGCTGACGCTGAACGAGGATGTCGCCCGCGCCCATCTTGCGCCGGGGTCAAGCTACTTTGGCGAAAATCCGTGAGGGCCTGACGATGACACATACACCGGATATCACCCGTCCCCCCGCACATCTGATCGAAGCGCTGCGCGGGATCGGCACCGCGACGGCCACCGGCGTTCTGTCCCGCCTCGGCATCCGCAACGCCCACCTCCTCGGCCCGGTGACCCATTCGCCCGGGCAGACCATCGCCGGCCCGGCGCTGACCCTGCAGTTCATGCCGAAGCGCGAAGACCTCTACGGCGAGGACGAATACGCTGACCCCGAAAAGCAGCTGCACCGCCATGCGCTCTATCACACCCAGCCTGGCGACATCGTCGTGGTCGATGCCCGCGCCGACATGCATTCCGGCGTGTTCGGCGAGATGATGCTGACCTTCTTCAAGGGCCGCGGCGGCATCGGCGTGGTGATCGACGGCGTGCTGCGCGACCGGCCGAACGTGCAGGGTCTCGGCCTTGGCATGTGGCTGCGCGGCTTCTCGCCGAACTTCCACACCCAGACCGACCTGATGCCCTTCGCGGTGAACATCCCGATCGCCTGCGGCGGCGTGCTGGTGATGCCCGGCGACATCATCATCGCCGACGATGACGGCGCCGTGGTGGTGCCGGCGGCATTGGCCGAAAAGGTCATCGCCGAGGCGCATCATCATCACGAGTGGGAAGATTTCTCCCGCGAGCGGCTTGCGGCCGGTGGCGATTTGCGGCGCTATTACCCGCTGTCGGACGCGGCGCGCCCGGAATATGAAGCCTGGAAAGCAGCGCGCAGCAAATAGCGCGGGAGAGGTCACGGTCATGAAGATGCTGATGCTGGGCGGCACCGCCCTTATTTCTGTCATACTGGCAGGGCAGGCGGCTGCGGCAACCTGCTCGGTCGAGGCGCTGACCGCGCTCAAGATCGCCGACGTTTCGATCGCCTCGGCGGCGACCGTCGCCGCAGTGCCGGGAACCCCCGAGCATTGCCTGGTGCAGGGCAGCGTCATCACCCGCGGTGAAGGCGCGCCCGAGGGCAAGGCCGGCTTCGTGATGCAATTGCCGACCGGCTGGCAGCAGCGCTTCTTCTTCATGGGCGTCGGCGGCAACGCTGGCAACTTCACCCCGTCCTCCAACCCGGTCGACCGTGCGGCCGCGCTCGGCAAGGGCTACGCAACCATCGTCACCGACACCGGGCACAAGGGCAACGGCACCGACGCCAGCTGGGTGCTCGATGCCAACGGCAAGCGCAACCCCGCGACCATCATCGACTTCTTCCACCGCGCCGCGCATGACGTGACCATCGCCGGCAAGAAACTGGCCGAGGCGTTCTACGCCAGCCGCATCCAGCACGCCTATTTCGACGGCTGCTCGACCGGCGGGCGCATGGCGATGAACGAGGCCGAACTCTATCCCGAGGATTTCGACGGCATCATCGCCGGCGACCCGGCGATGGATTACCGCTCCAATATCGGCCGCATCATCGTGCAGCGCGTGCAACTGGCCTCGCCCGAGGCCTACATCCCAGCCACGCAACTGCCGATCATCGACAAGGCGGTGCGCGCGCAATGCGATGCGCTCGATGGGGTGAAGGACGGGCTGATCCAGAACCCGGCAGCCTGTAAATTCAAGCCCGACGTGCTGCTGTGCAAGGGCGCCGCCGCGGCGGACTGCCTGACTGCGCCGCAGCTGGCGACGCTGAAGGCCTATCTGGCGCCGATCCGCGATGCGGCCGGAAAAGTGGTCTATCCCGGCCAGTCGCCCACCGATCTGGCGGGGATGAAAGGTGCTGCGGCCTGGTCGATCGGCCAGACGCCGCCCGATTTCAGCAAGCCGATGGCGCCCTGGGGCGAGGACCCGCGCTATGCTCCGTCGGGCTGGAACTATGCCCGCCAGCAGATCAGCTATTGGCTGGGCTATGGCACCACAGCGAAGTTCGACGCCTTCGACGTCGATCCGCGCACCGGCAAGGTGGGCGCGGCCGCGCTGAAGCATTTCGAGGACATTTTCGCCGGGCTGACCACGCGCGAGCCGTCGAAGATGGACCGCTTCGTCAAGCTGGGGAAGAAGATGATCATGTATCATGGCTTCTCCGACCCCGCGATCTCGCCGTTCCGCACCACGCAGTTCTATCGCGAGTTCGCTGGCCGCAACGGCGGCTATGCCCGGGCGCAGCAATCGCTGCGGCTGTTCATGGTGCCGGGCATGGCGCATTGCAGCGCCGGGCCGGGGCCGGAGAATTTCGACACCCTGACCGCGCTGGAGAACTGGGTGGAGAAGGGCAAGGCCCCGACTTCGATCATGGCCACCGCGACCGAGCCAGGCGCGATGAAGCGCACCATGCCGCTCTGCCCGTTCCCGGCACAGGCCGTCTACAAGGGCACCGGCGATGTGAACGATGGGGCCAATTGGTCCTGCACCGCGAACCGCAAGCTGCTGGAGAATGGCAAGTCCTGAAGCATGAACCATTGACACCGGCCCAGTCGGCGGGGAGCCTGTTTCCCCACTAAGGGGGCCGGTGTCATTGCATGCATGATGGGATTGTGATCGAGGCTGTCAGGCGCAATTACGCGGCTGACGGGCAGAATGTGGCGGCGCTGGGGCCGGTTTCGGTGTCCCTGGTTCCCGGCCAGACCACGGCCATCGTCGGGCCCAGCGGCTGCGGCAAAAGCACCCTGATGCGCATCATCGGCGGGCTGGACAAACCGACGGCGGGACGGGTTTTGGCCGGCGGCGAGCCGGTGCGCGAGGGCATGCCGGGCGTCGGCGTGGTGTTCCAGCGCGACCTGCTGCTGGACTGGCGTACCGTGCTGGGCAACGTGCTGCTGCCGGCGGAGATGCGTGGCATGGACCGGCGCGAGGCCGAACGCCGGGCCCGCGCCCTCCTCGATGAACTCGGCGTTGGCGAATTCGCCGCGCGGCGGCCGTGGGAGCTGTCGGGCGGAATGCGCCAACGCGTGTCGATCGCCCGTGCGCTTTTGTGCGAACCCTGGCTGCTCCTGCTGGACGAGCCGTTCAGCGCGTTGGATGCGATCACCCGCGATCAGATGGGCGTGTTGCTGCAACGCGTGATGCGAGCGGGCAAAACCAGCTGCGTGTTCATCACCCACTCCATCCCCGAGGCAGTGCTGCTGTCCGACCGCGTGCTGGTGATGTCGCCGCGCCCCGGCGTGATCCTGGACGATGTCGAGGTCGATCTGCCGCGCCCACGCGGCCTGGCGTTGCGCGAGGAACCAGCGTTCAACGCGCTGGTGCGGCGCATCCGCACCCAGTTCGAACGCTCCGGAGTGCTGGCGGCATGACCGACCTGCATGCGGTGACCGACGAAGACCCGATGCCGCGCCATGCGCGCTATCGCGGCTGGCTCGGCAGTGTGGCGCTGCCGCTGGCCAGCCTGCTGGGCGGGCTGGTGCTGTGGGAACTGACCGTGCGCTGGCTCGCTTTGCCGTCCTACCTGCTGCCGGCGCCGAGCGAGATCGCGCTGGTGATGGTGGAGAAATGGGCGATCCTGCTCGACCAGGCGCGCTATACCGCCTGGGCGGCGGTGGCGGGGTTTGCCATCGCGCTGGCGATCTCGCTGGTGCTGGGCGCGCTGATTGCGGCCTCGCGCACGGTCGAGCGGGTGATCTATGTCTGGCTGGTGGTGTTCCACGCGGTGCCCAAAGTGGTGGTGGCGCCGCTGCTGCTGGTGTGGATCGGCTTCGGGCTGAAAAGCTCGATCATCTTCGTGGTGGTGTTCACCTTCTTCCCGATCCTGGTCAGCACCGTCACCGGCCTGCGCTCGGCCGATCCGGAGCTGTTGCTGCTGACGCGCTCGATGGGGGCCAGCCGCTGGCAGACCCTGCGCGCAATCCGGCTGCCGACGGCATTGCCGAGCATCATCGCCGGTGTGAAAGTGGCGATCACGCTGGCCCCGGTGGGCGCCGTGGTCGGCGAGTTCGTCGCCTCCAACAACGGGCTTGGCCACATGCTGATCCAGTCGGTGGGCAATCTGGAAGTGCCGACGGCCTTCGCCGCGGTGGTGCTGGTGTCGGCGTTCGGGGTGCTGGTCTGGTACCTGGCGGAGTATTTCGAGGCAGCGGTGATCCCCTGGCATGCCAGCCAGCGGACGCGGGAGGATTAGAACAATGGCGATACGTTCACAGCTGACGCGGCGCACGGCGCTGGGACTGGCGGCAGGCGGCCTGCTGGCGCGGCCGGCCCGCGCGGCGGATCAGGTGAAGCTGCTGCTGGACTGGGGCTGGCTGCCCTATCACGCGGCGTTCTTCGTGGCGCAGGAAAAGGGCTATTTCCGCGACGCCGGCGTCGATGTTGCTTTCGAGCAGGGCAGGGGCTCCAACACCACCGCCCTGCTGGTCGGCCAGCGCGGCTTCGACATGGGGCACCTCAACATCACCAACGCGGCGGCGACGATGGCCAAGGGCGTGCCGCTCAAGGTGGTGGCGGTTTATCAGCACCGCACCTCGGCCTCGTTCGTCGGGTTGAAAGGCAAGGTGAAGCTTGATGGCCCCGCCGCGCTGAAGGGCCTGAAAATCGGCAGCACCCCCGGCGGCTCGGACGGGCTGGGGCTCAGCGTGTTCTGCCGCGCCAACAAGATCGACATCGCCTCGCTGAACGTGATCTCGCTCGACGCCACCGCGAAAACCGCCGCCCTGCTGACCGGCACGGTCGATGTGGTCAGTGGCGACAGCCACGCCTATGGCGCCATCGTGCGCGGCGCCGGCAAGGAGCCGGAAATCATGGAACTCGCCAGCTTCGGCGTGCCGCTGCTCGGCTTCGGCTTCGCGGTGAACGAGACCGCGTTGCAGGAAAAGCCCGAGGCGATCCGCCGGCTGCTGAAGGCGGTCAAACGCGGCTTCGCCGACGTCGCCGCCGACGAGGATGCCGCCTGCACCCTGATCCGCTCCAAGGTCCAGATCGCCGGCAAGCCGGAACAGTGCCTGGACTACGTGAAGGGGCTGGAGGCGCTGAGCACCTCGCCGAAAGATGCCGGCTGGGGCCGCTCTACGGTCGCCGAGTGGGATGCGTTGATCGGCACCCTGAAAGGCGTGGGCGAGATCTCCACCAACCGCGCACCGGAAAGCTTCTTCACCAACGCCCTGCTTGATTGATGAGCGTGAACCAGTACGACGCCCTGGTCATCGGCGGTGGCCATAGCGGCCTGGTCGCCGCCGGCTATCTCGCCGGCGCCGGGCTCAGCGTGGCGGTGCTGGAACGCAGCCAGCGCTTCGGCGGGCCGGTGGCGACGATGGAGTTCATGCCGGGGTATCGCACCACGGTGGCGAACTCGCCGGGATCGCTGGAGCCGAAGATCGTCGCCGATCTGGAGTTGGAGAAACACGGCCTGCGCTTCCAGCCGCTGGACCCCACGCTGGTGCATCCGCTGGCCGACGGCTCGCTGTTCGTCGGCTGGCGCGACAAGGCGCGGATGGTCAAGCAGTTCGACGCTTTCGCCCCCGGCGAGTCCGCCCGCTACGACGCGTTCTTCGCCTATCTGCAGGCGTTCGCTGAGAAGCTCGGAATCTCGGTGTTCGGCCCGCCGCCGTCATTGCAGGACCTCGTGCGCAACCTGACCTCGGTGGACGACCAGGAAGCCTACGGCCGGATCTTCTTCGGCAGCGCACGCGATCTGTTCGACGAGTTCGGTCTCGCCTGGCAGACCCAGACCATCATCGGCCCGATGACGGTGGTGGGCGGCAGCGTCACCCCGTCCACCCCCGGCACCCCGGCCAACCTGCTGATGCGGCCGCTGTCGCTCGCGTCGCTGCGTGCCGACGCCGCGGATGACCCCCGCCGCATGCCGCTGCGCGGATCGACCGGGATGCCGGTCGGCGGCATGGGCGCGATCATCGACAGCATGGTGGCCTCGGCGCGCAGCCGTGGTGCGGTGCTGAAAACCGAGGTCACAGTGTACCGCATCCTGACCCGTGGCGGCGTCGTCGAGGGCGTGGTGACCAGCAGCGGCGAGGAATACCGTGCCCGCGTGGTGATCTCGGCGATGAACCCGCGCGCGACCGTGGTCGACCTCATGCGCGACGATGCGGACTGGTCGGATTTCCGCGCCCGGATGGGGCGGCGCAAGATGGCCGGCAAGGCGTTCAAGGTGGTCGTCGCGCTTGACGGCGTGCCGCGCTACGCGAACCCCCCCGAGGGTGCCGACCCGCTGGCGCTGGCCGCGGCACAGTTCCGCATCTCCCCCTCGCTGGATTATCTCGAGGCTGGCCACGCCGCGATGGTGCAGGGGGTGATTGCCGAGAAGCCGGTTGTCTGGGGCTTGTGTCCGACGTTGAGTTCCGACGGGCTGGCGCCGCCGGGCAAGCATCTGCTGAGCCTGAATGTCGGCACCGCGCCGTATCACCTGGCCAGCGGCACCTGGGCGGACCAGCGCGATCTGCTGGCCAAGCGCACCATTGCCGCGGTGGCCGATTACATGCCCAACCTGCCTGACCTGATCAGCGACTACCGGGTTATCGACCCCGAGGAGTTCGAGCGCGAATTCGGCCTGGTCGAAGCGAACATGACGCATGGCGACCTCGCGCCGTGGAACAGCTTCTGGATGCGGCCACTGCCGGGGCTGCACCAGTACCGCACCCCGACGCAGGGGCTATATCTCAGCGGCAACGGCACCTGGCCGGGCAACTTCATTTCCGGCCTGTCGGGGCACAACACGGCGCAGATGGTGCTGGCCGATCTCGCGGGGGCACGCTGATGCAGACGATCGCGCTCGACATTCATGCCCATATCGCGCCGGTGGTGCCTGGGCTGGCGGAATTGCCTGGAGTGGACTGGCAGCCTGACAAGCCCAGCCTGTCCTTCGCCGAGGGCGGCGCGCTTGCCGCCCCCTCGGTGTTCCGGCCGGAGGCGCTGCTGGCCTGGATGGACAAGCAGCGCGTGCAGCGGGCCTGGATCTCCGCGCCGCCGCCGCTCTACCGGCTGGGCCTGGATGAAGCGGCGACCGCGCAGTGGGTCGGGTATCTGAACCCGGCGCTGGCGGCGGTGGCGTTCGGCCATGACCGGCTGGCGCCGGTGTTTCACCTGCCGGTGCAGCACCCCGCTCTCGCCACCGAGATCGTCGGGCGCATCGCCGCCGAGCATCCTGACCATGTGCGTTTCGCGATGGCGGCAGGTTCCGCTCGGCACGGGTTTTCCATCTCCAGCCCGGCGTTTGAGCCGCTCTGGGCCGCGCTGAACCAGGCGCGCGGCACCGTGCTGCTGCACCCGGTCAGCGGCATTGATCCGCGGCTGGATGCGTTCTTCCTGCACAATCTGCTGGGCGGTCCGGGCGAGACCGCTTTGGCCGCGGCGCATCTGGCGATGTCGGGGGTGTTGGAGCGGTATACGGCGATGCGGGTGATCCTGGCGCATGGCGGCGGCAGTGCGGCGGCCGTGGTCGGGCGGCTGGAGCGCGGGCAGTCCGTGCGGCGACCGGGGGCCTATGTCGAGGGGGTGCGGCCGGCGCGGCAGGCGTTTCGCGATTTATACGCGGATTGCATCACCCATTCGGCTTCGATGCTGCCGGTGGTGGCCGAGGCGTTTGGCGCCGAGCACGTGCTGTTCGGGTCGGACTGGCCGTTCTCGATGGGGCTGATCGATCCGCACGCGCAGATGGCCGAGGTCGAGCCGGCGCTGCGGGCCCGGATCTTCGCGGCGGAGGCTTAGGATGCGGCGCTGGGCGGCGGTTCTGATGCTGCTGGCCGGCGGGACAGCGCGGGCGGCGAGCCTGTCGATCGCGCTGCAATCCGACATCGCCGCGCTCGACCCGCATGTCGCCCCGTCGCAGACCGGCGAGGCGGTGCTGCGCCATGTCTACGACACGCTGGTCGATCGCGATGCCGAGCTGAAATTCGTGCCGGGTCTCGCCACCTCCTGGCGCCTGGTCAGCCCGACGGCGTGGGATTTCACCCTGCGGCAGGGTGTGGTGTTCAGCGACGGCACGCCTTTGAAGGCGGAGGACATCGCGTTTTCCATTGCGCGGGCCGGCGGGGTTTCCAGTTCGGTCGGCACCTACGCGCCCTATGTCCGCGCGATCCGTTCGGTGAGCATCCCGACATCAGATGTGGTGCGGATCGAGACGGTGTCGCCCTACCCGCAATTGCTGGGCGATCTCGTGCGGATCGGCATCGTGCGCTCCCGCCCGGCGGCAACCGAGGCGTTCAACGATCTCAGCGCGGCGATCGGCACCGGGGCGTTCCGGGTGGAGCGCTGGTCGCCGGGCGGCGCGCTGCAACTGGTGCGCAATGCGAAATCCTGGCACCCGGCCGGGCCGTGGGACACTGTGTCGATCCAGCCGGTGGCGAATGACGCCGCGCGGCTGGTGGCGTTGATGAGCGGGGCGGTGGATCTGATCGATAAGGTGCCGATGAGCGATATCGAGCGCCTGCGCGTCGATCCGCGGTTTCGGCTGTTCGTGCATGAGGGCAACCGCAGCATGTTCCTGGCGCCGAATTTCGCGCCGGACTCGGGGGCCTACGTGATCGACGACCGGGGCAAGCGGCTGCAGCCGAACCCGTTGTTGAACCCGAAGGTGCGCGAGGCGCTGTCGCGCGCGATCAACCGGAGCGCGCTGGTCGAGCGGGTGATGGCCGGGATGGGGGCGGTAGCCAACGAGGTGGTGCCGGCCGGGATGTTCGGGTTCGATGGTTCGCAGACAGCCGAGCAATTCAACGTCGATGCCGCCAAGCGGCTGCTGGCCGAGGCCGGCTACCCCAACGGTTTCCGCCTTGTGCTGCATTGCTCGAACGGGCGTTACGTCAATGACCGGGCGACCTGTCTGGCGGTGGCGCAGATGATGGCGCGTATCGGCGTGCAGTCTGACGTGCAGGCCGAGCCGCAGGCTGTGTTTTATGCGCGGCTGAGCCGGCAGGATTTCGATCTGGTGCTGAACGGCTGGGGCAGCGATACCGGGGACAGCATCGTGGTGCTGCGTCAGGCGTTGCATTCGGTCGATCC
Source organism: uncultured Rhodospirillales bacterium (assembly GCA_903881515.1). Taxonomy (GTDB): domain Bacteria; phylum Pseudomonadota; class Alphaproteobacteria; order Acetobacterales; family Acetobacteraceae; genus CAIRTN01. The sequence goes on along the minus strand of CAIRTN010000085.1, from coordinate 2,120 downwards.
GGCGAAGGGGCTGGGTGGCTTTAACCGTGGCCATTACGCGAACGCCGAAGTCGACCGGCTGATCGAAATGGCGGCGGGGGCGCTGGAGCCGGATACACGGCTTGCGGTGCAGCGGCAGGCGATGCGGCTGGCAATGGAGGAGAAGGCGTTGATACCGTTGTACACCAGTGCCTGGGTCTGGGGCGCACGCCGCGGGATTAGTTATCAGGGTAGCTACGAGGAGGGCACGCTGGCGATGCGCGCGAGCCCGGAGCCATGATGTTGCGTCAGCCGCTGGCGCGGATCGAGTCGGACGCGGCCTTGCCGGAGGCGGTCGATGTCGTGGTGATCGGCGGCGGGATCGCCGGGGTGAGCGCGGCTTATGCGCTGGCCAAGCGCGGGGTTTCGGTGGCGCTGGTGGAGAAGGGGCTGGTGGGGGCCGAGCAGTCCAGCCGGAACTGGGGCTGGTGCCGGCAGCAGGGGCGCGACAAGGGGGAGATCCCGCTGGCGCGGCATTCGATCGGCATGTGGGCCGATATGGCGCGCGAGATTGGCGCCGATGTTGGCTGGGCCAATACCGGGGTGCTGTTTGTTTCCAACGACGATGAGCAGATCGCCACCTGGCAGCGCTGGGCCGATCATGCGCGCGGGGAGCAGGTGCACAGCCACGTGCTGGGCAGTGTCGAGATCGCGGCGCTGATGCCGGGGTCGCGGGAGAAGTGGAAAGGCGGGCTGCATACGCCGAGCGACGGACGGTCGGAGCCTGGCAAGGCGGCGCCGGCGATCATGGCCGCGGCCCGGCGGCTGGGTGCGCATCTGATGCAGGGGTGTGCGGTGCGCGGGTTGGATATCCAGGGCGGCCGGGTGGCCGGGGTGATTACCGAGAAGGGGCGCATCCGCGCTGGCTCGGTGCTGCTGGCCGGGGGGTCGTGGAGCACGCTGTTCTGCCGGCGGCATGGCATAAGGCTGCCGCAGCTTTCGGTGCGGGCCTCGGTGCTGGAGACCACGGCCATGCCGGAGGTGATCGGCGCCAATGTGGCCACGCCCGGCTTCTGCCTGCGGCGCACGGAAGAGGGTGGCTATCTGGTGGCGATGAGCGGCACCGGGACGTTTCCGTTGACGCCGGATACGCTGCGGTTCGGGTTGGATTTCCTGGCGACCTATAAGATCCGCCGCGGCAAGCTGAAGCTGCGCAGCGGGCATGAGTTCCTGGCCGCGTTCGGCGGCTGGGCGCGCTGGCGGATGGACCAGGCGAGCCCGTTCGAGGCGGTCCGGGTGCTGGACCCCGCGCCGGATGATGCGCTGCTGGTCGATGGGCTGGCGCAATTCAAGTCGGTGTTTCCTGCCGCCGAGGGGGTGAAGCTGGCGCGAAGCTGGGGCGGGTTGATCGATGCGACGCCGGATGCGGTACCGGTGATCGATGCCGTCGAAAGTCTGCCGGGGTTCTATCTGGCGACCGGGTTTTCCGGGCACGGTTTCGGATTGGGACCGGGGGCGGGGCATCTGGCGGCCGATCTGATCAGCGGGGCGCGGCCGATCGTAGACCCGGCGCCGTTCCGCTACCGCCGGATGATCGACGGCAGCAGGCTGGCGCCGAACCAGGGGCTTTAGTCAGCGGGTGTTGGTATAGGCGGTCCAGAGCCGGCGCACCTCGTCGACCGGTGCGTTGGGTTCCCAGTGGCCGGCGACCTTGTGGAACAGCTCGGGGCGCAGCAGGTAAAGGGCTGCCAGCTGGTCCCATAGGAAGGCCTTGTTGCCGGAGGCAGCGTCGCCCTCGGCCCACATGGTGGGGTTGACCATCAGGGCGGCTTGCAGGCTGCCGGCCAGGCCGTCCGGGTGCAGCGCCTGTACCATCGCCAGGTTGGGCGAATAGGGCGGGGCGGCTTCTTTTGGCACATCGACAAAGATGCCGCCCAGGGCCTGGATCCGGGGGAAGGTCGCCTCGCAGGCTGGTTTGTCGTAGGCACAGTTGAAGCTGGTCTTCTCGCTTTCCTCGGTGCTGCGCAGCGGGCGGCCCTGGGCGATGACGCTGTCGATGCGATCGCCGAGACGGGGGGCGTAGAGGCGGAAGGAGGTCCAGGGACCGAGGGCGAGCACGCTGACTTTGCCGCAGCCGGCCACCGCGCGTTCGACCTCGCTAG